>NZ_LZLE01000262.1 GCF_001673155.1 Mycobacterium sp. 1423905.2 | reverse complement strand
GTACCGAAGTACTGCGGGGCTTGACCACAACTTGCCGGGACTTGCCTGCCGCGCCGCGCGGGGGCCACAGCGTCTAGTCCGGAGGCTCCTTCTCCGCGGCCTCGGAACCTACCGGCGGGGCTTCTTCGCGCTCGCTGACGTTCCCCGGCACACCCTGGTCACGCCGCTCTTCGGTGACGCCGCTTTCTAGCTCGTCGACGACATCCTCCAGCTGTTCGTCACGGCTCGGATGGGATTCCATAGTGCACTACGGTACCCAGTCGGACCGCGTTCTAACTTCGCCGGAGCTGGAGATCACTCTGGTTATTCGCGCAGCCCCAGGCGGCCCGCGAGCACCAAGAACGCCGCCGCGAAGTCGTTGTCGGCGGTCGCCTCTTCGATCAGATCCCAGTCCAGTTGTTCGCGGACCGCCCGCGCCGCCGGCAACAGCCTGGCGAAGTCGCAGTAATGCTCGGTCAGGGCGCGCAGTCGCTGGATGAACACCGTGGTCGGCGGCAGCACTGGCATCATGATCGCCTGCACCACACGCTCTTCCGCGCCGTCCAGCATCTGCGGCACGACGATTTCGCCGTTGACCCGATGCAGCACGTCCACGACGGGTTCACCGATGTTCGCTTTGAACAGCCAGTCCTCCGGCGGGCGCGTGATGCGGAATCCGGCCTTCTCCAGCGTCGTCACTGCCGCCGGTACGTCGGCCTCGGCGACCACGATGTCGACGTCATGGGTGGGCTCCGGTGCGCCGTAGGCCCACAACGCATAACTACCCGCCAGGGCGAAGCGCGGACCATGCTCCTTGAGCGCCGAGGCGGCAGTGCGCAGCGCCTCCCGCAGGTCGGTGCAGCGCGCGTCGCCTTCGGCGCCGGAGTCCTCAGAAGGCCTTCTGGTCATGGTCGTCACGGCATACCCCGCGTTCGTCGCAGGCAACCTGACTAGTCTGGGGGTATCGGGCAATCGTTTAGCGGGCTGATTTTCGGGAAAATCAGCCCTTCATGGCAACCGCAGCGTCGCGAGCTTGCTGCAGGCTGCGCGGATGTCGCGCACTGGCCTCCGGCGAGGATTCGGCTGCGGTCCTGGTTGCGCGGGTTGCGCCGGTCTGCAGTGCCAGCCACCCGCATCAACTGGCGGGGGCGGCAGAAGAGGTTTGCGTATGACGGCCGGTTTGGTGCAGCACTGGCTGGAATCGGGGCGACTGGAGTTACCACTTCCGGCGTCGGGATGTACCGCCGAGCGCTGGGAGCGGCTGGCGGAACTGGCTTACGAGGACATCGCGGCGGCCCGTATCGCCGAAACCCACGTGGAAGCGATTGCGATCCTCAACGAGCTGGGTGGCAAACCGCCTGGCTCTGGTCAACTGTGGGGGGTATGGGCAACCGAATCTCCGGATGCCGTGCTGACCGCGACCAACGTCTGCGGTGATGCGTTCACGCTGAGTGGCACCAAGGTGTGGTGCTCCGGAGCCGGGTTCTGCACCCACGCTCTGGTCACCGCGCACATCGACGACCCGCACGGTGAGCTTGGCCTGTTCGCCGTCACCGTCACCGACCCTGGTATCAAGCCGCTGCCCAGCACATGGTGGAACCCCGGCATGGCCGGCAGCGATACCCGGCCGGTGCAGTTCACCAACGCCCACGCGGTCGCGGTCGGCGACCCGGGTCAGTATCTGAACCGCCCCGGGTTCTGGCACGGGGCCATCGGTGTGGCCGCCTGCTGGCTGGGCGGTGCGCGACGCGTCGCTGATCCGCTGTATCGATGCGCCGGTAGCCAATCGGCCGACGCCTACGCGTTGGCGCACCTTGGCGCGGTAGACGCGGCTCTGGCCGCCGGCGACGCGATGTTGACGGTGGCGGCGGCCCAGGTCGACGCTGATCCGTTCGACCGGGCGCGGACCGCGCAACTGCTGGCTCGGCGCACCCGCGCGGTGGTGGAACACGCCGTCGACGAAGCCATCACGCGCACCGGCCGCGCCCTGGGCCCGGGACCACTGACTCAAGACGGCCGGCACGCGCAACGCGTCGCCGACCTTTCCATCTACATCCGGCAGAGCCACGCCGAGCGGGACCTCGCCGAGCTGGGACGTCTGGCCGGGCGGCCCTAGGGATGGTGCCAGAGCCGGGAGCCGTGGACTAGCCGTGCGCGTGGCGACGTTCAACATCCTGCACGGCCGGACGGTCGGTGAGGGTGTTGATCTGCAGCGCCTGCGGGACTGTGTACGACGCCTTAATCCCGATGTACTGGCCCTGCAAGAGGTCGACTGTGACCAGCCCCGGTCCGGGCGCGCTGACTTGACCGCGGCGGCCGCCGAGGCCATGGGCGCCGTCGAACATCGGTTCGTCGCTGCAATCTCCGGCACTCCGGGGGCAACGTGGATGGCCGCCACGGGTCGCGAACAGCCAGGGACCGCCGCCTATGGAATCGCGCTGTTGTCCCGCTTCCCGGCGGTCAGCTGGCAGGTCGTGCGACTGCCACGCATACCGATGCGGTTCCCGATGTATTTGCCGGGCCCGGACAAGGTGATGATCGTCGACGAGGAGCCGCGCGCGGCGGTGATCGCTCGGTTGGACACTTCGCTGGGACCGCTGACGGTGGCTAACACGCACTTGTCGTTCGTACCTGGCTGGAATCGGCGACAGCTGCGTCGGTTGGTTCGCGACCTGCGCGGATTACCAGGTCCGCGGCTGCTGCTCGGCGACCTCAACCTGACTCCGGCGGCGGTGCATCGCTGGTCGGGCATGCGCCCGCTGGCCTCGGCGCTGACGTTTCCGGCGCCCCAACCACAGCGTCAGCTCGACCACATACTGACCGACGACCGCAACTTGCGCGCCGCTGCGACGGAAGCGGATCTGATGCCGATTTCCGACCACCGTCCGCTAGTGGTCGATCTGCACCGGTAGCGCAGACCTCAGCCGTCCTGGCTGCGCGCCTCCGCGCCGGTCATCCCGGCGTCGAAGTCGTCGTCACCGGATTTGCGTCCGACGTATGCGCCGTCCTCGTCGCGGCTGGCCCGCGACCGAGATTCGTGATGCTCTGCCTCGACGTCAGACTCGGTCTGATCGGACTTACCCTTGCTCATCTAATGCCTTCCGTTGGCGGTGTCGGCCAGTGCTCCGACATTCCCGCGATGCATCGATCGCAAACGTCCGGTCACGGCAAACACTCTGCGGCAGAAACGATTTCGGCTTTCATGTTGCGCTCCATCATCTTCAGCGCGGCGGCCCCGAGGTCTTTGTCGATGTGCGCGACGGCATCGGGTGGGACGACGACGTCGTAGTGGCGCAGATAGCCGTCGAGGGCGCTGTAGAGAATGCACTGCTCGGTGACTTGGCCGGTCAGCACAATGCGCTTGGTTTCCAGCCGGTCCAGCAGGTAGTCCAGCGCGGTGGAATAGAAGACACTGTGCCGCACCTTGGTGATGAGCCGGGTGCCGGCCGGCGGCACCAGCGGCCGGACCAGATCGGGGTACTCACCGTCGACCGCGTTCGAGATGATGTCGCGGGGTTCGGCGGTGAAGTCGCCGTGGTTGTCGTTGACGTAGATCAGGTCGACGCCGTCGTGCTCGTTGGCGTCGTCGATCAGGCTTACCAATGGGTCGATGATATTGCCGACGTTGGTGGCCAACTGGTCGGCGTCGGGGTGGCGGTAGTCGTTGAACATGTCGATTACCAGCAGCGCTGTCTCACTCACAGGCCGTGGGGTACCCACGCTTTCGGTACTCCACCCGTGTGCGATGCACTCGGGCCCGTGGGCCGGTCGATGTTTACTCAGCAAGGTCCTTGGGTATGCGCGGCTGAGTACGGTGCCGCTGGTGGCGCGGGGGGATGCCTGAACTGCTAGCCGGAGCGTACGGAGATGTGGCAAAAAGACGAACGTGACAACTATATCCAAGGGATATGATCGGATCTGGGTGACGCTCGGGACTGCCCCCGATCATGTCGGTTGTCTGAGCCAGTCAATCCTGGCCCGCAGAGATTTTCACTGGGAGTAGTCATGGTTTACACCGGGAACGTCGCGGTCGGTGGTGTCCAACCGGCTGGCGATGCCGACGCAAGCGGTGTGAGCATTCCCGGCCTGATCGCCGCCGGCGCCTGGGCGCTGGGGTTGGTCGTGGGCCTGATCGCCTTGACCACCAGCCATCTCGGGGTAGCTGCGGTCGCGTTGGTCGCGGCGGTCATATCGCCTTGGGTTGGATTGGCCTGGATCCGTGGTGTGCAACGCCGTGCTGTCCCGTTCGCTGGTATGCCGCGTCGCCAAGGGCCGTCGACCGCATCCTTCACCGGCGGATTGCCGGGCCTGCGCTTGACCGCGAATTAGCCGCGGCACTCGCCGATTTCCGGCGCCGAATTTCTTCTCATCGCGTGTGTGGATCGTTTGTGAATGGGGTACTGCCTGAGCCACGGGTGACCACAGTGGGGTGTGTGGCCCGGTCACACAGCAGGGAGGAACCCCTATGACTACTGCTAGCGATTACGACGCACGCCGCGTGTCCGACCCGGACGCCGCCGATGGGGCCCCCCTACGCGATTTAAGTTCTTCCTTGCCGGGCATGTCCACGGCGGTCGTGGACGAGGACCCTAACGACGTACCGTTCTTCGAGTTGCCCGATGGCGACTTGACCGGTGAAGAGTTGTCGGTGGCGGTCATCCCCAAGCGGTCCGACGAATTCACCTGCTCCTGCTGCTTTTTGGTGCAACACCGCAGCCGCCTCCGCAGCTCGGTGGACGGCCGCTTCGTCTGCGCCGACTGCGTCTGAGTGGTTCCTGTCGGCGTCCTGATCGGATGCTGACGCTGCGCCCGATTGGGGCGGCGGTGCAGTAGCGTCACGTTCATGGCGATCCCGCATAGCCGTCCGCCGGGTCTGCCCGCTCCGCGCCGGTTCCGCAGTGTGTTCGCCGCGGCATACGCGCTGGGTTATCTGGTGGGCGGCGAGCGGCGGATGCTGCGCCTGATCCGCCGCTACGGGCCGATCATGACGATGCCGATCTTGAGTCTGGGTGACGTCGCCATCGTCTCCGACCCGCAGCTGGTCAAAGAAGTCTTCACTGCGCCACCGGATGTCTTGCTCGGCGGTGAAGGAGTAGGTCCCGCCGCGGCCATCTACGGCGCCGGATCGATGTTCGTTCAGGAGGAGCCCGAGCACCTGCGACGCCGCAAACTGCTGACCCCGCCGCTGCATGGCGCGGCGCTGAGCAGTTATGTACCGATCATCGAAAGCTCCACGCGCGCAGCGATGCGCAGTTGGCCAGTAGACCGTCCGTTCGAGATGTTGGCAGCGGCTCGCTCGCTGATGCTGGACGTGATCGTCAAAGTCATCTTCGGCGTCGAGGATCCCAACGAGGTGCACCGATTGGGGCGGCCGTTCGAACGGCTTCTGACCCTGGGGGTTTCGGAGGAGTTGACGGTTCGGTATGCGTTGCGCCGGCTGGGCACCTTACGCGTTTGGCCGGCCCGGGCGCGGGCCTTCCGCGAGATCGACGAAGTGGTCATGCCCCTGATCGCTCGTCGGCGCCTCGATCCGGGGCTCGATCGGCAACACGACATCCTGGCCTTACTGATGTGTGCGCGCGGTGAAGATGGCAAAGGCATGTCCGACAGTGAAATTCGCGACGATCTGATCACGCTGATGCTGGCCGGTCACGAGACCACCGCCACCACGTTGGCCTGGGTGGTGGATCTGCTGCTGCACCACCCCGATGTGCTGCGGCGCGTGCGGGCCGAAGCCCTCGCCGGTGAAGAGACCTTTACGGCCGCGGTGATCAATGAGGCGCTGCGGGTACGGCCGCCGGCGCCGTTCACCGCGCGCGTTGCCGCACAACCGTTTTCGATTGGCGGATACCGTGTCGACGCAGGCACCCGCATCGTGGTCCACATCATCGCGATCAACCGCAACCCGAAAATCTACGACCACCCGCACGAGTTCCGTCCCGACCGGTTCCTTGACGCCAAACCGCAAACCTATGCGTGGGTGCCGTTCGGCGGCGGGATCAAACGCTGCCTGGGCGCCGCCTTCTCGATGCGTGAGCTAATCACCGTGCTGCACGTCTTACTACGTGAAGGCGACTTCGCCGCCGTCGACGAGGAACCCGAGCGAATCGTGCGACGCTCCATCATGCTGGCTCCCCGCCACGGCACCAGGGTCACCTATCGCCCGGTGCTCCAAGAAATCGTTTAGAACCCGTGCAGCGCTCAACGCGATCGTCGCCTCGAGGACGCAGCGAGCAGAGGGGAACCCGAATATGAATGAGACATTCGAGCCGAGCGTTGTCCAGTCCGAGCCGGTGCGCGACGGCAACGCTTATGCGTCGGCAGCGCTCGCCTTCGGCATGGTCGGCGCGGTGGTGCTGAGCGTGATCTGCGCGATCGCGGCGTTGAGCCAGATCAAGGGCTGGGAAGAGGGCCGCGGCGAGGCGTTGGCCGGGCTGGGGGTATCGGCGGCCTGGGTGGTGATGGTCGTTTCCTTGGCGCACGCACACGTTATCTAGCTGTAGCAAGGGATTCCGATTGGAAGCGCCTCTGGCCGGGTACCCCTGCAATGTCAGCTAATTAGACAGCGTTCAACAAAGGGGCTGCGGACATGATCATCTTGGGCATCATCCTCTTGGTGGTCGGGTATTTCACCGGCCTGAGCATTTTGTACACGATCGGCGGCATCTTGGTGCTCGTCGGCGTGATCCTGTGGATCCTGGGAGCAGTCGGACGTCCGGTGGGCGGCCGCAGAGTCTGGTTCTAGGGCCGTCCCTGGCGCATGTAGAAAGGCCCTGCCTACCCGGCAGGGCCTTTCTACGTTGAAGCACACGAGTCGGGGTGGCGGGATTCGAACCCACGGCCTCTTCGTCCCGAACGAAGCGCGCTACCAAGCTGCGCCACACCCCGATTGACGCCACGACAGCCTATCGCACCGGCCGGTCGACGCACCAAACCGCAGGCCAAGCCGTCACGGCCAGCGGCAAGTCTCCTCGAATTCAGCCAGCACCCGCGCCGGCCCGGACGGGTCAAAGCCTTGGGCTTTGACCCAGTCGTCACTGAAATAGGTGTCGGTATAACGATCGCCGCTGTCGGCCAGCAGCGTCACCACCGAACCGCTGCGGCCGTCGGCGACCATCTCGGCGAGCAGGCCGAAGGCACCCCAGAGATTGGTGCCGGTGGACGGCCCGACGCGGCGGCCCAGCACCGCGCTGACGTGCCGCGCTGCGGCGATCGAGGCGGCGTCGGGAACCGACACCATCCGGTCGACCACCGTGGGCAAAAACGACGGCTCGACCCGGGGCCGCCCGATTCCCTCGATGCGCGACGACCCCGACATGACAACGTCATCGCGCCCGTGCGCGTAGGCCGGGTAGAACGCGGAGTTCTCCGGGTCCACCACACACAAGCGGGTCGCGTACCGGCGGTAGCGCAGGTAGCGACCGATGGTGGCGCTGGTCCCGCCGGTTCCCGCGCCCACCACGATCCACTCCGGGACGGGATAGGTCTCCTCACGCAGCTGCAGGAAGATCGACTCGGCGATGTTGTTGTTGCCGCGCCAATCGGTCGCGCGCTCGGCGTTGGTGAACTGGTCGAGGTAGTGCCCGCCCGTCTCCTGCGCCAGCCGCTCGGCCTCGGCGTAGACCTGGCTGGAGTTGTCGACGAAATGGCAACGGCCGCCTTGTGCTTCGATCAGGGCGATCTTGGCGGGGCTGGTCGCGGCCGGCATCACGGCGATGAACGGCAACCCGAGCAGGGCGGCGAAGTACGCCTCGGACACCGCCGTGGACCCGGACGAGGCTTCGACCACCGTGGTGCCTTCGTGGATCCAGCCATTGCACAGCGCGTAGAGGAACAACGACCGCGCCAACCGGTGTTTGAGGCTGCCGGTGATGTGGGTCGTCTCGTCCTTGAGGTAGAGCGCTACGTCGGCGTCGGCGGACCATGCCGTCGGCAGCGGATAACGCAGTAGATGGGTGTCGGCGCTGCGCCGGGCGTCGGCCTCGATCAGCCGGACCGCGTTGTCCGCCCAGCTTCGGGACTGGCTGCGGACCGCGACGTCGGTCCGGGCGGTCAATGCACCGAGACTGTGGGCTGTGAACGGCCTAGATTACTGGTCGAGTCACGGCCGCCCATCGGGGTGGGGATCAACGTCAGCAAGGTCGCTTCGGGCCGGCAGCAGAACCGCACCGGCGCATACGGTGAGGTTCCTATCCCGGCCGAGACATGCAGGCGCATGTGCTCGCCCCACTGCGACGCGCCCTTGGCGCGGGAGCGGTCCAGGCCGCAGTTGGTCACCAGGGCACCGTAGAACGGCACGCACAGCTGTCCGCCGTGAGTGTGGCCGGCCATCACCAGTTGGTAGCCGTCGGCGGCGAAGCGGTCCAGCACCCGGGGCTCCGGCGAGTGCGTCAATCCCAGTCGCAGGTTCGCCGCCGGGCTGGCCGGTCCGGCAATCGTGTCGTAGCGGTCGCGGTCGATATGCGGGTCGTCGACCCCCGCCGCGGCGATGTGCAGGCCGGCCACCTCGAATTCGCGACGCGTGTGGGTGAGATCCAGCCAGCCCCGCTCGGTGAACGCCGCCCGCAGGTCCTGCCAGGGCAGCGGCTCACCGCGGGTGCGATGCCCCGGGTTGGTCAGGTAGTTCATCGGGTTCTTGAGCCGCGGCCCGAAGTAGTCGTTGCTGCCGAACACGAACACACCCGGCCGGCCCAGCAGATCACCGAGCGTCTGCACCACCGCGGGAACGGCCTTGGGGTGGGCCAGGTTGTCACCGGTGTTGACCACCAGGTCGGGCTCCCAGCTGGCCAGCTCCCGCAGCCAGGCCTGCTTGCGGCGCTGGTTGGGCAGCATGTGCAGATCGCTGATGTGCAGCACCCGCAACGGCGTCGACCCAGGGCTCAGCACCGGCATGGTGATCTCGCGTAGCACGAACGCGTTGCGCTCGACCAGCGCGGCGTAACCGACCCCGGCGGCGGCCGAGCCGACCGTGGCGGCGCCGGCGCGTAACAAGGCGGGCAGCACCCGGCGACGATGCGTGCCGTGCGGCGGCCCGGGACGAAGCCGGGCTATCGGATTCTGGGCAGCAACCATGCAGGCATGCTACTGCCGGTCGGCGACTGACGGCGCGTTCTCCGCCGTGATCAGGCCCTACGGCGGTGGCGGCTCGGCCGGCGGTGGGGCCAGTAACGGGATGGTGATCGGCGGCAGCCCAGGGATCTCGACCACCTGGGAACCGACCGGCACCGGTGCGCCCTCCGGCGGTGGCGGCGGTGGCGGCGGGATGCCGTTGCTGATTTGGATCGTGATGATCGAACCGGGAATCGTCGCCCCGTTCGGAGTGGTCCCCACTACCTCGCCGAACTTCGCGCTGCTGTTGACCGAGTTGGTCTGGTCGGCGACCTGGAATCCGGCGTCTTTGAGGCGCTGGCGGGCCTGGTTGACGTCCAAGCCGGCCACGCTGGGTACCCGCGAGCCAGGAGAGCCTTCGACATAGCGCGGGTCGGTCGGCGGCAGGTGCACCTCACCGAAGTTGTTGGCGATCGGCTTCATCGCGGTGAACCAGGTACGCGCCGGCTCGTTACCGCCGTAAAGGTCACCTTCACCGCAGTGGCGCAGCGGCGCCGAGCACAGATCGGTCGGGTTGGTGGAGTCGTCGTAGATGTAGTTCGCGGCGGCGTAGCGGTTGGTGAAGCCGACGAAGCCCGAGGAGCGGTGCGCTTCGGTGGTGCCCGTCTTACCCGACATCGGCAGGTCCCAGCCGGCGGCGCCGGCCGACCCCGATGCGGTACCACCGCCCGAGGCGTCCTTGCTCATCGCGTTGGCCAGCGTGTTGGCCAGCCCTTCGGGCACGACCTGGTCGCAGGTTTCGGTGGTGACGGCGACCTCGTTGCCGTTGCGGTCGATCAACTTGTCGATCGGGTTGGGTGGGCACCACATCCCACCGGAGGCCAGCGTGGCCGCGACGTTGGACAGTTCCAATGCGTTGACCTCGATGGGGCCCAGGGTGAACGAGCCGATGTTTTGTCGCTTGACGAAGTCGGCCAGGCTTTCGTTGCTGTCGGGGTTGTAGTCGCGGGCGGTGCCCGGGTTGGCGTAAGACCGCAACCCGAGCTTGATCGCCATGTCCACAGCGCGCCCGACGCCGACCTGCGAGATCAGCTTGGCGAAGGCGGTGTTGGGCGAGGTGGCGAGCGCTTCGGTCACATTCATCGACCCGCGGTAGTTTCCGGCGTTCACCACGCACCAGGTGTCCTTGGGGCAGCCCTTGGCCCCGCCGCTGCCCATTCCCTTGGCCTGGAAGCGGGGCGGCACGTCCAGCTGGGCGTTGATGCCCATGCCCATGTCCAGGGCGGCGGCGGTGGTGAACAGCTTGAAGATCGAGCCCGCGCCGTCGCCAACAAGAGAGAACGGCTGAGGACGCATGGTCTCGCCGGCCTCGGTGTCCAGCCCGTACTTGCGGTTGCTGGCCATCGCCATCACCTTGTGGGAATCCTTGCCCGGCCGGATCACGCTCATCACGCTGGAGATACCGGCCAGGGTCGGCGGTGCGAACTTGTCGATGGCCGCCTTGACCGGGATCTGCACATCCGGGTCCAGCGTCGTGCGGATCAGGTAGCCGCCCCGGGCGACCTGTTCCTTACTGATGCCGGCGCGCGACAGGTACTCCTGGACGTAGTCACAGAAGAAGGCGCGGTCTCCGGCGGCGATGCAGCCGCGCGGCAATTCGTTAGGCTGCGGCAGGATGCCCAGCGGCTCGGCCTTGGCAGCCCGCAACGCGTCGGCTTCCTGCGGGATGTTGGCGATCATGGTGTCCAGCACCAGGTTCCGCCGGGCCAACGCGCCTTCCGGGTTGGTGTAGGGGTTCAGCGTGCTGGTCGACTGCACCATGCCGGCCAGCAGCGCGGCCTGCTGCCAGTTCAGATCCACGGCGTTGACGCCGAAGTAGGTCTGCGCCGCGTCTTGCACTCCGAAAGAGTTGTTGCCGAACGACACCAGGTTCAAGTAGCGGGTGAGGATCTCGGGCTTGGTGAAGGTCTTGTCCAAAGTGAGCGCCATCCGGATCTCCCGCAGCTTGCGGGCCGGGGTGGTTTCGACGGCTGCGCGCTTCTCGGCGTCGGTCTGAGCGGTCACCAGCAGCTGATAGTTCTTCACGTACTGCTGCTCGATCGTCGAACCGCCGCGGGTATCCACGTCGCCGGACGCATAACCGGCCAAACCGGTCAGGGTGCCTTTCCAGTCCACACCGTTGTGGTCGGCGAACCGCTTGTCTTCGATCGACACGATCGCCAGCTTCATGGTGTTGGCGATCTTGTCGGACGGCACTTCGAACCGGCGTTGCGAGTAGAGCCAGGCGATGACGTTGCCCTTGGCGTCGACCATCGTCGACACCGCCGGGACCTGTCCCTCGAGCAACTGGGCTGAGCCGTTCGCGACCACTTCCGAGGCGCGGTTGGACATGAGGCCTATTCCACCCGCGAAGGGAAACATCAGGGCGGTGGCGACGATACTGGCCAGCAGACAGCACCCAGCAAGCTTCAGGACCGTCATTACGGCCGGGGGGCGCTCGGACATGCGTACTACAGTAGCGACCTTCTGTCAGCCCACCGCGCCGCGCAGGCGGAAAATATTTCTTCCAGCAGGTAGGGCGCCCACAACCCTCGCGTGGTGGCCATTTTCCCAGCTGAGTCACAGGTCAGAGGCCAAAAAAACAACGGGCGGCACCCGTATCGCCCGGCCGGTCGCGATAAGACTGCACGGCCGTCCCAAAAAAACCGTTATAGGACTGTTGCGCAATTGGCACCTGACCACCTAACTTATACATGCAGTGAGATTCAGGTAACACCGATGAGCACAGTGTGGCGCTGTACGCACCATCGGCTGTACCCGAGGAGGGCGGCCGCGAAAGCGGCCGGAAGGAAGGGATCAGCTCGTGTCAGGTCAGCGTCCGGCGGCCCGGCGGACAAATCTTACGGCCGCACAAAATCATCTTCGCCCCGTGGAGGCGGAAGACCGTATTGCCTGGGTATCGAAGGCACTGTGCCGGACGACCGATCCCGACGAGCTTTTCGTGCGGGGCGCGGCGCAGCGTAAAGCCGCCGTCATCTGCCGGCATTGCCCGGTCATGCAGGAGTGCGGCGCAGATGCGCTGGACAACAAGGTGGAGTTCGGTGTGTGGGGTGGCATGACCGAACGCCAGCGCAGGGCCCTGCTCAAGCAGCACCCCGAGGTTGTCTCCTGGTCGGACTACTTCGACAAGCGCAAGCGCCGGGGCGTTATCTAGTCCTTGTTGGCGAGGCCAAGGAGCCCAACCAAGCGTGCTTCCTCATTACTGTTTTGTTACAGCTTAGCCCGCCGTACTACCTGTTTTCGGGTATCCCTGCAGGTCAGGACGTGTTTGAGCGGCTTTCTGGCAATAATGAGTTAGCGGCGGTCATTGAATCGACGTCAAATAAGCGCCATTGCGCGCTGGTTCGATACTCCATCGCCGCAGGTAGACGACCGTGTTGGGGGAAGCCGGCTCGGTCGGCCTGGGTACGGACGGGCGTCGATCGTCCCGTCACCGCGGTGGGCATCAGGGAGTCTTCGTTTCCACCAATCGGAAAGCATGCAATTTCGCTAACGGCATAGTGGTCGGTCTTGTTTGACGCTTTTGTAAGCGAAATTGACGGAATTCTGCAGACGTTTACGGGTGTCAAGTTGGGGCGGTAAGGTGACGCTTATTGACGCGCTTCCTCATTACGAAACTATTACACGTTAGCCGTCCTTGCTACATCTTGGCGGGTATTTGCGCAGGTCAGAGGCTTGTTTGACGCCAGTTGACGGGTGTCTGTTTTCAGCCGCCGTTGAATCGGCGTCAAATAAGCGTGCGAGACTGACCGGCCGGAGGCTTCAACCGATGCCATTTGCCCAGGTAGATGGCTTTTCGCCAGTGATCGTCGGTGTCAGTAAGGCTGCACCGACGTCGTTGGGGCCGTGGACGAGACGCTTAGCGGGCGGCGGAGCGACTTACGTCGTCGCCGGTGCGCGTGGGAGTGATCTGGTCGGCCAGGGCGCGCAACGCATCGAGATCTGACACATCGAACGGCAGCGACGGCACGCCGATGATGGGAACGTCGGGGTTGGCGCCGGTGAACCGGGATAGCAGACGGACCTCCCGCTTGGCGGTCTGCCCGCGATCGGCGTGGATATGCAACACGGCCGCGGCCAGGGCCGCCGAGTCGCCGGGCTGGGAGTCGAGCTTTTCGGCCGCGTCGATGGCCCGCTCGACCGGCAGCGAGCACAGCGTCGGGTGAGTCCGGTTCAAAACCAGCCCCGCGAGCGGCATCCCTTCCTGCGACAACCGGTCGACGAAGAAGGACGCCTCACGCAGCGCGTCGGGTTCGGCCGCCGACACGACGACGAATTGGGTGCCGCGCCGCTTTAGCAGCGCATAAGTACGGTCGGCCTTCTCTCGGAATCCGCCGAAGGTGGCGTCCAGGGACTGCACGAACGCCGCCGCGTCGCCCAGCATCTGCGAGCCCAGCACCGTCGACATCGCCTTCATGGCCAAACCCATGGCGCCGGTGACCAGGCGCCCGATGCCTCGGCCGGGAGCAAGGAGCAGCCGCCACAACCGGCTGTCCATGAAGCTGCCCAGGCGTTTAGGTGCGTCGAGGAAATCGAGGGCGTTGCGTGAGGGCGGCGTGTCCACCACCACCAGATCCCACCGGTCCTCGCTGAGCAGCTGTCCCAGCTTCTCCATGGCCATGTACTCTTGCGTGCCGGCCAGCGAGGTGGCCACCGTCTGATAGAACTGGTTGTCCAGAATCGACTGTGCCCGTTCGGATCCCGAGTACTGGATCACCATCTCGTCGAACGTGCGGCGCATGTCGAGCATCATGGCGTGCAGCTCGCCAGGGACCTCCGGGGCCAACGGGACGCGCTGCGGGGTGTTGCCAAGATCGTTGACCCCCAACGCTTGCGCCAACCGCTTGGCGGGGTCGATGGTCAGCACGACCACGGTGCGGCCGTACTCGGCCGCGCGCAACGCGATTGCGGCAGCGGTAGTCGTCTTCCCGACGCCCCCTGCGCCGCAGCAGACGACGACCCGATTGCTGGTGTCGGCCAGAATGGCCGCCATATCAAGCGTCTTGGGTGTGATACTCATCGAACTCCCTGCTGCGCAAGCGATTCCGATAATTCGTAGAGACTGCCGAGGTCGACGCCGTCGGAGATGGCCGGAAGTTCCAGCCGCGGTACCTGTAGGGAATCGAGTTGCTGAGCGGTCTCGGAGCGAGCGGCGATTCGCGTCGCGTGCTCGATGGTCTCGGTCAGCAAGCCGGCGAAGTCGTCTTCGGCGAGTTCGATGCCGGCCGTCGCCAATCCCGCGCGCACCGCGTCGGCATCGACGTCACCCTCGGCCGCCTTCGCCAGGTCACCGCTATCCAGATACGCCGGGATGTTGCGATTGACGATGACGCTGCCGATCGGCAGTTCCATCTCCGCGAGCTCCTCAATGGCTTCCAGCGTTTCCTGCACCGGCAGCGCCTCGAGCAGCGTCACCAGATGGATCGCGGTCTGCTCGCTGTGCAAGAGCTGCACCACACCCTCGGCCTGCGAGTGCACCGGCCCGCCGCGGGCCAGATCCGACACGGCCTTGGTGACGTCGAGAAAGCGCGCGATCCGACCGGTCGGGGGTGCGTCGACGACAATCGCGTCGTAGACGGGCAACCGCTTCTTGTCCAGACGGATTACCGTCTCCTTGATTTTTCCGGTCAGCAGCACGTCGCGCAGTCCGGGCGCGATCGTCGTCGCGAATTCGATGGCACCGATGCGCCGCATGGCGCGGCCGGCGATGCCCAGGTTGTAGAACATGT
>NZ_LZLE01000261.1 GCF_001673155.1 Mycobacterium sp. 1423905.2 | reverse complement strand
GAAGAGGCGCAGAATGCGAAGTTCGACCTGGCGCTGGGCAAATTGAATCTCGAGCCGGGGATGACGCTGCTCGACATCGGTTGCGGCTGGGGGGGAGCGCTGCAGCGGGCGATCGAGAAGTATGACGTCAACGTGATCGGGATCACGCTGAGTCGCAACCAGTTTGCCTACAGTAAGGCCAAAATGGCCGCCATCCCCACCGAGCGTAGCGTCGAAGTCCGGCTACAGGGCTGGGAGGAATTCGACGACAGGGTCGACCGGATCGTCAGCATTGGTGCCTTCGAGGCGTTCAAGGCCGACCGGTGGCCGGCGTTTTTTGAACGCGCCCACCACATTCTGCCCGAAGACGGTCGGATGTTGTTGCACACCATTTTGACCTATCAATGGCAGCAGATGCCCGCACTCGGCATCAAGCTGACGATGAGCGACGTGAGATTCGCGCGATTCATCGGCACCGAGATTTTTCCGGGCGGCCAGCTGCCGACCCAGGAAGATATTTTCACATTCGCTGAGCCCGCCGGATTCTCGGTCGAGAAGGTGCAATTACTGGGTGAGCACTACGAGCGGACTCTCAATATGTGGGCGGCAAATCTGGTGGCTCACAAGGAAGCGGCCATCAGGATCCAGTCGCAAGAGGTCTACGACCGCTACATGAAGTACCTGACCGGCTGCGCGAAGCTGTTCCGCCAGGGCTACAC
>NZ_LZLE01000260.1 GCF_001673155.1 Mycobacterium sp. 1423905.2 | reverse complement strand
CGATCAGCCGAGAACATCCGCAATACCCGCCGCCGCAGCCTGCCGGCCCGCCCACCCTCGCGCGACCGGCGGCCACGTACTCGGGTCCCGGGCAAAGCCCTGCGGCCGGACCACCCAGTCCGCGACCACCGTCGCCGCCCTGGTGGCGCCGCAAGGCCGCCATCATTTCCGCGGCAGTGCTGCTGGTCGTGGCGGTCACCGTGGCCGCCGTCGCCATCTTCAGCAAGCCGAGCCCGAAAGGCGATGACACCGAGCAAGTCACGCTGCCCTTCACCGGCCTGCGTGACCCCCAAGGCTTGTCGGTGGACAGTGCTGGCACCGTTTACGTTGCCGACACCCCGCGCAATCGAATTCTGGCCTTGTTCGCCGGCTCCACCACCCCGGCTGTGCTGCCATTCAACGGTCTGAACGACCCAACCGGTGTCACAGCGGACAACACCGGCACCGTCTACGTCAACGACGCCGGTAACAAGCGAGTGTTGGTCCTTCGATCAGGCTCGCGGAATCAAGAGGTCCTGGCGTTCAATGATCTTGGCAATCCGACCGGTCTGTCGGTGGACGGCAGCCGGACGGTCTACGTCACCGACACCGCCAAGAACCGCGTGGTCGCACTTGCCGCTGGCTCCAATACTCAGATGGAGGTCCCCTTCTCCGGCCTCAGTGCGCCGACCGGTCTGGTGGTGAGCAGCACCGGCACGGTCTATGTGTCCGACGGCGGCAACAACCGGGTGTTGATGTTGCCAACGGACACCAAAAAGCAAGTGGCGCTTCCTTTCCAGGGCCTCAAGCAGCCCGGTGGTGTGACGCTGGACAGCCAGGGGGCGGTGTATGTGACCGACACCGGGAACAGTCGGACGCTGAAGCTGCCGGCCGGCTCCTCGACGCAGGAGGAGTTGCACTTCACCGGGCTGGACAATCCGTGGGGGCTGGCGGTCGACAACGTGGGCACCGTCTACGTGGGCGGGCGGAACAATCAGATTGTGGCGCTGCGGAAGAAGTGACGCGTCGCGGCTAGGCGCTTCCCGGACGCGGGGGCAGTGCGGCCAGCCAGCCATCCGAGAGCAATTCCAGAAGCTGACCGTCCGGGTCACGAATCATCGCCGACTGCTTCGACACGGTCCCGCCAACGACGTGTCCGCCGTATTCGGCGACCTTCTCCAACACGCCACCGAGATCTGACACCGAGAAAGAGATGTGGGTCAAACCCACTTGATCCATGACCCGCTCGGTCCCGGAACGAACTTCACGTCCGGAGTAATCGAGAAGCTCCAGCACCAAGCCGTCGCGCACCAGATACGTCGCGTGCAATCCCACCGGTTTGTCCAGCTGCAAAAGCTGGTCGGTTCCCTCATCGGGCGCGTCGAGCTCCCACCAGAAGTCGAAGCCGAGCAGCCCCTCGTAGAAGCGGCGCGATAGCTTCGGATCGCTCACGCACAACCCAACGTGGTTAAACGTTGCCGATGTTGCTGTCATCAGCGCTTCCTCACTTCGTGACAACGGCGGTTGATAGCATCGTTCGTCGGACGCTATTCATGCAAAGATAGTGTAGATAGACTACAACGATGTCCCGCCCGCCAGGCTCGTCCCAGGTGCCCGACCACCCGGACATCCCACCCGAGGTCATCGTCGATTTCGATCACCACTCCGACGCTTTCAACCTCGACGAACGAGCCGTCAACGCCGAGCTTCGCCAAAAGTGCCCGGTCGCCTGGAACAAGAACTACGGCGGCTTCTGGTTCCTCTCCAGTTACGCAGCCGTCAGCCAATGTGCCCGAGACGGCGACACGTTCGCGCACAAATACGAACCCAACGCCGAGGACGGGGTGGACTATCAAGGTGAAATGGGTGTTCCTCGTCCCGAAGGCCACCCTGCCCTGGGCATCGGTGAAGTCGATGGCCCGTACCATCAGGCCCTCCGCCACGCTCTCGCGCCGTTCTTCTCCCCCGGCGCGGTGCAGCGGCTCAAGCCGTTCATGGAAGAGAAAGCTCACGAATTCCTCGAAAAGCGCGTCGCCGCAGGATACATGGATCTGGTCCTTGACTACGCCAGCCCGGTTCCTGCCATCCTCACCATGAAGCTGATGGGTCTGCCGTACGACAACTGGCACCTGTACGCCAATCTCTTTCACTCCGTCATGGCTGTTCCGCAAGACAGGCCCGAGTACGCCGCTGCGCTGGCCCAAGCGCCCGCCCTGATGCAGGGCGTCCTCGACTTCGCTACTGCCCGAAAAGCCAAGCCGGACAACGACTTGACCAGCTTCCTACTGCAGTTCGAATTCGAAGGTCAACGGCTCACCGATGAACAACTGCTCAATATCATCTGGAACCTCATCGCCGGCGGCGTCGACACCACCACCTCACAAACCGCGCTGACCTTGCACCACCTGGGCACGCACCCGCAGTTGAGACAACAACTCATCGACCACCCGGAGCTCTACCGCACCGCCACCGATGAATTCCTGCGCTTCTTTTCGGTCAACCAGCAGTTGAGCCGCACAGTCACCAAAGACACCCACCTCAACGGCCAGACCTTGCGGCGCAACGACAGAGTCGTCATCAGTTGGCTCGGCGCCAACCACGATCCAGACGAATTCGACGACCCCGACGAAATCCTCCTTGACCGCTCCCCCAACCGTCATGTCGCCTTCGGCCTGGGCCCGCACCGTTGCATCGGATCCCATCTGGCGCGTCTGATGTCCGAGGTGATGGTCAAAGCAGTATTGGACCGCATTCCCGACTACCGGGTCGACGCAGACGGGGTCCACCAGTACCTCGGCAATCCCAGCATGACCGGACTGGCCAAGCTGCCGGTCTCCTTCACTCCGGCCTAACGAGCCGTCGCGTACTGCAACACCGGTTCAGCGGAATCCACGTGACCGTTGCTCAAGATCGTGAGCTGCTGCGGACCCACCTCGTAGCGAACACCATTGGCGGGATTGGTCGCAACGAAACCGTCCGCGGAACGCACCGTGTTGGAAAGCTCGATGTTCGCGCCGTCGCGGATCCGCTCTCCTCGGTAGTACAAGTTGCCGTCGCCGGTCTGGCAGACCACCACCAAAGACTGCGCCGTCCGCAACACCGCCGCCGGCGGATTTCCGGGCGGGCACCGAGCGGTGTGCCCGACGAACCCCAACCCGTCGGCTCCCTGAACCGGACCCGACAGCGTCGGCGTCCGTGAAGCCGACGTGGGGACCGTGGGTGAACCCGCCGCCGCCGTCGTCTGCGACGGCGACCCGCCGCGGTTTCCGAACACCAAGATGCCCGCCAACACGGCCGCGATCACCAGCATCACCGCCGCGAACGCACCCACGAACACCGGCGCCCGCCCCGCCCGACGCGCCGGCACCTGCGCCGGCACCGGCGCCGCCGGCGGTGGCGGCGGCGGATACGGACTGAATCCGGTGTCCTCCGGGTTCGGATAGGACACCTCGAACGGCCGGGTGCCCGACGGCCCGGCCGGCTCGGCCGGCGCCAGACCCGGGGAGGCTGCAGCGGTGGCCGCCCTGGCTAGTTCGCCCGCCGAAATGAACCGTGCTGCAGGCTGTTTGGCCATGCCGCGGGCGATAACCTGATCGAAAGACCGGTCAATGCCGCGGCGCATGATGCTCGGGCGCGGCGGCGGCACGAACATGTGGGCGCTGATCAGCTCTTGCAAGTCCTCACCGTCGAACGGCGGTCGGCCGGTAAGGCACTCGTAGAGGACGCAGGCCAGTGAATAGACGTCGGTGTGCGGCCCGACGCGCCCGCCATTGAATCGCTCGGGCGCCATATAGGCGCACGATCCGATCACCAAGCCACTGGCCGTCATGCCGGCGTCACCTCTGCCGTGCGCAATGCCGAAGTCCACCAGATAGGCGAAATTCGTCGAGGTGAGAAGCACGTTTTCTGGTTTGACGTCGCGGTGCACCAGCCCGTCGCCGTGCGCGGCGTCCAGCGCGGCCGCCACCTGCGCGACGATCGAGGCCGCCTCGCGCGGGTCCAATTCGCCACGCTCGCGCAGCAGGTCCTTCAAACTGCCGCCGTTGACCAGGCGCATATCGATGAAAAGGACTCCGTCGATCTGACCGAAGTCGTGCACTGGGATGACATGCGGCTCCTGCAGCCGGGCCGCCAGTTGCGACTCACGCCGGAAGCGCTTCTGGAATTGCGGATCCGTGGCCAGCTCGGTGCGCAACAGCTTGAGAGCGACCTCGCGACCCTTAATCGTGTCGTAGGCCCGGTACACCTGGCCCATTGCACCCTCACCGATCAGTGATCGCAGTTCATAGGGTCCAAACCGGGTACCGAGTCGCGAGCCCCGGTACGGCGAAGACATTGGCGATTCCTCCTGACGATTCACCCAGCCCACGGGTTCCCGCATCGAGCGTTCGCTTAACGCGTCGGTGCGCCAGTTCACTCGCCGCCCCTCGCCGAGCAGACGCAAACTCGCACGCAAAAGGCTGCGGGAGTGCGATTATGCGTCTGCTCGCGCCAAGTCTGGCGGCCTATCGGACAGTCACTTTTGCGGTGAAGGTGCATGCCGGGGTGGTATCGCTGCCCACGATGCTGGCGTAGTTCGCGACGATCGTCGTCGTCCCAGCCTTCAACATGACAAACGTCCAGACATCGTTACCGGGTGCCCCCATCCGATTGGTGTTCGGGGGCTGGTACTCGTGACTGGTCTGCTTCAGAATCGTCGGGTCGCCGATTTTGGTTTCCGCCGTCCACCGGAATGGGGTCGTGTGATTCGAGCCCAAGGACACCTTCAGCGTGTTGCCCACCAACAAGGTTTCCTCGCGAGTGACGGTGCTTTGATTCATCACTTCGTCAATCGAGACGTCAATCGTCTTGGTCGACGGGGCATTGCCCCTGGAACAACCCACGACCGTCGCTAGCAGCATGGCGAGGATCACCACCAGCAACTTGGTCTTCATACGCAATACGATAGCCGTCCAGACCAGCGACACCTGCCGGCGCAGTGCAATGAAGCTGTCACGCAATCACTTTCGAGCACTCACCTAGCACCGCGCCAATCCCAGCAACCACCCGGCCCGCGCCGCGACGACGAATATGAGCACACTTTCGCACCTGGTCCGGTAGCTTTCCATGCGTGTTTGGCATCATCCGGCCCTGCCGTCACCGCCTCGGCGGCGAACTCGCCGAAGCATGGCGAGCCCAATTGTGCGGTCTGTGTCTGGGGCTGCGCGACGACTACGGCCAAGTGGCGCGTATCGCCACCAACTACGACGGACTGGTCGTCTCGCTGCTCGTCGAAGCGCAATCCGAAGCACCACCTCGCCGCCGCACCGCCGGTCGCTGCCCACTGCGGGGCATGCGGCGCGCCGACGTCGCGACCGGCGACTCCGTCCGGCTGGCCGCCGTGGTGTCACTGGCTCTCGCCGCGGCGCGGGTGCGTGACCACGTCGACGACCGTGACGGCCTTGTCGGCCTGGCCGGGATGCGGCCGGCCGCCCGTCGTGTGGCCGAGCACTGGGTGCGCCAGGGCACCGACGCCGGTCACAGTCTGGGCTTCAACACCTGCGTGCTGGTAGATGCCATGGACCGCCAGGCCGAACTCGAAGCCGCCGCCCGCCCGGGCACATCAGTGCTACGGGTCACCGAGCCCACTGAAACCGCCGTCGCCGCCGCCTTCGCGCACACGGCCGTTCTGGCCGGGCGCCCACACAACGAGGCGCCGCTACGCGAGGTCGGACTGCTGTTCGGGCGGGTGGCCCACCTGCTCGACGCGGTCGAGGACTACCACGACGACGTGATCCAGGGGAAGTGGAACCCGCTGGCCGCGACCACTACGCCCATGGCAGACGTCCGCGCCCTGTGTGACGACGCGGTCCTCGGCATCGAATTGGCTCTGGCCGATGTGGACTTCACCGATGACCGCCTGGCCCGACGGCTGCTGACCCGCGAAGTTCGGCGTGCGGTCCATCGCACCTTCCGGGCCAATTACCCCGGCGGCAATGGGACACCTCACGGCCAGCAGGAAGGCATCAACTTCGGCAACCAGCCAATGGGTTCCTACCCCGGCGCGCCCGAAGAAGTCCCACCGCAACCCGCAGCCAAGAAAGAAGGATTCTGGAACGGCTGTTGCGACGTCTGCTGCTGTGATTGCTCGTGCGACTGCTGCTGCGACAGTTGCTGCGACTGCGGGGACTGCTGCGACTGTTCGTAGCTCGGCGCGACGTCCGCCTGAGTCATACGCAAGGATGGGCGAGTGTTTTCGCTCGTCCTCATCGTCGCTCTGGTCACCACAGTCATCGTGGGAACGATTCTGGGCCGGCGCTACCGCGTCGGTCCGCCGGTGTTGCTCATCTTCCTGGGTGCCTTACTGGGCTTGATCCCTCGCTTCGGCCACGTTCACATCGACGGCGAGCTGGTCCTGCTGTTGTTCCTCCCGGCCATCCTCTATTGGGAGAGTTTGAACACCAGCTTCCGCGAGATGAAAGCCAACGTGCGTGTCATCGCCATGACCAGCATCGGTCTGGTCATCGCCACCGCGGTAGCGGTGGCCTGGACCGCGCGATTCTTCGGCATGGAGTCTCATGCGGCCGCGGTGTTGGGTGCGGTGCTGTCCCCCACCGACGCCGCAGCAGTGGCCGGTCTGGCGAAGAAATTGCCGCGCCGGGCCCTGACTGTGCTGCGCGGGGAAAGCCTTATCAACGACGGCACTGCACTAGTGCTGTTCGGCGTGACCGTCTCCGTCGCCGTCGGCGGCTCAGCGGTCAGTCCGGCTGCCCTCACCGGCCGCTTCATTTTCTCCTATCTCGGCGGCATCGCCGCGGGCCTGGTGGTCGGGGCCGTGGTGACCTTGATCCGCCGCCGCATCGACGCACCGCTCGAAGAAGGTGCGCTGAGCCTGCTGACACCGTTCGCGGCGTTCCTCCTCGCCGAGACAATCCACAGCAGCGGTGTGGTCGCGGTGCTGGTTTCCGCGTTGGTGATCACTTACGTCAGCCCCCGGGTGATCCGGGCGCGGTCTCGCTTGCAGTCTTTCGCCTTCTGGGACATCACCACATTCCTGCTCAACGGCTCGCTCTGGGTGTTCGTCGGGGTGCAGATCCCCAACGCGCTGCACGGGATCGCCAATATCGACGGCGGCATTCGCCACGCCACCTACCTGGCGCTGGCGGTGACCGCCGCCGTCATTGCCACTCGGTTTGCCTGGGTGGAATTCACCAGCGTTTTGGGTCGGGTCATCGACAAGAGCATGGGCAAACCGACCAAGCACGTGCCCTTCCGGCAGCGCTGCGTGACCAGTTGGGCCGGCTTCCGTGGCGCCGTCTCGCTGGCCGCAGCGCTAGCAGTGCCGCTCGAGACGCACAGCGGCGCCCGCTTTCCCGATCGCAGCCTCATCATCTACGTGGTGTCGGTCGTCATTTTGGTGACCGTGTTGGTGCAAGGCATCACCCTGCCCCTCATCGTGCGCTGGGCCCGCCTGCCCGAAGACGTGGCCAAAGCCGATGAACTGCAACTGGCCCGGACCCGCGGCGCCGAAGCGGCGCTCGAAGCCTTGCCGGTCGTAGCTCGTGAGCTCGGGGTCAGCCCAAAACTGATGAACCGGCTGCAAAAGGAATACGAAGAACACGCCATGATCGTCGAAGCCAGCGCCGAGACGACTCCGGAAAATAATCACTTAGCCGAGGCCGGAGACTTGATCCGGCAGGTCCACCTGGGCGTCCTCGAACACAAACGCCGAGCCATCACCGAACTGCGCGACCAACGCCGCATCGACGACATCGTGCTGCGGGAGTTGCAGGCAGCGCTCGACTTGGAAGAGGTTCGTTTGCTGGGACCGGCCGACGTCGAGTAACCCATGCTTTGCCCGCCGGGCAGTTTTGCCCGCCGGGCAAAATTCGGCGTAGCCTGAGACGATGACCAGCGCAGGATTACGGGAACGCAAGAAGGCCGACACCCGTCGCGCGCTCAGCGACGCCGCGCTGCGGTTGGCTTTCGACCGCGGTCTGGACAACGTGACCCGCGAGGACATCGCAAACGTGGCCGGGGTGTCGTTGCGCACCTTCAACAATTACTTCACCGGGAAGTACGAGGCGCTGGCCTACCGCCAGACCGAACGCATGCGCCGCAGCATCGCCGAACTGCGCCGCCGTCCCGCCGAAGAACCGCTGTGGACGTCGATCGAACACGCCGTACTGGCGCCCTTGACGGAAGACTTCGGCGACTTCCACGGCGACGAGAACCGGTTGCCGACCCGGCAGGAACTGGCCGAAGTGCGAAAGATGTTGATGAGTCCGCCGGTCCGCAACGCCGTCCCCCAGGCACTGTTCGACGAATGGCTCGAGGTGATCGCCGAACGCACCGGCACCGATCCGGTACACGACCTGTATCCACGCCTGGTGGTGACGGTCATCCGCGCCATCGGAGACGCTGCGATGGATGCCTATGCGGCGGCCGACCCACCCGTCGCCATCACCACACTGATTCACCATGGCTTCGCCGCCGTCGCCGCCGGCCTGCCGGTACCCCTTCGGGAGGCAACACATGACTGACGAGCATGCCGAGGTTGTGATCTCCGGCGCTGGACCCAATGGACTCATGGTGGCCTGTGAGCTGGCATTGGCCGGCGTCCGGGCCGTCGTGCTCGACAGACTGCCCGGACCCAGTGACGAACCCAAAGCCAATGGTCTTGTCGGACAGGTGGTTCGGATGCTGGACCAGCGCGGTTTGTACCAGGCCTTCACCGGCGACGACGAACCGCCGACCCCCTCCTTCGGTTGGATGTTCGCTGCGATGCCGCTGAACTTCCTTGGCGTACCCGACAACCCGATGTATGCGATGCTGATGCCCCAGCCTCGACTGGTGCGACTGCTCGAGAAGCGTGCCCGCGACCTGGGCGTGGACCTGCGCTGGGGACACGCGCTGAGCGCGTTGCATCCCGGCTCGGAATCAGTTGCGTTGACCGTGGATTCGCCAGAGCGCAAATACAACATGACCACCAGTTACCTCGTCGGCGCAGACGGCGCGCGCAGCCTGGTCCGCAAATCGCTGGGCATCGGCTTTCCCGGCCACACCGCGGACACCGTCAGCCGCCTCGCGCACGTGAACATCCCCGAGCAGTTCCGCGAGGAAGATGGGACCGTCGAGGTGCCCGGGTACGGCCGGCTCCGACTCGGCCATACCCGAGTGGACGGCGGCGCAGTCATCCTGGCGCAGTTCGAGCAAGACCGGTTCCTGTTCGGCACTATCGAGTTTCAGCCGCCCGTAGCGGACAACCCGATGACCCTGGCCGAATTGCGGGACAGTGCACGGCGATTGCTCGGCGTGGACTTTCCCTTCGAAGAGCCGAGCGGCGAAGGGCCGCACGCACTCCGTCGGATCAACGGCCAGAACACTCGCCACGCCGAACGGTATCGCGACGGTCGGGTCCTGTTGCTTGGCGACGCTGCACACGTGCACAGTGCGATGGGCGGCCCCGGCCTCAATCTGGGCTTGCAAGACGCGACCAACCTCGGGTGGAAACTCGCCGCCCAGATCAACGGCTGGGCGCCTTCGGCACTGCTCGACACCTACGAATCCGAACGCTTTCCGGTCGGTCAACGGGTCATGATGCATTCCATGGCGCAGATCGCGCTGGTCGCGCCCGGACCCGAAGTGGGAGCGCTACGAACGTTATTGGGCGAGCTGTTCACTATTCCCGACGTAGCGCAGCGCATGGCGGCGCTTCTGGCCGGCTCCGATGTTCGCTACGACATGGGCGACGACCATCCGTTGTCCGGCCACCTGTTCCCAGATCTCACGCTCGACGACGGTCGACGCGTCGCGGAGCTACTTCACGAGGGCCGCCCCGTGTTACTCGATCTCTCCGGCGGCGAAACCGTGGTGGCCGCGGCGAAAGAGTGGACACACCGCGTGGACGTCATCTGCGCCAGTCTGACCGACCGACCGGCCTTGGCGATGTTGATCCGGCCCGACGGCTACATCGCTTGGGCAACTGACACATTCGTCGCCACCGACCAGGCGGCGCTGCACAAGTCGCTACGACGCTGGTTCGGGGCGCCGCGCAGGTGATTCAGCCGATGGTGCAGGGCAGCCGTTTGATGCCGTGAAAGAACGAGGACCTCAGCCGGTCCGGTGGTCCGGTCACGGTAAGGCCGGGCACGTTCGAGTACAGCTCTTCGAGCATCACCCGTAGCTCCAGCCGGGCCAGTTGCGCGCCGAGGCAAAAGTGCACTCCCCCACCGCCGAACGCGGCGTGACCGGCGTCGGGCCGGGTGATGTCGAATGCATCGGCTCGGTCGAATACTTCCTCGTCGCGGTTGGCCGACAGATAGTGCATCAGCACCCAGTCCCCGGCGGGAATGCGCTGGCCTCGGATTTCGACGTCGGTCGTGACGGTGCGACGGAAGTGCATGACCGGGGTGGCCCAGCGCAGCAGTTCCTCGACCGCCGGCTTGACCGCATCCGGGTCGCGGGCCAACAGTTGTTGTTGTTCGGGATGTTCAGACAGCGCTAAAATTCCGTGGCTCAACGTGTTTCGCGTCGTCTCATTGCCGGCGATGGCCAGCAACAGGAAGAACTCGTTGAGTTGGTCGCGGTTGAGTTTTTCACCGTCGACCTCCGCGGCCAGCAGGGCCGACAAGATGTCGTCGGTGAGCCCCTCCTTGCGACGGTGGTCGACCAACTTGTTGCAATACACGAACATTTCCGCCGCGGCCTGTCCCAGCGCCTCGGGCGTAGGTGCGTAGTCGGGATCTTCGATACCCAGGCTGCCGATGGCGTTGCTCCACCGGAACACCTCGAGTCGGTCTTCGGCGGGGACGCCCAGCACGTCAGCGATGACCTGGAGTGACATTTCCGCGGAAATGTCCAGGACGGCGTCGAATTCACCCTTCTCGGTGATGGTGGCCACGATGTCGCGCGCCACTTGGCGCATCTTCGGTTCCAGCCGTTGCACATTGCGGACGGTGAACCCTTGGTTGATGAGCTTGCGGTAATGGACATGGCGCGGCGGATCGATCCCGGGCAGCATCGCCGAGGTCGGTCCCGCCTCCGCCTCGACCAAAGTGTTGCCTTTGCGGCTGGTGAAGGTGTCCGTGTCGCGGCTGACCAGGCGCACGTCGGCATGCCGAGTCAGCAACCAGGCGTGCGGCAAGCCGGTCAGCTGCACTGGGTGCACCGGCGATTCGACGCGCAACCTCGCCAGAGCGTCGAACGGCGCACCGCTGATGTAGGTGTCGGGATCGAAGACCGTCGCGGCATCCCGGTCAAGGGCAGTCTGTTGGTTTTCCACCACCAGTGGTCCCAGCAGGGGCATGCTCATTGGTCCTCCACGGATGCTCTGATTCCGGCGATGATGACGTCGAGTCCGGCACGAAAGCGGGAGGCGGCCTGACGTGTGCCCCGCGCCTCCTCCAGGCTCACCGCGCCGAGCAGATAGGTGTACAGCACGGTATGTGCCGCGCCGGCAATCCTTTTGGAGAGTCCAGCCTCGACGAGCAAGGCACGGCTTACCCGGTCGAGTCGGCGAGCCCGTTCGCTGCCCCGGCTGGTCTGCAACACCGCCGCGATGCCGGGAACCTCCAGCATCACTTGTCGCGCCGCGCAGTACAGTTCAGCCAGCCGGGTGTCCCAGGATCCAGCTTCGGGAACCGGGATCGCGGCGAGCACCGACTCGGCGAGTAGATCCAAGGCGGCTTGCTTGCCGGGCACGTGGTAGTAGACCGACGGCACCGCCGCGCCCAGTTCGGCGGCCAGGTCCCGCATCGTCACCTGCTGCACGCCGATGCGGCGCGCCAACGTGCGTAGGGCCGTCACCACCTGAGCGCGGTCGAGTTCGCCGTAAGCTCGGCGCACCGAGGACGTCATTCGACCTGCGTTCGAATTGATCCGAGCATTGTTAGAATTTATCGCGATGAGCGCCGCTATTGCAAAGCCGTGGCAGTAAACCCGCCGATGATCACCATCAAGGCAGGCATATTCAGCCTCACCGCACCCACTCCACCCGACGACGACGGCAGTTACTTGCGGTGGCACCTGCTCGACCACATGCCCGAGCAATACCAACTGCCCGGCATCGTGCACGGACTGCGGTGGATCGCCGACGGTGAGTACCTCAGCCATCGTTTGGCCGCAGACGGTCCGTTGGGTGACGTCGGCAACGCCGTGCATTACCTGGTCCGCGAACCGGTGCAGCAAACTTTCGACGACTTCGTCGCACTGGGCCGCTCGCTCTGGGAAAACGGCCGCTTCCCCGTCGCTCGACCGCTCCTGCAAGTCGCCGGTCTGCGTTTGCTGCAGTGGCATTCGGCGCCGGGGGCGCTCATCTCCGCCGAGGTGGTGCCGTTTCGTCCGCACCGTGGCGTCCTACTGATTATCGAGGAACCCATCGACGGGCACCCTCAGCCGTGGCTGGAATGGCTGCACGCCGAACACTATCCAGCGCTGCTCGCCACTCCCGGCGCGGCCGGCGTATGGACATTCGGCACCACTACCGTATGGAATCCCCCGCCGCGAGGCTGGCGAGCCGAGCCGCAGTACATCACGGTCATCTATCTCGACGCCGACCCGTTGGTCACCATGACCAGGTTGACGCCGATCCTCGAGCAACGATGGCAGTCGCGCGCTGTGCGCCCGCTGTTTTGCGGGCCCATGCGAACCATGATTAGTTGGGAAGCATGGTCGTGACGAGTCCCAAATTCGCGGCCGCGCTCTGCGCTGCCGCACTGATACCCAGCCTGTCTGGCTGCTCGGAGGAAACCTCGGCCAAGCCCGCCACCGCTGACATCACGATCGAGGGGCACCAGCACACCATCACCAGCGGAGTGGAGTGCAACAGCGAGCCCGCGAATCCGCATGCCACACCGGCACAATCAGGAAGTCATACCACACACATCACTGCAAGCGACGGGGCCGCAGAAGAGCTACTGTCGCTCTCCGACACCACACCACCGGGTGTGAACGGGTTCTCGGTTACCGTCACGGTGAACACGGATGTCTACCGGATCCCCTTTCAGCCCATCGAATCATCCACCAAAGTCCAGGCAGCGAAGACGGGCAAGAGCTACACGGTCACCGGCACGGCTAAAGGTTCCGAGCCCAACGTGACCGGCATGCGCGACCTGCAATTCGCCGTTCACGTCACCTGCCCTTAACCGTTGGGCCGTCTAGAAATCGGTGGGCCCCCAAGTCCCGGGGGGATAGGGCGGCGCCCGCCCGGCAAAGACACCGTCGGTCAGCACGCAAAGTGTGTCGGCATGGTGCCCGCGTTCGCCACTACCACCGGCTGCCCGCCGACGACCACGCGTACGAAGACGGCTTGCCACGAGTAACCGATCCCGCCACGCTCGTACCACACGAACCCGTCGCATTGAACGGTGCTCCGATGTCGGCGAGCGGTGGAAGAAGTCCCCGGAGTTCGAGGGGCAGTTGCGAAACGCTGGTCACTTCCTGAACGGCTGTGCTCAACGCGCACTTCGGGTTGGGTGCCGCCTTCGCCGGCACGGCGGTGATGACGGCCAGCATGACAAAAGCAGAACAGCCGAGGAACCGCGTCCCGGACGGTCGTGCCTGAGGATTATCGTCGTGGGTGCTGCCGTCGGAAACAAGGAGGCGTGATCGGTGGATTCGCGCGCGCAGGTGCTGATCAACGCGACCGAGTTGGTCCAACGCCTTCAATCCGGTGACCCGGTGGTTGTCCTGGATGTCCGCTGGCGCCTCGAGGAACCCGACGGGCTCCGCGCCTACCTCGACGGACACATTCCTGGCGCGGTGTATGTCCCCCTCGAAGACGAACTCACCGACCACAGCGTTGCAGGCCGCGGTCGCCACCCGCTGCCGTCAGGGGCCAGCCTCCAGGCCGCCGGCCGCCGTTGGGGAATCAACGAAGGTGACCTCATTGTGGTGTACGACGACTGGAACCGCGCCGGTTCGGGGCGGGCCTGGTGGGTGCTGACCGCGGCGGGGCTGGACGTCCGCATACTCGATGGTGGACTGTCCGCGTGGCGCTCAGCCGGCGGGACCTTGGAAAGCGGCCCCGTCGAGCCGCAGCCAGGCAACGTGACTGTGCGCCACCAGGATCTGTATGCAGGCAAACTGCCGACGTTGACCGCCGAGCAAGTGAACACCCAACCCCTGCTCGATGCGCGTGCGCCCGAGCGTTTCCGCGGTGAGGTGGAGCCCGTCGACGCCGTCGCCGGGCACATTCCCGGGGCGAAGAACCTGCCGTCCGGCGCGGTTCTGGCCGCCGACGGCACATTCCTCGACGAGCAAGCGGTTGGCCGGCTGTTGTCCGACCGCGGCGTCAACGGCTCGGTGGGGGCCTATTGCGGCTCGGGTGTCACCGCGTCCGTCGTCGTCGCGGCGCTTGCCGCCGCCGGCCACCAGGCGGCCCTGTTTCCCGGGTCGTGGTCGGAATGGATCTCGGATCCTGACCGGCCAATAGGCCGGGGTGCCGACTGACGCTCAGGTGCCGGCCCAGCGCCGCAGGAACGCTTCGGTGACCCTGGCCGCGTCGTCGGCTGCGAGTCGCTTGTAGAAGGAGACGCGCCGGCTATGTCGGGCTTTCGTGAATGCCGACCCTCTGACAGGCTCGCTGCGTGGACATCTTTGCGGAGTGGCGAAGCGGCGGGACGGAACTGCGGTGGCGATCGGTGACGGACGCCAACAGCGGTCAAGAGGTGACGGTCTTCAGCCGACGCAACGGCACCGCTGACAAACCGGCGCTGCTATGCGTGCACGGCTTTCCTACGTCGAGCATTGACTTCTACGGCTTAACCCGCGAGCTGGCAACAGATTTCGACATTTTCACGTTGGATTTTCCCGGCTATGGGCTGTCTGACAAGCCGCCGGCCCCGTACACCTATTCGTTGTACGACGATGCGCGCCTGCTCGTCCACGCGATCACCCAAGTCTGGCAGCTCACCGACTATCGAATGGTGACGCATGACCGCGGCAGCAGCGTCGGGATGATCGCGCTGGGCATGTTGGCCGCCGACCATCCGCAAGCCCTGCCCGTCGACGTCGTCCTCACTAATGCCAACATCTACCTTCCGCTGTCCAACCTGACCGCCTTCCAGACCGCGCTGCTCGACAGCACCACGGGCCGGGACACTGCGGCGGCCACCACGCCGGAGTTGCTCGCGGCCGGGCTGGGCGCCAGCACCTTCATGCCGCGGCGCACCCTGGACGACCCGGAAATAGCCGCTTTGGCGAAGTCGTTCGCACACCACGACGGGATTCGGGTGTTGCCTGACACAATCCAATACCTGCACGAGCGCGCCGCGGACGAAACCAGTTGGCTGCAAGTACTTTCCACGATTCCGGTGAACACCACATTGGTGTGGGGCGTACACGACACCGTCGCGCCACTGCGAGTGGCCAACCACGTGTGGCAGGCGTATCTGCGCGACATGCCGGCCCGCAGCCGGTACTGGGTGGTGCCCAACGCCGACCATTACCTGCAATGCGACGCGCCGGCCACGTTGGCCGAGATCCTGCGTCTCACGGCGGCGGGTCAGGATCTCGCGCTGCACACCCTTGGTGACCGGACTGACGGCGCGGTGCTGGTGGATCAATTGAGCAGCGACTGACGTCAGTTCGTCCGAGGGCTACTGGTCGCGCGAAGGCCGCCTAGTCAACTCGATCGGCGGTGCCGCCATGCCTCTCATCGTGCATCTTGCGAGAATCAAGCAGGCAGCTCGCCCTTGCCACACGCTCAGAACCAGCGCCGCACAGTCGGGCACCGGCCGACCAGCAGGCCGGCTGTCAGTTCGCGAACACGGGTAGCTGCTGGGCAACCAAAAATTTGTCTCACGTACGCTACATCCACCGGTTGCCGGTGGTTGACCGCGACGGCCGGGCGAGCATTGAAACTAACAACTGGTGCCGATATTGTAACGTCGGTTGCGCATCCACCAGGGAAAAAGGGGAAACATGACAACGGCGTCAGAGCTTCTGGGATACGACGGAAAACGGGTACTGGTCGTCGGTGGCGCGACCGGCATGGGCGCCGCTGCGGCGCAGATCGCGAAAAGCCTGGGCGCGCATGTCACCGTCATGGACTATGCGCCGGTCGACTACGACGCCGATCAAGTGATCCCCCTGGACTTGAGCGATCAGGACTCGATCGACCAAGCAGTCGACCAGCTCGGCGGACCGGTTCACTCGTTGTTCTCGGCCGCCGGTGTCGCCGACGGGCCGAAGTTGATGCGAGTCAACTTCATCGGGCATCGCCACCTGATCGAGCGGTTGTTCGAAAAAGACCTGCTGCCACGCGGTGCGGCCATCTGCTTCATCTCGTCGGTGGCCGGGATGGGCTGGGAGAACGACCTGGAACTGGTGCAGGACTTCTTGGCCACCCCTGACTACAAGTCGGCGCACGATTGGTGCCAGGAGCGTGAACCCCAAGGCATCATCCATTACGGATTCAGCAAGAAGGCGATCAACGGCTATGTCGCCTGGCAGGGATACCACTTCCAGAAGAAGGGGGTGCGGATCAACGCGGTGTGCCCCGGCCCCACCGACACTCCCCTGGCCCGCGCCAACGCCGACCTTTGGCTGACCTTCGCACAGGACTATCGCGATGACACCGGCAGCGCGACCTTGACACCTGAGGACATCGGCAAAGCGATGATCATGCTCAACAGCGCCGCCGCGGCTTCGGTCAACGGAATCACGCTGAACGTCGACCAGGGACACGCCATGGCGTCGATCACCGGATCGTTCGCGCCCGGCAAACCGATCATGGACCTCATCACGGGTCGGGTTCAATTGGCCTGAGCGGCTTGCTTAATCGAGCGCGTACCGGGGCAACGTGGTGGGCATGTCCAGCGAGCTGAGTAAACCGGGCGCAGCCTCGACGACGTAGGGGATCGCGTTGACCACGCGCATTGCCGTGGCGGTCATCGCGGCCCGTCCCGCCGCATGCCCTTCGGCCTGCCCCAGGGTCAGCACGCAGTGAATCTCGGGATCGCCTTCGATGTCGACTCGGTAGGTCGCGTCGCTTTCCGAGGTGGGCCAGGCGAGCGCCACGTCGCGGGCCATCCGAATGATGTGCTCCACGACGATGGCTTCGCGACCGTTGACCACTCCGGCCGCACGGGTGCGCACGGCGCCGCAGGTGCCGGCCATGATGGTGCCGAAGGCGACCTCGATGTCCCGATCGGTCAGTTCCCGATCCAGCGAGCCCCGCACCTGCTGCACTTCAACGCCGAGTCCTTGAGCGATGAGGAAAATCGGCGCCTTCCATGCCATCTCGATGAAGCCTGGTGTTTTGAGCATGGGTTCGAAGTCCAGTGGCCGCCCAAAACCCATACCGTCCATCATCACGTCGGCGACCGGGTAGTGATCGTTGAGCGCCACTTCGCTCACCGTGATCTGGCCGATGTTCTTCGACTGGGTGGTCATCAGCAAGGCCAGTTGGTCGGAGGCAAATCCAGGGAAGATGCCCGAGGCGTAGAACGATGCGCCACCGGTTCGAGCTGCCGTTTCGAGTTGAGCCCGCCAGTTCGGCGCGAAGTATGACGGTGGGTGTACCAAACTTGTCGACGACGTGGCCACGACGTTGATGCCGGCGTTGAGCAGGCGCACATAGTCCGGGATCGCGGCCGCATCGCGTTCTGGACCGCTGGCGGCATAGACCACGCAATCCGGCGCTAACCCAATGAGCGCATCGGCATCGTCGGTGGCTACGAGCCCGATCCGCTCCCCACCGGCCAGTTCCCCCACATCTTTGCCGACCTTCTCCGGCGAATGTACCCAGACCCCAACCAGTTCCATGTCGGGGCGACGCCGGACGGCGTCGATGGCGACGCTTCCGACTCCTCCGGTCGACCACACGACGGCTCGCATCGATACTCCTCTAGTTCTCGACCGGGGCAGCGGCACGTTGCAGATAACGCCAGGCCGCATCGGGTGGCAGGCCGCCACACAGCGGATGTAATGGCAACGGCCGGCCGCTGCGCACATACTCGGCCGCTTCGCCTGCGGTGACAATGCGGTACGGTCCGTTTTCGGCTCGCAATGCTGGCACGCTGTCGGCGCGGGTGATGCTGGCAACCGAGTCGTCCTGGGGCCGATACGACGCTGCGGTCAGCGCATCATGCAGCAGGTGTGGCCCAACCTCATGCCACGCTTGGTCGATATCGTCAGCGACGAAAACCACTGTGGGAGCTCGCGGATCGGGTCCTTGAAACAGCCCGGGCTGGTTGCCGTGCTCTCGGCATTGCGCCTCGTAGTAATGCTTGAGGTCGGCCGCAGCGGTCTGTGCGATGAACCCCAAACCGTGCTTGCCGGCACGCCGCGCGGCGGCCTTGCTGCCTCCGGCAATGAACATGGTCGGCCCCTGCGCCGACCCGCACGGCGGGGTAATGCGGACCCGCCGGCCGCGATAGGCGACGGGCTCACCGCGTACCAACGGTCCCAGCACCCCGATGAACTCGTCGGCGACCTGGCCGCGACTGGCCATGGGCACGCCGAAATGCTCGTACTCATCGAGCCGGTGCCCGATCCCGAACGCGTAGGACACCCGCCCGCGGCTGATCAAGTCGAGAACGCTCATCTCTTCGGCAAGTCGGATCGGGTCCCATAACGGTATCGGCACCGCGGCCACCAAGATTGCCAAATTCGTTGTCCGAGCGGCTATTGCCGATGCCAACGTCAGTGGCGCGGGTAAATGCCCGTCCTCGGCGCCGTGATGCTCGGACAGGACCACCAGCATCGCGCCCCGAGTTTCCGCCCACGCGCACATGTCGATGGCAGCGGCGTAGAGGTCGCCGGGCGACGCGGCCCAGCTGGGCGCACGCATGTCGAATCTCAGCGTGAACATCGGCCGCGGCGATCGCCCGGGGACTTCATCATCAGAACTCTAACCTAACGTTTGTTCCGCGCTCGGAGCGCCCTGACAACTGCAAGCGCAGGTCGCGCGGCGCTCAACTACTCTGCAGGGGTGACGCGCAATCCCCTCGAGCAACTGACTGTCGAGCAATTGCGCAATCGCACGAGCATGAAGTGGCGCGCTCACGCGGCCGACGTGCTGCCGTTGTGGGTGGCGGAAATGGATGTCAAACTTGCACCCCCAGTGGCGCAGGCACTTCACCAGGCGATCGACGACGGAGACACCGGCTATCCGCACGGCAAGGGCTACGCCAAGGCGGTCGCTGGATTCGCTTCGCGGCGTTGGCAATGGCTCGACCTGGAAATCGGCCGCACCCGCGTCGTGCCCGACGTCATGCTCGGCATCGTGGAGACGCTACGTCTGATCACCGATCGCGGTGACGCCGTGATCGTCAATTCGCCTGTCTACGCGCCGTTTTACGCGTTCGTCTCACATGACGGCCGGCGCGTGATCGAGGCCCCGTTAGGGCCCGATGGCCGAATTGATCTGAGCACGTTGGAGGAGACGTTCGCCCGGGCGCGGCGCAACGGGGGCAAGGTCGGCTATCTGTTGTGCAATCCGCATAACCCGACCGGGGCAGTGCACACCGCCGACGAACTGAGCGCGGTCGCCCAACTTGCCCGGCGCTTCGGCGTCCGGGTGGTCTCCGACGAAATCCATGCTCCGCTGGTCCTGGCCGGAAGTCGGTTCATCCCCTACCTGACCGTCTCCGGAGCCGAGGATGCTTTCGCACTGGTGTCGGCTTCCAAGGCGTGGAATCTCGCCGGCTTGAAAGCGGCGCTCGCAATCGCCGGTCCCGAAGCGGCCGACGATCTGCGCCGGATGCCCGAGGAAGTCGGTCACGGTCCAAGCCACCTGGGCATCATCGCGCATACTGCAGCGTTCGCGGCTGGTGATGACTGGCTCGATGCGCTGCTGCTGGGGCTGGATGCAAACCGCGCGCTGCTCGATGATCTTGTGGCCGAGCATCTTTCCGGAGTCCGGTTGTTACGACCACAGGGCACCTACCTCGCCTGGCTGGACTGCCGGGAATTGGGGATTGAGGACCGGGACACCGATGGCCTCGCGGTGGTATCGGACTTGTCCGGGCCGGCCCGCTGGTTTCTCGACCATGCGAAGGTGGCGCTGAGCTCGGGCCATGTCTTCGGAACCGGCGGTGCCGGGCACGCCCGTCTCAATTTCGCAACCTCGCAAGCGATTCTGCGCGAGGCGGTGTCGCGGATGGGGCAGGCGGTGCAGGAGCTCACCGGGTGACGGCGAGCACCGCTTCGGCAAGCTCGGGACGGCACACCACGAGATCGGGCAGCTTCGGATCTTGCTGGTTGTAACTCAAGGCCGAGCCGTCGATTCGGGAGGTGTGCAGACCGGCCGCGCGCGCTACCGCCACCGGTGCAGCGGAGTCCCATTCGTATTGGCCGCCGGCATGCACGTACACGTCCGACAAGCCTTGCACGATTGATGCGACTTTGGCTCCCGCCGAACCCATTTCGACCAAGGTGCCGTCCAGGGCGGCTTGTACCGCCAGTGCGATAGCCGGTGGGCGGGTCCGGGACACCACGATGCGCGGCTTGTCCAGGGCTACGGGTGGAGGCACGACATCCGGTGTGGCAAATGTGATTCCCTGCGCAGGCAAGGCCACCGCGCCGGCCACCAATTCACCGGACTGCCACAGCGCGACGTGCACCGCCCAGTCCTCGCGACCGAGCTCGGAGAATTCTCTGGTGCCGTCAAGGGGGTCCACGATCCACACGCGCTCGGAGCGCAACCGGACCGGGTCGTCGGCCCCTTCTTCGGACAGCACGGCGTCCTGCGGCCGCTCGGTCCCCAACGCTTCCATCAGAAAGTCATGAGAACGCTTGTCACCGGCGGCTTTTCGCTCACTCGCATCGGCGTCGGCGAATTCTTCGCGAACTGCGAGCAGCAGTTGGCCGGCTTCGGTGGCCAAGCGTGCGGCCAGTGTGTGGTCAGTCATCTCCAGGCCTCATCTGTGTGCTTTGTGCCCGCCTCGCAGCGACAATCCGAACGGGGCAGCACCGCAAGCATGGCGTTGTCGCTGTGAGGCGGGCACATCCACATATCGCCAACTGGCTGTGACACCTGCACGGTTAGCGAACTTACCTCACAGCCCGAACTGGTCTTCGATGATGCCGAGCCAGATCTGCGCGCAGTCGATGGCGACCTTCTCGCTGATGAACGCGTGCTGGGTGCCGGTGTACATGTCCCGAAACGCCCGCTCGAGCCGGCTTCCCTCCCTAATGGCGCTAGTCCCGGCCACCAGGTGCGCCCATTCGGCACAGCTGCGGGCGGTATCCGTGGCGTAGACCGCGGCCGCGCGCATGTCGGCGCGCAGCGACGGAGTCAGGTCTGCGCCCGAGGCAACGGCGGCTTCGGCGATGGTGAATGCGTCGAGCACCAGCAGCCGCGCCGCGCGCCATGCCGCAACATGGTGGGCCAGCCCCTTCTGGAAAGTGGGCCGGCTGGCCAAGGAAGCCATGTCGCTCATCCGGTATTTGGTTGCGGCCAACTCAGTCACGTCGTCGAGCATGCTCTTGGCTACACCCAGCGCCCAGGAAGTGTTCGTTCCGGCCAGGCGGACCTTTGCGCTGTTCGCCCGCCAGCCGCATCGCGGTGACTCCGCTGCGGCCAGGATGGGGCTGATGCCGGTGACCGCCGCAGGTCACGCGTCCTGGGCGCTGGGTGTAGCCAAGAGCATGCTCGACGACGTGACTGAGTTGGCCGCAACCAAATACCGGATGAGCGA
>NZ_LZLE01000259.1 GCF_001673155.1 Mycobacterium sp. 1423905.2 | reverse complement strand
GATTGCTGACATCTGCACCGGCGCGGTCGCGCGCGGCTGGGTTGGAGCCAGCAAAGTTTCGGGTAAAAGATGTGTCAATGAACACCGAACGCGACACGAAGCGGGCGCGGACCTCGACTGACGACACCGATCGGTCGACCATGTCGCGGACGATCGTGGGCACCGCGATCGGCAACTTCATGGAGTGGTACGACTTCGGCATCTACGGCTATATCGCCACCACCCTTGCCCAGGTGTTCTATCCCGGCAACAGCGTCAGCGCTGTCCACCTCATCGCGACTTTCGGCTCACTGGCGGCGGCGTTCGTGGTGCGTCCACTCGGCGGATTCGTCTTCGGTCCCCTTGGTGACCGCATCGGACGCAAGCGCGTGCTGATCATCACGATCCTGATGATGACGGTGAGTACGACGTCGACCGGTCTGTTGCCCACTTACCACCAGATCGGCATCTGGGCCCCAATCCTGCTGGTGCTGGCCCGCGTCTTTCAGGGCTTGTCGACCGGCGGCGAGTACGTGGGCGCCATGACCTACCTCGTCGAGCAAGCCCCGGACCGCAAGCGCGGCATGGTGGTCGGATTCCTGCCGATGGGCAATCTCGTCGGGTTCGTCCTGGCCGGCTTCCTGGTGAGCGGACTGCAAGCGTGGCTAGCGCCCGAAGACATGCTGACCTGGGGATGGCGGATTCCCTTATTGCTCGGCGCGCCGTTCGGCTTGATCGCGATCTACATGCGACTGCGACTCGAGGAGTCTCCGGCCTACACCCAGATCACCCACACCGTCGACGTGTCGAACGAGCGCGGCCTGCGCCTGCTTCGGCGCACGGTGGCCGGACAGTGGCGGCCGATGCTGATCTGTTCGGCCCTGGTCCTCACCTCCCAAGTGGCCGATTTCATGATGACCGGATACCTGCCGACCTACCTCAAAGTCGTCGTTCGGGTCGGCAACGTCGCCGGGATGGTGATGATCGTGACGACGTTGGCGATTTTGATGGCCACGGTGGTGCTGGTCGCCAAATTGTCCGATCACATAGGCGTCAAACCGGTGATGTGGACCGGATGCGCCCTGCTGATCGGCGGTTCCATCCCCGCATTCCTGCTGATCCGCTTCGGCGGCGTCTATCCGCTCATCTTCATCGGCGTACTGCTGGTCGGGCTGATGGAACTGTGCTTCGACGCCACAACACCCTCTGCGCTACCCGCCCTGTTCCCTACCCGGGTGCGCTATGGGGCATTGGCCATCTCCTACAACATCTCGATCTCGGCCGTGGGTGGCACCACTCCGCTGATCGCACAAGCACTGATATCGAGCACCGGCAACGTCATGGTCCCGGCCTACATGCTCATCGCGGCCGGTCTCGTCGGTGTGATCACCCTGCTGTTCACACCGGAAGTCGCCGGCAAACCACTGCCCGGTTCCGAGCCGTTAGGGGACAGTGGGCAGGCTGCTCGCATACCGGCCGACGAGGCCGGCTGAACCGTTCCGCTTGAGTAAACGGGCGCAATCCGCTCACGACGTGCTTACCGTCACATTTGAACCAACAGTGTACGGTCGTTTACTGTTGATTGACGGATGCGGCGGCCGCTGGGTCGCACCACTGCTTCGACCGATGTGGAAACGACGATCGACGGAATGCAACAATGACCACCCTTGCGCCAGCAACCCAGGTGAGTGCGGCCGGCCCGGAAGGTGGCGGTGCGGCACTTAACCAGGTGATCGGCTTGACCGGGGTTGCCGCGGTTCTCGCGGTCGCGCTGGTGTGGATCGGCTATCTGCATCGCAGCCGCAAGATCACTTGGCTCAACAACCTCGCTGAAGCCTGCGGCCGACGGCTCAACCGGCCGCCGTGGGTAGCGCTGCCCGTGCTGGTTTTCGCGCTCAACATCATCTTTGCGCTGTTCGGCTTCATCTGGGACGTCAGCCTGCATATCGGCAAGGGCAGGGATCCAGGGCCCTTGGCCAACCCGGCGCACTACTTCATCATCATCGGTCTGTTCCTGTTGTTCGTTGGCGGCATGCTCGCCGTGGTGTTGCCCTACGACAAGCCCGGTCCGGCCGCCGTTCGTATTACCGACAACTGGTATGCCCCGGTGGGCGGTGTGTTGATCGCCGGCTGCGGGTTCTATGCACTCGTCGGCTTCCCCCTCGACGACGTCTGGCATCGCCTGTTCGGCCAAGACGTCACCCTGTGGGGTCCGACGCATCTGATGATGATCGGCGGTGCCGGGTTGTCCACCCTGGCCTCAGTGATGCTCGAGTACGAAGCGAAGAAGGCGATGGAGCCCGGTGGGGAACCCGACACCCTCGCACTACGGCTCCGCCAGTACGTACGCTTCGGCGGACTGGTGATCGGGCTTTCGGTGTTTCAGATCGAATTCGACTTCGGCGTCCCGCAATTCCGCCTGGTGTTTCAACCCATGCTCATCGCCGCGGCCGGCGCACTCGCCCTGGTTGCCGCCCGACTGACCTTCGGGCGCGGCGCCGCGATTGTGGCGGCCGTGATGTCGGTCGTCATCCGCGGCATCGTCGCGTTGGTGGTGGGGCCGATACTGGGCGCGCCGGTCAGTTGGTTCCCGCTCTACCTCGGCCCGGCGATCGTCGTCGAACTGATCGGTTTGACTTCACTCGTGAAGCGGCCGTTGGTGTTCGGCGCGGTCAGTGGTCTGGCGGTCGGCACCGTCGGGTTGGGTCTGGAGTCAGTGTGGATCCGCGCGGTCTACCACTACCCGTGGCCGACCAGCATGTGGGGAGAAGCTCTCGCGATGGCGGCGCCGGTTGCGGTGCTCACCGGGCTGTGCGGCGCGATGCTGGGCATGGTGTTGACCGGCCGACGCTTGCCGGCGCGCAAGATCGGCATCGGTCTGGTGGCGCTCACCGTCATGGTCATCGGCGGAGCGGTCACCAACGGTCTGCAGTACCGAGTCCCTGTCAACGGCACTGCGGCAGTGCAATTGACCGACCTGTCGAACGACAGCGGGCAGCGCATGGTGAGCGCCGACATCAGAATCACTCCAGACAACTTGGTCAGCGATGACCCCGAGTGGGTGTCGATTTTGGCATGGCAAGGCGGCCTACCCAACGAGCGTGGTCTGGTGATCGACGAATTGCAGCGAGTCGGTCCGGGTCACTACCGGTCGACCACGCCAATTCCGGTGTGGGGCAGCTGGAAAGCGCTGTTGCGCGTGCACGACGGAAAAACGCTGGCGGCCGTGCCCATTTACCTGCCGGCGGACCCGGGGATTGGGGCGTCGGCAGTGCCGGCCGAGTCGTCCTCGACGCGTCCGTTTGTCCAGGAGATGACAATCCTGCAGCGGGAACGCAATTCAGATCATCCCGAGTGGCTGTGGACGGTGGGTTGCCTGATCGTCTTGATCTGCACGCTCGCGATCGTGGCGGCACTCACCTGGGGCGCAGGCCGCATCAACAACAGTGAACCCGAGCAGGGAGCCGAGCAAGAGTCGGCCCCCCGAGAACACGCGCGACAGTAGAAGGAGTTGGCCGTAACGTGCTGATAATTGCCGACATCGGCCGAGGAGCCGAAGTCGCCGTGACGCGCGGCGCAGACGTTGTGCACCAGGTGCTCGACACGACAGTGCTGCACGTGCGACGGATCGTCGGGGCGCTGACCCAGACGCTGACGCGGGTAGCGCGCGAAGCTCATGACCTGGCCTGGGACTACCAAGACGTGGCTGGCGAGCTGAGGACGTTGGACGGTCGTACCCGGCCCAAACCGGTTGCCGGAAATGGGGACTCGATCGCCGAGGTGCTGGTGCTGCCCGTCGGAGATAAACGGCGCCGCTCGTCGTGACTTTACCGCGGTCCGCTTGGCCGCCGTGAGGTCTGGCCAAACGCATAGGAACTTTCCCGTTGCTGGAACTGACTACTTCACCGACATACTCCTTTAGCCCTAGGTGGATTCAGCGGTGGAACACCATGCAGTGGAAAGCGCGTGCGCGACCGATAATTCGCAGCAGCGGGAGTCGGCGATCGCCTCGATGCCGCGCGGTGGCCCCAACGCTTCCTGGCTGGATCGTCAACTGCAGACCCAATCGCTCGAGTACCTCGACCGCGACGACGTACCGGATGACGTAAAACAGAAAGTCATCCGGATGCTCGACCGATTCGGAACGCTAACCAAGCAGCACAAGAAGTACGCGCGTGCCGCCCTGGCCGTCGTATCGGATGTGCCGAATCCCCGAATCCTGGAACTCGGCGCGGGCCACGGCAAGCTTTGTGAGCAAATCCTCGCGCTGCATCCCACCGCAACAGTCACGGTCAGCGATCTCGACCCGACGTCACTGGCCAGAATCGCCGCCGGCCCGCTGGGAGCCCATCCGCGGGCACGGACGCAGCAGCTGGACGCCACCGCAATCGACGCCGGCGATCACAGCTACGACCTGGTCGTGTTCGCCTTGGCTCTGCACCATCTGCCGCCAGCCATCGCATGTCGCGCAATTGCCGAAGCCACCCGAGTGGGGGAACGCTTCCTGGTCATTGATCTCAAGCGCCGCAACCCGATTGCGGTGCTGCTGACGACCGTGCTGATGCTTCCGATCAACGCGCTGTTCTGGTTGTGGCCAGCGACGCGACCGGCGGTGCACGACGGCTTCATCAGCTCGCTGCGCGCCTACAGCGTATCGGCGCTGCAGGCGCTCGCCCATGCCGCCGATCCCACCCTGCAAACGGATCAGTTGCCCCCGCCAACTCGCTTCGGACCGCCGTTGGTCAGCGTCGTCTATGCCCGCACGAATGGCGCGGGCCGGCGCGTCTAGGCGCCGTCGCTGGACCGATCCGGCCGTGTTGCGACCGCACGGATGAAGGCTTCGGTGAACACGTCACAACAGTCGTCCAGTGCCGGGACGGTGACGGCGGACTGCGCACTGGTCAAGCCCGGACGCATCATGCAATGCACGGCAACGGGACTCACGAGTTGTTGAATGAGCAGAGTGCGCGGTAGGTCGCGGATACGGCCGGCGGTGACTTCTTGCCCCAGCCACCGATCAAGCAGGGTGAGCATTTGCCAGGCGCCGTGCTCCGCGAGCACCTGACCACTGGGCTGCCCAGGACGCGCCAACGCATCGGTGAGAACGGCGACGATGACTCGCGGCTCTTGCAATAAGAGCCCGGCGAGCCACCGGTAGATGCGACGCACCGTTGCCTCGAGGTCAGCGGGCGAGGCGGAAAGGACATCCCCGATGTCCAGGTCGGGCAGGTAGCGGTCGTAGACGACCTGCAACAAGTCCTCTCGGCTGGCGAAGACCGCATAGAGGCTGTGCACCGAGCAGTCAGCGCGTGCGGCCACCGCCTCGAACGAGGCTGCCTCGACGCCTTTCTCGCTGATCAGTGCGGCGGCGGCGGCCACGGCGCGCAACCGCACGGGCGGGCGTCCGCCGGGATCCACCCCGGAATTGCGGACCGCGTCATCCAGCGGCCTGCGCGTCCCACCGAGTTGGCGCAGCAAGGTGCTGCGTGACACCCCCAACGCGTGAGCGATCACCACGATCGGCACGTCGGCTACGTCGCGCCCGAGGCGTTCAGCCGAGGCCAAGGTGGCCTGAACGACATCTGCCGGCACCGCATCGTCGCGTCGCGACCTGCGTCGTGACATAGCAATAAACTCGCTTTGTATATGAATTTCAAATGGCACTAGACCGTTAGCTCGTTCGATCGGTAACGTTACCGTCTACACCAGCTCACCGATAGGTCTGGCGACATTGCGGGAGGCACTTCATGACGGGTTCGTCGCTCCCCGCACCGATCATGCCGTCTGGCCGACTGTCGGGTGCGGCGTGACGGCGTATCGTCAAGAATCAGCCGAGCGTGGGTAAGACGCTGGCGCAGCGATCCGGCCGCCTGCTCGAGATCATCACCCGGCAAAGCGGGAATCTGCCCGAAACTTCCTATGGCTCATGGATTCTGGGTACCCCTGCGGAGAGCCAACAACGGCGGCGGGTGCGCCTGCAGTTGTTGCTGACCATTTTTGTGGTGTCGGCGAACTTGATCGCGATCGGTGTGGTGATGGTCGTGGTGACCGTGGCGATCCCCGAGCCCAACGTCTTCGCGCCCCGCGCACGATGGATCACAGTGGTGGCCGCTCCGGTGTACATGGTCTTAGCCCTTGTGGTGGGCTGGATCTGGGCCACCAAACGTATCCTTCACGATTTGCGGTGGGCCATCGAAGAGAAGCCTCCAACCGCTGAGGATCAACGCAACACGTTCTCGGCGCCGTGGCGGCTGACCGTGATTCCCGTCGTCCTCTGGGCGATCGGCACCGTCGTGTTCGCTATCCTCTACGGTCGGGTGGATTTCAACTACATCCCAAAGATGGTGTTCGGCATCAGCTTCAGCGGCATTGTGGTGTCGGCGAGTTGCTATTTCGTTGCCGAGTTCGCGTTGCGGCCGGTGGCCGCCCAAGCACTGCAGGCCGGCCGCGCGCCGAAGCGCTCCGGCCCCGGTGTGATGGGGCGCGCCGTAGCGGCGTGGCTGCTGGGATCGGGAGTGCCGGTCATCGGTATCGCCTTGGCCGCGGTGTTCACCTTGTCGCGGCGCAATATGACACTGTCTCAGTTAGGTGTTGCGGTCTTGTTGTTGGCCGTGGCCGCGTTCGTATTCGGCTTCTTCCTCATCCTGGTCGCCGGGTGGCTCACCGCCACGCCGGTGCGGACCGTGCGGGTTGCGCTGGAGCGCGTCGAAGAAGGCGATCTCAGTTGCCAGCTGCAGGTGTTCGACGGCACCGAATTGGGGGAACTGCAGCGCGGATTCAACAGAATGGTCGAGGGATTACGGCAGCGCGAACGCATCCGCGACCTGTTCGGCCGCCACGTCGGCCGCGAGGTCGCCGCTGCCGCAGAGAACCAAGAGATCGAGCTAGGCGGCGAGGAACGCCATGTGGCAATTGTTTTCGTCGACATCGTCGGATCCACCGAACTCATCTCCGGGCGCGCCCCCACCGAAGTCGTGGAACTGCTCAATCGGTTCTTCACCGTGATCATCGATGAGGTGAACTCTCGCCAAGGACTCATCAACAAGTTCGAGGGTGACGCGACACTGGCCGTCTTCGGTGCTCCGGTGCCCGCGACGTCGCCGGAAACCGATGCACTGGCCGCGGCTCGCACCATTGCGCAGCGACTCGTCGACGAGGTACCCGAGTGTCCCGCCGGCGTAGGCATCGCTGCCGGCACCGTGGTGGCGGGCAATGTCGGCGCGTACGAGCGTTTCGAGTACACGGTGATCGGTGACCCGGTCAACGAAGCCGCTCGACTGTGCGAGCTGGCCAAGTCCACGCCATCTCGCGTCCTGGCCGCGGCATCTGCGGTGTGCGCCAGTGAATCCGAAGAACAGAACTGCTGGGAACTCGGTGAGGAAACCAAACTTCGGGGCCGCGACGAGCCGACCCGACTGGCAAGCCCGAGACAGGCGGCGAAGCCAACCCGACAATCGCACGATGCCCAATGAAGAAAGGCGACCGGAATGCCCGAGAACGCTACACCGTCGGAGGAAAAGCTCAGCGGCCACGTCAAGGTCGCCATCATCGGAAGTGGTTTCTCGGGGCTCGGCGCCGCGATCAGGCTGGCCGAGTCGGGTCATCATGACTTCCTGGTCTTCGAACGCGGCAACGATGTCGGCGGCACCTGGCGGGACAACACCTATCCGGGGGCGGCATGTGACGTACCGTCCCACCTCTACTCGTATTCCTTTGCGCCAAACCCGAACTGGACTCGCTCCTTTTCGACGCAACCCGAGATACAGGACTACCTTCGCCGGGTCGCTCGTGACGCCGGTGTCTTGGACCGCCATCGCTTCGGTTGTGAAGTGACCAACGCCCGCTGGCAGCCCGAACACCTCCGGTGGCAGCTGAGCACCAGCCGGGGCTCGATCACCGCCGATGTCTTGGTGGCCGCGTTCGGAGCGCTGGCCGAACCGAAGCTCCCACCCATTCGCGGCATCGAGGACTTCACCGGTCAGCTTTTCCATTCGGCGCGTTGGAATCACGACGCGGACCTATCCGGCAAGCGCGTCGCGGTAATCGGAACCGGCGCCTCGGGCATTCAGATCATCCCGGCAATCGTGGACAAGGTCAGCCACATGGACGTCTACCAGCGCACCGCGCCTTGGCTGCTGCCGCGCTTCGATCGTCCTTTCACCGCTGCCGAGCGTTGGCTGTTTCGCCGAGTTCCGGCTCTCATGCGGCTGGCGCGGGCCGGCATCTATCTGGCTCGCGAGACTCAAGTGGTCGGTCTGGCGAAATCCCCCCGCTTCATGCTGCCCTTCGAACTGATCTCGCGGGGCAAGATCCGTTTCGAGATCAAGGACGCGGCACTGCGCAAGAAGGTGACTCCCAACTTCCGCATCGGATGCAAGCGGATGCTGATCGCCAACGACTACTACCCTGCGCTCGACCGCGAACACGTCGAAGTGGTCACCGACGGCATCGCCGAGATCCGCGCCGACGCTATCGTGACCGAAGACGGCACGGTTCGGCCGGTCGACGCGATCGTCATCGCCACCGGCTTCCACGTGACCGATTCACCGATGTTCCAGACCATTTGCGGCGTCGACGGGCGCAGTCTCAGCGACACTTTCGCCGAACAGGGCATGCGCGCCTACAAGGGGGCAACCATGACCAACTTCCCCAACATGTTCGTTCTGGTCGGACCCAATACGGGGCTGGGCCATACCTCGATGGTGTACATGATCGAATCTCAGCTCAATTACCTAGTTGATGCCTTGAACACCATGCAGCACAACGGATTTCGCACCGTCGAGGTCAAACCGGAGGTGCTGGACGCCTATCACGCCGAGCTGCAGGACAAGCTGGCCGGATCGGTATGGACAACCGGTGGCTGTGGGAGCTGGTACCTGGATGCTCACGGCAACAACACGACGCTGTGGCCGGACTTCACATTTCGCTTCCGCCGACAGACCAAACGATTCGATACGGACGCCTATACGACAACGCCTGTCGGTGCGGTGCCCGCGGCGGCGAGTAGTTCCACCGGTGAGACAAGCTGACAAGTGCCACGGCTTGCGACTACTTCGTCCGCTGGCCGCGCTCCTCACATAATTCGTGGTGGAAGGACTGATTGCCGCCCAGCCGCTTGGCCTGATACATCGCGGCGTCGGAGGCCGTGATGAGTTGGTCGAGCAGCGACTGATATTCGCCGTTTCCGGGATCGTCAAGGCGAGCGCAAGCGGTGCCGATGCTGGCGGTGACACCTGCGGTGGATGCCGCGATGGCTCGGCACATCTGGGCGGCTATCACGTCAGCGTTGCAACCCGCCGACGTGCCGGCGACCAGGAATTCCTCGCCGCCGCTGCGCGCCACCACGGCCTGCCCGTCGGCAGCGGCGAGTAACGCCTTCGCCACTTGAACCAGGGCGTAATCGCCTGCGGCGTGGCCGCGGTCGTCGTTGAGGGCTTTGAAGTTGTCGAGATCGATGAGCAGAACCGCCAGGTGAGCGTCGATGCCGCGACGCGCCACGATCATTCCCAGGGTGTTGTGCTGAAACGCGCGTCTGTTGAGCAGACCGGTCAACGGATCGCGGTCGGCGCGCAGCAGATCGCCGGACAAGGCGCGCACCAGAACTCGAATGGCCAGTGGTAGGGCGATGTTGACCTCCACCACCAGCCACGAATCGACCGCAGCCAAGCTGGGGTGTCCGGATTCCGCGAGCCGCACGGCCTCATAGCACCCCACAGCGGCGGCTATCGCGAAGTTGTACAACACGAACCCGGTGGTGTGAAAAAACGCGATGTACGCGCCGAAGGTCGCGAAGGCGATGCACCCGATGAGCGCGGCCAACGGATTGGGATGCGCCAAACAGGCCAGCGCGACGGAGGTGTTGCAAGTCAGTGCGAATGCCACCGACTGGGACCGTGTCGGCCAGCGCCATATCCACAGCAGCATGCCTGCCAGCCCACCGGCGATGGCCATCCACGTCATCGCGATCGACGCCGCACCGCGTGGTCCGTCCGAGCCGGCCAGCAGCGCCAGCAGACACAACACCATGGAGCCCGCAATGAAAGCCATCAGCGCCCGCGTCGCACCGCTGATCCCCCGCGCGGCCAGGTACCCGGAAAGCCAGTCGTATTGATCGGCCCGCCACCACCGGCTAAAGGTCGCGGTCATCATCGACTCTTACTCGCTCCCAATCGCTACCGGATGATTACGTCGTCGTGCTGGCAGTTGTTGCGTGTACTGAGGCCGGCTGAGCCGATTATTGCTGAGGTGCGGAGACCAGTTGGTGGATATCGCGAACTGTCAGAATGACCATAATTAACGGTGGTGTTGAGGCTGTTCTGCGGGTCGACCAGCGAAGCCGCGGGCGACGGCATTCCGTCGTCGAGGACCTGCCATTCTGGCTGACGATGGATGACACCGAATCGGTACGTCGGATCTGGCAATCATTGGGTCTGCCGGGCATGGTCGACGTGCACGTGCACTTCATGCCCAAATCGGTGATGGACAAGGTGTGGCGATATTTCGACGACGCCGGACCGCTGGTGGGGCGCCCGTGGCCGATCGCCTACCGGACCGACCAGCAGCGCCGGCTGGAGACGCTGCGTGGCTTCGGTGTCCGCGCCTTCACCTCACTGGTCTACCCGCACAAACCCCGAATGGCGGCTTGGCTCAACGAATGGGCCACCGCGTTCGCCGCGGCAACGCCCGACTGCCTGCACACGGCGACGCTGTATCCCGAGCCCGGCGTCGAAACCTATGTGCGGCGCGCGATCGATGACGGCGCACGCGTGTTCAAGGCGCACGTTCAGGTCGGCCGTTACGACCCCACAGATCCGCTGCTGGATTCCGCCTGGGGCGCCATTTCCGACGCCCGAACTCCGGTTGTCATCCATTGTGGATCGGGCCCGGCGCCGGGGGAGTACACCGGCCCGGCACCGGTGTCCGCTCTCCTCAGGCGCCACCCTCGGCTGCACTTGATCATCGCGCACATGGGAATGCCCGAATATCCGGAGTTCCTCGATCTGGCTGACCGGTATGACGACGTGCGGCTCGACACGACCATGGCGTTCACGCCCTTCGTCGAGGAAACCATGCCGTTTCCGCCGTCGGAATACCCGCGGCTGCGCGATCATGCCGACCGCATCCTTTTCGGCAGCGACTTCCCCAACATCCCGTACGGCTTCACTGACGCGATGCAAGTCCTCACCCGGTTGCCGGGCATCGATGACGAGTGGCTGCGAAAGGTCTTTTACCACAACGCGGCTCACCTGTTCGGTCTCGGTGACGGAGTCGCCAGTTGATCGGTCGCGGACCGCTGGACACTTTGCGCACGAGTTCGGCCATTGCTCGCGCATTTGAATAGATTGCCCTAAGCGATGTGTTGAATTGGTTGGTGTTTCCTCTGTACGGGCCACAAGCCGGATGGTGAGGGGTCGTGGCATAACGTGCCGATGGTGATCGGCGTAGGTTCTTATCGCGGGTCCGCGCTGCGGACCGCGAACTGGTTGATGCACCTGGCGCTACCGATGCTGGCGTTGTGGTTACTGCTGGCCCAGCCCAAAGTCGATCTGGCCTGGGACAACCGGGTGGCGCACTTTGTGCTGGTGCTATCGGCTTCAGCAGTGAGTGTGGGGTTGGGCGTCTCGATAGGCCGAGCGGCGCGCGCTCGCGATGACGCCCGCCTGTGGTTGGTGTCGTTGGTTTTCGTCACTACCGCCGGATTCTTTGGCGTGCATGCGCTGGTTACCCCTGGCGTACTGGTGGACACATCCGACGCGGACTTCATGCTGCCGACGCGAATGGGCTTGGTGCTGTCCGGTCTGATCGCGCTGGCCTCGGCGATCACCTTCAATCCGGCCAGAAATGCCCGGCTGTGGCAGTTGCGCCGCGGCCTGTCCATGCTGATCGGGGCACTGATGGCGTCCTGTGCGGTGGTGGTCTACCTCGGTTTGCTTGACCGACTCCCGGACCAAGACCGGGTAGAGGGTGTCGAGCAGGACGCGGCCCTAGTTGGTTGTGTGCTGTTCGCATTAGCGGCCCTCGCCTACTTCCCGGTCTACCGGCGGCGTCCGGCCGTGGTCCTGATGTCGGTGCTTACCTCATTCGTGTTATTGGCCGAGGCCTCGGTGGCGTTGGCGCTCGGGATGAGCTGGCACGCCTCATGGTGGCTGTGGCACTTGTTGATGACGACGGCTTTCTGCTTCATCGCCTACAGCGCAAGGGTTCGGTTTCATCAGGAAGGTTCGGCGCGCGGGCTTTTTGACGCGCTCGCGACCCGACAGACGATCGCGGAGTTGCGCCGCGACTACGCCGCGGCGCTGGAGGCGATGGTCGACCTGCTGCAACGCCGGGAGCGTGGCGAACGGGTGCCGCCCGGCGCCGTCACCACCCGACTTGCCGACCGGTTCGGGTTGACCGAGCAACAGGTGGCTGTGTTGAAACGTGGTGCCGAAGCGCTTGGTGCCGAACGGGAGCGGGTGCGCAAGCTGGGCCGGCTGGTCGCCGTCGGTCGCGAATCCAGCGTTATCCAGGACGAGGACGTCTTGCTTGACGCGGTGGTTTCTGCCATCAACGATGCCTTCCCCGACGACCAGGTTCGACTGGGTCTCGTGCACGCCGGCGAGCTTCGTTTCGAGGACGACCCGGCCGGCGAGATCGCCGGATCCGGTTCCTTCACAACCGATTCCGATCAGCAGGCCGATGCCATGCAACTTCCATTGATGGTCAAGGGCCAGGTTGCCGGGGTGATCACGGTGCGACGACCGGGTGGCACGTTCACCGATGCTGACGTCGCACTGCTGCGTTCGTTCGCGACCCAATCTTCGATCGCGTTGGAGAACGCCCGCCTGTACCGTCACCTCGACGGACTGTTCCGCAGTTACATGTCGCCGGCGGTCGCCACGGCACTGCTGGCCGACCCGGACCAGGCCGGGTTGGGCGGCGCACTTACCGAAGTAACCGTATTGATGGCTGACCTGCGTGGCTTCACCGCGTTCACCGAAGCTCATTCACCGGAGCAAGTGGTCACCATGCTCAACACCTACTACGGAGCGATCGTCCCAGTCATTCTCGACGCCGGCGGCACGGTCACCCAATTCGTCGGCGACGCCATGATGGCGATCTGGGGCGCGCCGGTGCGCCAGCCCGATCATGCGTTGCTGGCCGCCCGAGCCGGACTTGCACTGCATGAGGTGGTCGAGCAAGCCGCCGCCGGACATCCCGACTGGCCACGCTTTCGGGTAGGCATCAATACCGGGCCGGCCGTGGTCGGCAACATCGGTGCGGCGGAGATGCGCAATTTCACCGCTATCGGCGACACGACGAACCTGGCGGCGCGACTGCAAAGCCTGGCCCGGGCGGGTCAGGTTGTCGTCGGGCCCGGGACCGTTGCCGCGCTCGGCCCCGCCGCCCGAGTGAGTGAGCACGGATGGGTGCGGGTCAAGGGCAAGCGGGACCCGGTGCGCGTCTGTGTGCTGCACGAGGTACACGAGTAGCGCGTCCGGCACGGGCTGACGCTCAGGGCAGCGTCGACGGTAACGCCGGAGTCCAGTGACCGAGCACGTCGTTCACCGCGATCCGGTTGTAGGCAGCCACTGTGGTGGTGTCATTACCGGGTTCGGCGACACCGATCCTGACCTGGCCGTTGTACTCGACCATCACGAAGTTTTCGTCGCTGATACCCATTGCCTGTCGGAACGTTTCAGCGTCCTCTTCGTCGGTCGCCCGTAGCGTGATGCGCTTGAGTCCACCAGATTCGACGACGCGATAGGTCAGGTTAGCCACGGGTGTATCCGATTGCACGGGGCGAAGGGCGGCGTGGCCCGAACTGTCCAGGTCGAGGCGGGCGGTGCCGGCGAAGTTCGTATACCGTGCGCCGTGCGTGACCGCCGTAGCTATGTCGGTGGCCGGTGCGGAGCAGTCCGGCGACGTGTCGCAGCTGTATACCGTCGCCGGTTCTTCCGCGCCGGTGTTGGCGTTGCGGCCTCGGCGGATGGTGTAGCGCGGGTCAGCTGCGAACGTTGATTCGACGTAAACCCTCGCCCCGTGACTGAACGTGGCCGCTTGCACCGACTGCGGGAGCGGGCCGCCATGGGCGAGAGCTGCTTCGATCCCGTCCACTAGCGGGCGCCCGCCGAGTTCTTGGTAGCTGTAGGTGAGGTAGCTAGTTGCGGAGTCGGCCATGACTTTCGCGGTCGGCCAACCCCTACTGCCGACCGGTCCCAGCGACAAGGCTGGGGCGCGGCGGGAGTCAGCCATCGCTGCTGACTCGGCGACCACACAACCTCATCGTCGGCAATTGCTTGCCACTCATTGCGCGGACTCAACTGGTAGGCGCCGGTCTGCACGGATGAGCCGTCGGCTGCCACCTGGCGGCGGTAACCGGTGATGACGACGAAGTTGCCTTGCATCAACGCGTCCAACTTGACCTGTGAGCGAAGGAAGTAAACGCCGTCCCGCAGGACCCGCATCGGATCTGCGTCGAGGACGAAACCGGGTTCCAGTTCCGGCTGGGGGATCGTCACCGGCGTGTCGGGTCGCGGCGCTCTGGCGCGATTGTCGAAGGGCCATGTCCCACATCCAGCGACGACGGTGACGGCCAGCAGTGCCAGAGCTCGGGTCGCTGCGCGCAGGAGCATCACAGGCAGCTTGTCCCTCACTTCCCTACGATAAGCTCAAACCCACTGTCAGCAGGACCAATTCGCGCACCCAGCCCGCTCCGTCGGGCGCCGATCCCTCGTGGTGTCCACCGCCGCTTGTTCGGCCAGCCCGGCGCCGCCACCGACCGCGCGATTCAATGTCGGGCGACGGGGTAGATATTCGCTATGAATCTGCATGATGCTCTCGGCAGCGTTGAAGATGTCGAGGTTCTGGACCCGCCTGCCCGCGTTGCTTCTCGCGTTGCCGGACGGCTGATCGGCGGGGGACGCCTGGCCAAGGCCCTACGCGGCTCCTGGCTCGGTCACCCGGTGCACCCGCTGTTGATCACGATTCCGATCGGCACGTGGATGACCTCAGCGGTCTTCGACATCGTCTTCAAAGACGTGACCGCCGCCCGCCGGCTCCTGGCCGTCGGACTGGCCGCTACCCCACCCACCATTGTGGCCGGGTGGGCCGACTACACGCTGCTCAACCGGCGACAACAGCGGGTGGGTCTGGTGCATGCCGGATCAAACTTCGTGGGCGTTGTGCTGTTCTGGCTGGCCCATCGGGCTTACCGGCGCGAACGCACAGCGGCGGCACGCGCGTTCACCCTGCTGGGCCTGACCGCGATCAGCGTAGGCGGCGCGCTGGGTGGTCACCTCTCCTATGCCCAGGGCGCCGGCATGTTCCGATGGCAACCACTGCGCGCCGTCACCAACCGCAGCCCCATCGAATACCGACGCGCTGCTTGACCGAATCAACGTAATTCGGCGCTGATATAGCTGACCGCGTTACGAAATTCGGCGAGGACCTCGTTGTCGGGTAACTCGAAGCCCTGCTCGGCATAGAGCCGTTCGGTGGCATATTCGGTGATCGTCCAGCCGGTGGCCGTCAGATGCTCACCGGCCGGCCGGCGCGGACCGGCCCATACCAAGTCCGCGACATCGATATCGAGCCCGTGCTTGCGCCAGGCACTGCGCATAGCCCGAGCGCGCTCGTCACTGAACACGCTCATGTCGGTGATGTTTTCGGTGGCCAGCCGGCTACCCGGCGCGCTGAGCGCGGTGATGTTGTCCAACAGCCGGTCTTGGGCGTCCGGCGGCAGGTAGGGCAACAAGCCTTCGGCAATCCACGCGGTGGGCGCGGTCGTGTCAAAGAAGTTGTCGCGCAACGCTTGAGGCCAGTCATCACGCAAATCGACACCCACGGCACGGCGTTCGGCGGCAGCCTCGGCGCCGATCTGAGCGAGCGTGGTGCTCTTGAACGCGACGACCTCGGGCTGGTCCACCTCGAACACCACCGTGCCGGCAGGCCAGGCCAGTCGATAAGCGCGTGCGTCGAGCCCGGCAGCCAAGATGACGGCCTGGCGTATCCCGTCGTCGGTGGCGGTGCGGAAGAAGTCGTCGAAGAACCTGGTGCGCACCGTGATCTGCTCACGGCGCTGTTGCAGTGTGAACGGCACCTCTTGATCACTGTCAAACGGAATCTCGCCGTCGAGCATGCGGGTGAAGAACGGGTGCCCGACCGCCCTCACCAGCGGTTCTGCGAACCGGTCATCGAGCAACGGATCTGGCTCCCGAGAGGCCAACGCCCGAGCGGAGGCCACCATTGTTGCGGTCGCTCCCACGCTCGAGGCCAGATCCCAACTGTCTCCTTCGCTGCGAGCCGAACCAAGCGACGACACCGGATGCTCCTTCCCCCGACTGCGGCCGAATCAAGCCGGCCCTGACCATGCATCGTACGTTTTGCCGATGCGGGTTTCAGTGCCTGGCGCGGATGAACTGCCTCAACGCCGCTTCAAACCTTCCAGCAGTTGTTGGACAGCGGTGTGAATGTCTCGACGGAGCCTGCGGCGCTGTGCCGGGGAAGACTCCGCGAGAGCAACGCCGGCGTGGGTGATCATCCCAGTCAGCAGTTGCGCCATGGCGTCGACAGGAGTGTCGGGTCTGAAGATGCCCGCCTGGATTGTGCTGTTGAGTAGCGCCTTGACGTTGCCGTAGGTGTATTGATCTTCGCATTCCCGCCACCTTTTCCACCCGAGCGCAATCGGGCCCTCCACATAGATCAGCCGGCCGACGACTGGGTCGACGCATGCGTCGAGCGTGACATCTAGGGCGGCTTGCGCACCCTGCCACAGATCATCTGGATGCTTGGCGATCGCCGCCAGCACCCTGCGTTGCGCCTCCTCGTCACACTGCTTCAACACCGCTTCGAACAACGCACGCTTGTCCGGAAAGTGGTGATATACCGCACCTTTGGTGACTCGGGCGGCTGCGGCGATATCGGTGATCGAGGTTGCCGCAAAGCCGTCTCGGGCAAATGCCGCTGCGGCAGCAGCCAACAACGCCTCACGCGTCTGTTGGGCATATTGCTCGCGGCGGGTCTTTACGTCGGCCACAGCGGTGAGCATAGCCGCCATCAGCACATCACATACCGCAGGTATGCGAAGAGATCGGGCCGGGCTATAAGCATCAAGCTTGTTGACATATATCAGCCTAATTGATATAAAGGAAGACATGACTCAGCCGACTCAAGAAATGTTCGAATCCGCCTACCAGGGCACGGCTCCCGAGATGGGCGAGGGCGCCCGGCCCCCATGGAGCATCGGTGAACCACAACCGGAGATTGCGGCACTGATAGCTGCCGGCAGGTTCCACGGGGACGTGCTCGACGCGGGCTGTGGCGAGGCGGCGGTGTCGCTGTTTCTGGCCGAACACGGTTACACCACGGTCGGGTTAGACCAGTCACCCACCGCGATTGCCCTGGCGCGCGAGGAGGCCGCGCGACGTGGCCTTTCCAACGCCACCTTCGACGTGGCGGATATCAGTGACTTCACCGACTACCCCGCAGGATCGGAAGGTCGCTTCGGCACGATCGTCGACAGCACGCTGTTTCACTCGATGCCGATCGAGCTACGCGACGGCTACCAGCGCTCGATCGTGCGCGCTGCCGCGCCCGCAGCGTCCTACTTCGTTCTGGTGTTCGACCGAGGCAGCATGCCCGCCGACGGACCGGTCAATCCGGTCACCAAGGAGGAGCTGCACGAGGTCGTCTCCAAGTATTGGGTGGTCGACGAGATCCGGCCGGCGCGCATCCACGCCAACGTTCCCGACGACTTCGTGACGAACTTCGAGGCCTTCGCCGGTGCCGACATCCGCGATGAGGGCAACGGCCGCAAGTCCCTGCCCGCCTGGTTGCTCTGCGCCCACCGTGGCTGACCCGGGCGCGCCGGCCAGCCGCTAACGGGCAGTGATCGCCAATATCGCGACGTCGTCGTCGGGCTCGAGTTTGGGAATAAATGCAGCGAACTCGTCGACGAGGCCGTGGGCACCCATCGCCGCACGCTTGAGGGCGAAGCTGGCCAGATCCTCCTCACCGAAGGGGATGGGACTGCGGCGCGCTTCGATGAGCCCGTCGGTATAGAACAACAGGGTTTGCCCTGGGCGCAGCAGCAGGCTGCATGCGTCGAATGTGGCGTTGGGTGTCGCGCCGACCAGCATTCCCCCGCTGGAGCGCACCTTCTCGGCCGTGCTGCTGGCGGGGTCCAGGCGCAACGCCGGCGGGTGCCCTCCGGTGGCCATGGTGATGTGGAAGCCGTCGCCCGTCTCACTGGACCGCAGGGTGCCGAACAGTACCGTGCAGAAACGCCGTGGGTTCATTTCCTTAAGCAAAACCATGTTGAGTTGAGCCAACCCCTCGGTGGGGTCAGTGATGTGCAACGCCGCCGATCGCAGGGTGTAGCGAATCAGCGAAGTTACCGTGGCGGCGTCCACCCCGTGGCCCTCGACGTCACCGATGAAGAACGCCCAGCGTTGGTCATCGAGGGCGAAGACGTCGTAGAAGTCGCCACCGACCTGCCGAGAGGAAGCCGGGTGATACAGGCAGGCTAGGGACAACCCGGGAATCTCCGGCAGCGCCGGCGGCAACAGCGTGCGCTGCAGCACCGTCGCGTACTGCTCGATCAGGTCTCGCTCCCGCTCGGCGATGTCGCGGTCCAACCGCGCGTCGTCTCGCGCCTGGCGGGCCTCATCACGCCGTCGTCTGGCGTCGTCACGGTCGCGTCGCGCATCGTCGCGGGCATACTCCGCGGCGCCGCGCAACCGTCGTTCGACCCGCACGGCGTCCAGAGACGTCAACCTCAGTTCCAATTGCTCCATCACGATCGCGGCCAGGTCGTCCAAGATCGCCAGTTGTTTGTCTGATGCGGTGCTCGCTCTGATATCCATGACCGCGACAACACCGAGACGATGTCCGTCGAAGGTGACAATCGGTGCGCAGGCATAGAAGCGGACGCCGTGCTCCTCGACGAAACGGTTGCCCGCGGTGCGGACATCGTTCCGCGTGTCGTGCACCACATAGGACGTCTCGGCCATCACCGCGGAGCCGCACAGCCCCTCGTCACGCGGGACTTCGCGTACCGATTCGAGTCCGTACCCGCCGACGAACCGGATGCGCTCGCGACCGACGATCGACACCACCGCCATCGGGGCGTCGAACACATGGGCGGCCAAGCGCGCGACACGCCCGAATATCCGATCGGGCGGCGCATCGAGTACTTGGTAGCGCCCAACTGCAACGAGGCGCTTCGCCTCGGCGTCGCCCTGTATGTCGCGATCCCCGGAAATGGTCGTTCTCCCAGTCGAACCGTCACGTGTAGCTCACTTCGCCCTTGCTGGACTTGCGAGTAATACCCCGGATCGACCGTCTTCGACCGCCTGATTCCATCACTCACGCTCCCTGCCCGAGACACCACGCTTTTGCCCGCCTCATAGCGACAAACGACGGGACACGCGCGGTCAGCCTGGTCAGTTACACCACTCCCCCGTTTGCGTAAACGACCTGTCCGTTTACCCAACGCGCGGGACCCGCGAGGAAGGCCACGACTTCCGCGATGTCTTCCGGCTCTCCTAACCGCTCCAGCGGCGGCATGGACCGCAGGCGTTCGACGACTTCATCCGCCTTGCCGTCGAGGAAAAGCGGTGTGGCGGTCGGGCCCGGCGCCACGGCGTTGACGGTGATGTCCCGGCCGCGCAGCTCCTTGGCCAGGATGAGTGTCATGGCGTCCACAGCGCCTTTGGTTGCGGCGTAAGCCGTATAGCCGGTCAACGCGATCTTGACCACAGACGACGAGAAGTTGATGATCGCCCCACCCGCACGCACGCGTCGAGCGGCCTGCTGACCGACTACGAAGGTGCCTCGCACGTTGGTGCGATGCATTCGGTCGAAATCGTCGAAGTCCAACTCCGTCAATGGTTTCAGCAACATGATTCCGGCGGTGTTGACCACGACGTCGAGACCACCGAACTCCGCCTCCACTTGGTCGAACATGTCGGCAACCTGGAGTTCGTCGGCGATATCAGCGGACACCACCATGGCCCGCCGCCCGCCGTTGGTGATCTCGTCTGCGGTGCGCAAGGCACTGTCGCGGTTGCCGGCGTAATGCACGGCCACGTCCATTCCTGCCCGGGCCAATTGCACGGCCACCGCTCGCCCAATGCCGCCCGAAGCGCCGGTAACTAGCGCCACCCTTGTCATGTCCGCCTCCCATAGTATATGTACAGTATGTACATATACAGTACCCGGACGACCGCGGCAATGGAAGGAGACCGATGACGAAACCAGCACCAGCACGCAGAGGCCGGGGCCGCCGACCTAGCGAGCAGGTCCGCCGAGAGGTGCTGCAAGCCGCCGGTGCGTTGCTGTTCGAGGAGGGCATGGCCGGTTTCACCATGGAGAAGGTGGCCAGCCGCTCCGGCGCCAGCAAGATGACTATCTACAAGTGGTGGCCAACGAAGGGCGCACTGGCGTTAGACGGTTATTTCGACAGGGTGCAACCCACGTTGGCGTTCCCCGACACCGGCGACATCCGAGAGGACCTGCGCGCGCAGCTACACGCATTCCTGCGGGTCATCAGCGACAGTCCGGCGGGCCGGGCCATCGCTGAATTGATCGGGCAGGCACAGTCGGACGCCGAGTTGAAAATGGCCTACTTGCAACGCTATTCGTCACCCCGGCGGGCATTGGCCAAGGACGCACTGGAGCGGGCGAAGGCCCGCGGCCAGCTTCGGGCAGACCTTGACACTGCAACTGTCGTCGACCAATTGTGGGGCGCGTGTTATCACCGCTTGCTGTTGCCTGACGAGCCGCTGACTGAGGAGTTCGTGGACTACCTCGTGGACAATCTGTTCCGCGGTGTGGTGTGACGGCCGAGATGCGGTGTACTGGGCGACTTTCCTGGTCCGGCGGATGGTCGTCGCCGCGCCGATCTCAGCAATAGGGAGCTTCGCTAAGCATCGGCCCATATCATCGGAAACATGGCAGAGCAGACTCGGCGGCGCAAGTCGCAGAAGACGGATATCGACGCCGCTGCACCGACTCGGTCAGAGAAGGTATTGCGGGCTGCGGCCGAGCTGCTGCGCACCGGGGGCATCGACGCCGTTTCGACTCGGGCGGTGGCAGCAGCTGCTGGCGTGCAGCCGCCCGTCATCTACCGCGAGTTTGGTGGCAAAGACGAACTGCTCGACGCCGTTTCGCATTTCGTCCTGGAAAGCTACTTGAGCAGCAAACGCCGGCGAATACAGCGAGCTTCCGGTGACCCGCTGCAAGATCTTCGACAGCTATGGGATACGCACGTCGAGTTCGGATTGACCCATCCCGATACTTATGTATTGACGTTTGTCCAGTCTCGCGCCGGCGCCATCAGTACCGGTGCCGGCGAAACGATCAAATTGCTGGAGCGCGCGATTGCTCGAGTCGCGGACGAGGGGCGTCTGCGTATGAGTGTCGAGCGCGCGACCATGCTGTTCCACTCGGCCGGCATTGGCACCGTGCTGACACTTATCGCCATCCCGCCCGATGAGCGCGACATGCAATTATCGGTCCTCGGGCGCGATAACGTAATCTCCGCAATCTGCGGGGAGAAGAAGCCGGCCGCGGCGAAGTCGTCAGCGCTAACCGGGCGCGCGGTCGCCTTAAGCGAAGCGGTTCGGCGGGCGGACCAGACACCTTTGAGCCCGGCCGAGCGAAGCCTGTTGTTGGAGTGGCTGGTACGGCTGGCCGATCGCAGCCAGTAATCAGATTCCATGGGCCGCCTTGACGATGTCGGCGGCGCGCTCACCAATGGCCATGCAAGGCGCCATGGTGTTGCCCGTCGTAATTCGTGGCATGATCGAGCCGTCAGCGATCCGGAGCCGCTCAACGCCGTATACCTTCAAATTGCCGTCCACAACTGACATTTCGTCCAAGCCCATCTTGGCGGTGCACGTTTGGTGCCAGTAGGTCAACGCTGACTCCCGCACGTACGATTCGAGATCGCGATCGGGCAAGTCACCTGGTGCGACGGCGCGCTGCGCGAAGGGGCGTAGCGCTTCAGATTCCGCCATCTCCCGGCAGAGTTTGACCCCCGCTATCGCGGCCTTCACATCGTCCGGGTCGGCGAGCAGACCGGTTTCGATCGCTAACGGGTCGGTGGGTTGCGGGCCGGTCAGCCGAATCCGACCGCGACTTCTGGGCTTCTGCAGGCCCATACACATGGTCCAGGCGTGCTGAGGGGCAACCAATTTGGCGGCGACCGTCTCATTTGCCATGGGAAGTTCCAGGGCGCAGCATTGCAGATCCGGTGTGTCCAGCGCCGGATCGCTCTTCCAGAAGAACGTCGCCTCCGAACCGCAATTGCGCACGACGACGGGGTCAACCGCTTCCCACAGACAAGGGATCAACGGGTGATCCTGATAGTTCTGTCCGACGCCCGGCAGGTGTTCGAAGACCGGGATGCCGAACTTCCGTAATTCCACCGCGTCACCGATACCGGACTGCATCAGCAGTTTCGGTGTGTGAATGGCGCCGAGGGAGATGATCACCTCGGTGGTGGCCTGAACCTGGCGAATCTGATTGCCGGTCCGGAATTCCACTCCATTAACGCCACGGCGGTTCATGGTCAGTCCGGTGACCAACGCGTGGGTCAGCACCGTCAGGTTTGATCGGTGTAGATGAGGGGCAACATAGGCACGGAACGCGGAATCGCGGCGTCCGTTGCGCACGCGGATCTCTTGGATCGACGCGCCGCCTTCGGATTCCATCATGGCGCCGTTCTGGCTCTGATGGGCTGGAATGCCCACGCCCTCAGCGGCGCTCACTACCGCCGCGGCGAGTGGGTGAGGATTCGGCGCCGGCTGCACGAATGCGGGGCCTCCGGTCCCGCGACGCCGCGGGTCGGGCACACCGTGCCAATCCTCGAGGCGGCGGTAGATCTGCAGGATGGCCTCATAGCTCCACGACTTGTCACCGGCTTCCTCGGCAAAGAAGTCCCAGTCGTTCTTGTGTCCGCGCGCCCAACACATGACATTGATGCTGGATCCCCCACCGAGCACCTTGCCCATCGAAAGCTGTATCGATCGGCCATTGACGTGCCGACTGGGCGTCGCCACGAAGCCCCAATCGCGTTCGCTGCGCAGGTTGGCCGGCCACTGATCGGCGTTCATCACCTCCGGCACCTCATCGGTGCCACCGGCCTCCAGCAACAGCACGCTGACTTCAGGATTCTCGGTCAGGCGCCCAGCCACCACGGAACCGGCTGAGCCGGAGCCGCACACGATGAAGTCGTACTGTGCCGCTATCTGCCCGTTCACCATGGCGACCATGTTACCAGTGGAACCTTCACTTTGATATCATCGGAAACATCGCCTAATGGCCGCCATGGTCGGCCAGTTGAGCCAGCCATTCGCCGAGCAGCGCGCGTTCCGCACCGCTCAGCGTGTCGACGCCGGAGCCGCACAACTCCTCGCGCAGCGCCATAGCCCGCGTCGGAACATCGGGCGGCGCGGTGTGCGACCCGACCTCGCCGCAGACCACTGCAGACAGTGTGCTGTCTCGCAGGACACGCGAGATTTCCAGATCCCGATCCTGCGGGGGAACCGGGATGAGCGCGAGCACCACACTCATCCCAGCCGACCGAATCAGCGCGGCCGCGCGCTCTACGCTCATTCGCAGACGCCCTTGGTTCCCCAACTCGGCGACCACCTGCTCGAGCAGAGCGAACGACCGCGCGGCGCAAGCGGACATCGCGTCGCGTCCGCTGTAGGCGTACGCAAGCAGGTAACAATCCGGGTGGGTCAGCCCGAAGTCGACGTGCAGGTCCCACAGGTGCTCGAGTTCCTGCAGTGGATCGGCGTAGGTCGCGATCAAGCGGCGCTTGTCGGCGATGTACTGGTCGAAGACAAAGCGGGTCACCGCATCAAGGAGCCTCTTTTTGTCACCGAACCGGCGGTAGATGACCGGTGGTTGAACGCCGGCGGCCATCGCCACCGCCCTGGTGGAGAGGGCGTCAATGCCACCGGCTCGCAACAAGTCAGCGGCAGCCTGGAGGATCAAGCCCTCGGCGGGTGGTGCCGAAGGAGCGGACCGAAGGGGCGCAGTCGGCATGTTTCCAACGATATCACTAGATTGTTTCCGTGGGAATCATATTGATGCGGTCATCGTAGGCGCAGAGACGCGGATAGGGCGCCTAGTACTTCATGACCCCGCGGTCGACTGCGATCTGCGAACCCGAGATCGCCGCTGACCCGTCACCGGCCAGCCAGGCGACGACATCGGAAACTTCATCGGGAGCCATATGTTCCAGGCCGGCGCTGCCCGTCCCCGGCGCCTTCAACGGGACAGGCGGGAAGCTGGGCAGATACGACGGATGTTTCTCGAACAATCCCATCATCGCCGAACCGTCGGTCATCGGGGTCTGAACCGCATACGGATGTATGGAATTCACCCTGATGCCATACTCGGCAAGCTCGAGCGCGAGTGAATTGGTGATCGCCACCAGGCCGTGCTTCGACGCGCCATAGTGGGCGTTGCCCGGTGTCGCCCTCAGGCCGGTCACACTACTGACCACCACGATGGAGCCGCCGTTTCGCGCCTCGATCATGGCGGGGATAACGGCGCGTAGGGTGCGCCAGGTACCGGACAGGTTGACGTCAATCACGGTGTTCCACTGCTCGTCGGACAACTCCCACAGTCGTCCCCAGGACAACACACCGGCGTTGGCGACCACGATGTCGAGCCGACCGAACTGGGTGACCGCCTCGTCGACCAAGGCGGTCAAAGCGGCGCTGTCCCGAGTATCGGCTTCCCGTGCCAGCACCTTGCGGCCATGCCGTTCCACCTGCGCGGTTGTCTCCACGAGGTCCTCGGGGGATGCCGGCTGATAAAGGACGGTTTCAGAGACACGCGCGCACACGTCGAGCGCGACGATGTCCGCGCCCAAGCTCGCCAGCCGCACCGCATGTGCCCTGCCCTGGCCGCGAGCAGCACCCGTGATGAATGCGACCTTGCCCTCCAACGGTCCGGATGACATTGCCATGGGCTTCCTTTCGATAGGGGTTGGGCTACGCCTTGGCGCTTGCGTTGAGGCGATCGGCGGCGAAGCGCGCGGCTTCTGCGGTTTTGCCGGACTCGACGTACGAGTTGTGCGCTGCAAGGTCAACACCGTTCGAGCACATGGGGTCTGCGCCGTTACATAGATCGATGGTCCTGGACCCGTAGATGGGGGCGACGGCGTCTAGGGGTCCACTGGGTCGTAGCGGGTTGGCGAAGACGACCACCGCTGCCACGTGGCTGGCGACCTCCGGCGGCATCACATCGGTGTATCCGAACATAGGCTGCTCAGCAACGGTGACGAAATCTATTACCGCTGCCCCTTGCGAGTAACCGCTGAGCACTAATTGAGATGAGGGACAACGCTTGACGGTGTTCTGCACGAAGCGGCTGGCGTCGTTGGCGCCATCGGCCGCGCGCCAGTAGTCGTGGGATGCGGGGTAGTCGACGGCATAGACCTTGACCGACTTCGCCGGCACCAAATACCGCAAGGAATCGGTGAATGCTTCTCCCACGCGTCCCGGTCCGGGCGGTTCGTCGGTATCGCGGGCTAAGACGACCTGAATGTCGGCGCAGTCGAAGTTTCTGACGTCGGGCTGGAAGGCGCAATAGCTTCGAAGGCTCACTACTGATGAGGCCAGCAGTACCGCAGCGATCAACGCGGGCGCCCCCAGGCCGGCGGCGTACCGGTTCGCCAGCCCCGGCGGTTCACCTGTCGGACAGCTGGAGTCACGCGTCATTGCGATAGGCTTCTTTCCAGGTGTTTCCATTGAGATCACAAATAAGATATCGTTGATATCACCGTTTGGCAACGTCGAAGTGATAACAAAGGAGCATGCTGTGACATCGCGACCGAACCTGCTCGACGGGGCCGATGGCCAGGTACTGCAACGGCTTCCGAACGAACTGGTGCCGACTGGCTCGTTCCAACTGGCCGAAGCGCTGAAGCGATTGCGCGATTTCAGAGACTCGGCGATGGGGTCGGAGGCCGCCGCGAAGATGGATCAGGCGACCGCAGAACTGGCGGGCGCCGACTCGCTCGCCCACATTCCCGCGGTCGGTGACGCCGCCCCGACGTTTGCGCTGCCCAACGAAGTCGGTGAAATCGTGTCATTGGACGGGCTACTGGCCAGTGGCCCGGCAGTGCTCGCCTTCTACCGCGGCGTGTGGTGCCCGTTCTGCAGTCTCACCCTGCGGGCCTACCAGCCGCACCTCCCAGCACTGCGGGCGTCCGGCGCTTCCATGGTCGCGATCTCGCTGCAAACGCCGGATGCCTCTCTTTCGACCGCTGCAGGCAATGGGTTGAGTTACCCGGTGTTGAGCGACGTCGGCGGTGCGGTGTCTCGCGACTATGGCCTGGTCTTCCAACTTCCGGGATATCTGCAGGATGTGTACCGGCAGCTGGGTCACCCGTTGCCGACGTTCAACGGCACCAACGACTGGGCACTGCCCGTACCCGCCGTCTTCGTCATCGACAAAAGCGGCGTGGTTCGGTTCGGGAAAGCACTGCTGGACTACACGCAGCGGACCGATCCCCTTGAGGTGGTCGATGTCGTCGCGCACCTGTGACGTGCGCCTGGCCCGTCTCGCCTGCGTCGTCTACGGCGTATAGTGAAGCTATCTGTTATATGAGCTAACTAATCTGCCGTAATGCCGAGAGGAGTGTGGCTGTGGCCCGCACCGAAAACGACACCTGGGATCTCGCGTCGAGCGTCGGGGCGACCGCTACCGCGGTCGCGGCGTCACGGGCGATTGCGTCTGCCGGCGACGACGCCCTCTTGGCCGACCCGTGGGCTGATCCCCTCGTTCGCGCGGTCGGCATCGACACCTTCATCAAGCTCATCGACGGCGAGCTCGAGGGTGCCAACGACCCGCTGCTGAACCGGCAGGCGATGAGCGAACAAATCACCGTGCGCACCCGCTTCTTCGACGACTTCTTCATCCAGGCGGCCGAAGCGGGTGTACGGCAGGCGGTGATCTTGGCATCGGGCCTGGACACCCGGGCCTACCGGTTGCCCTGGCCGCCGGACACTGTCGTGTACGAGATCGACCAGCCCGACGTCATCGAATTCAAGACGCGGACCTTGGCCGACCTCGGGGCTCAGCCCGCCGCTCAGCGCCGCACGGTGGCCATCGATCTGCGCGACGACTGGCCGGGGGCGTTGCGGGAGGCCGGATTTGACACGACGAAGCCGACTGCCTGGAGTGCCGAAGGCCTGCTGGTTTATCTGCCTCCCGAAGCGCAGGATCGCCTCTTCGACAACATCGTCGCCCTGTCGGCGCCCGGCAGCCGGATCGCGACAGAACACATGGATTTGCGCAACATCCCCTCGGACTGGGCAGAGAGGCTCACCGAGCGCTCCCGGCGCATCGGCTCCGATATCAATCTGGCTGAGTTGTTCTACACCGGTGACCGCAACACGGCGGCTGACTACCTGAGTGGTCACGGCTGGCGGGTGAACGTCCGCACCACCGAACAGGCGTACTCCGCGCACGGGTTCGACGTTCCCGACGACGAATTGGCGTCGTTCGGCGACTCCTCTGGATACCTGACGGCAACGCTGAGCTGAATTCCTGTGGACCGGTCAGGCGTGCCGGAGCACCAGCAATTCACCAGTCACTTTCTCCTGCGCGAGCAGGTCACCGATCTGTTGGCTCTGGCGTTCGGCGAGCTGCCAGGCTTGCGACGCACCGTGGCGGTCGGACAGCGCGTCGGTAACGGCGTCCATCCGGCGCGTCCACTCCTGCGGAATGGCGGGCAGATCGGCGGTGCCTCGCCAGGTATGGATTCGTAGCCCCGCCCGCTCAACCAAGTCGTTGAGATGGTCGCTTGTCGGAAAGTGGTTGCCCTCCGGCTGTTCGGCGGCGACCGGCTCACGGGCCACGAACGCCAGCAGCGCGATGCGTCCGGGCGGCCGGACGGTGCGACGCAGCTCGGTCAGCAGCTCGACCTGGTCCGGCGTTGTGCACAAGACCCCCAATGACCAGGCTGCGTCGAAAGTGCCGTCGGCCAACGGCAGCGCTGATCCAAGCGCCTGCAGGACGGGAAACTCGAACAGGGTGTGTGCGGCGCGGCAGGCTCCCGCCTCCGGCTCGACCAGCAGCGGCGTCACCCCCACCTCCTGCGCGGCATAGGCTGCGGGGCCTCCCACTCCTGCGCCGGAGTCGAGCAATGTTTCGCCTGCCGTCAGGCCCAGCTCTTCGATCAACCAATCCAGAGCCGCCGGGCTACCGCTGCCCCGGCAGCCGGCGGGAACGTAGTAGTCGGTGCCGAGATCAACGGCGACCTGGGCGGTCCATTCGGCGACCGTGTCGAATTCGGCTTCCATCGCTTCACTCATGGCACCGCCGCCTCCTTGATGTCCTGCTTGATGCCTTCCTTGATGCGTCGGCCGACTTCGGCTTTGATCTCGGCGCCTATGCGTGTTCCGGAGGCCGATGCCAATCCGGACAGGTTTACGCCCTCGACGCCGTCGATCGACAACAGCGCGCGCGCCTCCGCGACGGCAGCCGCTATCCCGGCCGCGATGGGATCCGGCGCGTGCAAGACTTCGTCGACCACCGTGTGGTCGAGTTCCAGTCCAGGAAGTCCTTCCAAAACGGCTGCGGAGACGGCGTCGGTGAACACCGCGACCGCGGCGATAACGGGAATTGACAATCCGGCCGACCGAGCGCAGGACATGAATTCGGAGATCATGCGGGGCAAGGGCACGTGGTTGAGCACCGCGAGACTGGCACCGGCCCGCTGTTTCTCGACGAGGCGCACGGGCCGGGCGTGCACCGGCGGCGCGGTGGGTGTCTCGGGAACGGCCGCGACCATGCCGACGGACGCGGCCAGTGCCACCAGTCGCGGACCGTCGAGGTCGAAAGTCTGGGTGACATCGGGTCGAACGTCGTAACCTCGCCCGTCTCCGGTCACGCATAACACTGTCTGCACGCCGATGCTCTGCAGCCCGCGCAATTCCTGTTCGAGGACCACCCGGTTGCGGTCCCGGCAGGACAGCGTGATCCACGGTGACACGCCCGCTTCCAGCAGCAACCGCCCCATCAACGTGGGCGGGAAATCCGGTCGATTTTGATGTTCGCCGACCAGAACGGCGTCTGACGCTCCTACCAGGGTCGCTGCGGTTGCCGCGACGTCGGCTTGGTCAAACGGCGTGCAACTGAAGTCGGTGAGCACCAGCGGCGCCTGTACCGGTTGGGCGCGATACTGCCGACCAGACCACGGCACCACATCGGGGAAAACGCACTCGCCGGGACGCATCTCGCATTGACCGTCGGGTCGGACCCCACCGCAGGGGCCGTATTGCATTCGCTTGGGACATCCGAGCTCCGTCGACAGTTTCACCCCCTCGGCCAACCTTTCCCGCAACAGCTATTCGCAGCCTGTACCCGGAATGTTCGGCAGCCAAGCTGTTTTCCGGATCCACACATCGGGTAGCTGTGACTGAGCCCCTCAACGCCTACGGAGGAACAGTGACCACTGCCGAGCAGCCGCCGCCGGAGGGCGGCGAACAACCGCCCCAAGCTTCGGACGAAGACGACAGCACCGAAGCACAGGACCCGGACGCTTCTCCGGCCGGTGAAAGTGGCGACTGAGCCGCTACTTGTGCGCAGTCAGTAGATGACCGGCCATGGTGAGATGGCCGGTGCCGTCTGGTTGCCCGTCGTGTGCGTAGATCGTTGCCGCACGCACCTCGTCCACCCGCCATAATTTGGCGACGGTGGCTCGAAGTTCTTCGGCGGTGAAGCCGCGCGGACCCGGACCGTGTTCGCCGGCTGGTCGCGGTGCGAACGCCAGTACGAAAAGCGACGCACCAGGGGCTGCGGCCCGGTGAATGCCGCGCAAGTAAGGCTCGCACAGCTCGATGGGCAGCGAGTGCAGCAGGCCGCTGTCGATCACGGTGTTGAAGCGGCCGTCATACCCGTGCAGGTCGGTCATGTCAGCTTGCGCGAAAGTGGCTGTGGTGAACCGTCGCTCGGCCGCCGCGGCGGCCGCCGCCGATACCGCCGTGGCGCTGATGTCCAACCCGACCACCGTATGCCCCAGGGTTGCCAGTTCCAACGACAGCGCAGCGTGCCCGCACCCGGCGTCGAGCACGTCGCTGCGTACCTGGCCGAAGATGGCCGCGAGTTCCGGTTGCGGCCTTCCGATACTCCACGGCGGCGGCACGCCAAGCCGGTAGGCGCTATCCCAATCCATGCGCGGCTCTACCATGGCCGACGTCTCAACGTCGATGTGCGCGCAACTGATACAGCCCGTGGGTGGTGGCCACGACAATGCCGGCGGTGTCGGTGACCACGGCGTCCAGCAGGTAATCGGCCTTGCCCTTGTCGGCGGCCTCGGCTTCCACGCGCGCGATTGTCTCGTCGTCCATGCTTGCTTCGGCGCGCAGTGCGGTGGTGGCCATCCCGAGGAATGCGATTTCGAGGTTCTTCACCAGCGGGAAGTACTTGCTCGAATCGAAGGTGGCCAGGGCGATGATGCCGCCGAGCATTTCGGCGACGGTGAACTGCACGCCGGCGTAGATGACCCCGAAGTGATTGCCGTTGCCCTCGGCCGGGACGCTCGCGGCGGCAAAGCCCCGGTGCGCCTCGAGCACTCGCACACCCATCTTGTCGGCCGTGGGGATGGTCGTTGCCATGCCGGCGTTCATCATCTCGACGAGCGGGTCAGCCACATCGAAGATCGTCGCACACGCAATTGCCGCCGCCTACCTCCGCCGAAGCACCGCGCCGATATTCTCATCGACGACTTCGAAGGAGCACACCGTGAACATTGATCCCGCTGCGACGGGGTGGCTGCTGGCCAGCACCGCGCTCGTGTTGCTGATGACGCCCGGACTGGCGATCTTTTACGGAGGCATGGTGCGCACCAGCGGCGTGCTCAACATGATCATGATGAGCTTCATCTCCATACCCCTGGTCACGGTGGCATGGCTGCTGGCCGGCTACAGCCTGGCGTTCTCCGACGGCGGCGCCGGCGGATTTCTCGGGGGGCTGGCGCACGCCGGCATGCAGGGCATCGGCCCGGACACCGCGCACGGGTCCGTTCCGGAACTGCTCTTCGCAACCTTCCAGCTGAGCTTCGCGATCATCACCGCCGCCTTGGTAAGCGGTGCCATCGCCGACCGCGCCAAATTCGCGGCCTGGATGGTGTTCGTCCCGGTGTGGTCAATTCTGGTTTACTGCGTTGTGGCGCATTGGGTTTGGGCACCGACCGGCTGGCTGGCCAAGATGGGCGTGCTGGACTACGCGGGCGGGCTGGTCGTCGAAATCGTCTCCGGTGCTTCGGCGTTGGCGCTGGCGCTGGTGCTGGGCCGGCGCATCGGGTTCAAAGTGGAAGCGATGCGCCCGCACAACCTGCCGTTCGTGTTGCTCGGGGTGGGGTTATTGTGGTTCGGCTGGTTCGGGTTCAACGCGGGTTCTGCTTTGGCCGCCAACGGCTTAGCGTCCGCAATCTTCCTCAACACCTTGGTCGCCGGGTGCCTGGGCATGCTGGGTTGGCTGTCGGTGGAGCAGATCCGTGACGGCAAGCCGACCACATTCGGCGCGGCCTCCGGCGTGGTTGCAGGCTTGGTGGCCATCACTCCGTCCTGCGGCACGGTCAACACCTTCGGCGCCGCCCTGGTCGGACTGGCGGCGGGCGTCGTGTGCGCGTTCGCCATCACGGTGAAGTTCAAGCTGAACTACGACGACTCGCTCGACGTGGTCGGCGTGCACTTCGTCGGCGGCGTTGTCGGTGTTTTGTTGATCGGACTGCTGGCCACCGCCGTGATGACGCACGGGCCGCGCGGCCTGTTCTACGGTGGCGGGCTCGGGCAACTCGGCAAGCAGGCGCTGGCGATGGTGGCGGTCGGCCTCTACGCCTTCGCGGTCAGCTACGGATTGGCTTGGCTCATCCAGCGATTCATGGGCTTCCGGCTCAGCGCGGAAGATGAGGTGAGCGGAGCCGACCTGACCCAGCACGCCGAAACCGCCTATCCCGAGGGCGTTTACGGCCATCAGGCCCCACGCCGGCCGTCCATCGGTGATGGAACTCGTCAACACTTGGACGATTACGAAGAGTGAGTCGGCTAACCGCCGGCTGATACCACTGTCAACGCGCGAGCTCGAGCTTGACCGCCAGGTCACTCAGTTCGGGGTCGAAAACCGGCGCCTGTAGATTCCAGGTAGGAAAGGCGCGGCGTAGCCGAACTGGACCGCTGATCGTCACGTCTCCACTGCGCAGCACATCACGCCACGACCGGGCGCCCCGGTGCCAGTCGACGAATGCTTGGGACTTGGCCTCCACCGTCAGGTCCGGCTGCCCACCGGGATCGGAGTGACATAGTTCAGCAGCGTGGTGCTCAATGAGCATCCAGAAGCGCCGGTTGGCGGGACGCTCCTCGGGGAAGGTGAACGCAACGACGACCCGGCCGCCGGGCAGCGCGGACCGGTCGACCTGTACCTGGCACCACGCCCACAGCGCGAACCCTGGATCAGACTGGTCTGCCGTTACGTCGACCCATCGCTCGCCCCAAGCTCCGAGCGCGGCGATGACCCCGGCGAGGTCGGCACCTGCTTCGGTGAGCCGATAGTGATAGCCGCGGCCACCGGGCTTGCGCTGCGTTTCGATCACGCCGGCCCGCTGTAACTCGTCAAGCCGCTTCAGCAGCATGGAGCGAGACATCGTCGGCACGCCGCTGGCGATCGCGGAGAAGGTGTCGGCACCAAACATCAGATTGCGCACGATTAACGGATTCCAGCGTTCGGCGATGATTTCGGCCGCCACGGCGACCGGGCAGTACTGACGGTAGTTCACCATGAAACCAATTCTGCGTCAGCGCAGAACAACGTGAAGTTCTGATTTAGAACTTCACGGCCGGGCACCGGGTGGTGACCATGTCAGCATGAGATCCGAATGCCACGACGCCGACGTGGAGCTGAAGATGCGCTTCGAGCGCGATGCGCTGCCGCTCCTCGACGACCTCTATGCCGCCGCCCGCCGGCTGACGCGCGACCGCACCGATGCCGAGGACCTGGTCCAGGACACGATGCTGCGGGCCTACAGTTGTTTTCATCTGTTCAGTGACGGGTCACGCCTGGGCGCCTGGTTGTACCGCATCATGCACAACACCTGGATCAACAACCACCGCAAGTCCCTGTCCCGGCCGGCCGAGCAACTCAGTGCCGACATCGCTGACTGGCAGCAGGCGAACAGTCGCCAGCATCACGACTCGGCGGGATGTCGGGCCGTAGAACTCGATGTGCTCGAGCGACTACCCGACCAGAAGATCGTGGAGGCACTCGAAGCCTTGCCCGAGTGTTTTCGCGCGACCGTGTACTACGCCGATGTCCACGGTCTCCGGTACCGAGAAATCGCGGAAATACTCGGCATCCCAATCGGGACGGTGACCTCTCGCCTTTCCAGTGCCCGCCGTCGCCTGCGGATATTGCTGGCCGAGGTGGCGAATGACCGTGGACTGACCTAGACGCTGCGGACCGGCCGACGGACTTGAGGGGGCTGTTTCAGGCCGGCACCCGTGGGTACGCCGACGAGGGCCCTGCGCATAACCCCAAGCCGACCAGGAGCAACACATGACCGACGTGTCCTCACTGCCGCCAGATCCCGACGACACCCGTGACATCCTCACTGACCGGCAAGGTCACCCGATCTATGACAACCAGAATCAGCGCACCATCGGGGCACGTGGGCCGGCGACCCTGGAGAACTACCACTTCCTGGAAAAGGTCAGCCATTTCGACCGAGAGCGGATACCCGAGCGAGTCGTACACGCCCGCGGCTTCGTCGCCTACGGCTACTTTGAGGCCACCGGCAAGTGGGGCGACGAGCCGATCGCCAAGTACACCCGGGCCAAACTGTTCGCCGAACCAGGCAAGCGCACCGACCTGGTCATCCGGCTTTCCACCGTCATCGGCGGGCGAGACTCCTCCGAAACCGCCCGAGACCCAAGGGGATTCGCGGTCAAGTTCTACACCGAAGACGGCAACTGGGACTTGGTGGGCAACAACATCGGAGTCTTCTTCATCCGCGATGCAGTGAAATTCCCCGACGTCATCCATGCGCTCAAACCCGATCCGGTCACCTTCCGGCAGGAGCCCGCACGCATCTTCGACTTCATGTCCCAGACGCCGGAATCGATGCACATGCTGGTCAACTTGTTCTCCCCGCGAGGCATCCCGGCCAACTACCGCACCATGCAGGGTTTCGGCGTCAACACCTATCGGTGGGTCAACGCCGACGGGGAAAGCCGCCTGGTCAAGTACCACTGGATGCCGAAGATCGGGGTGAAGAGCCTGACCGAAGCCGACGCCGCCGCGATCCAGGCCCAAGATCTCGGCCACGCCAGCAAAGACCTGTACGAGGCCATCGAAGCCGGCGACTATCCCGAATGGCAGCTCCTGGTTCAGATGATGAGCGACGACGATCACCCCGAGTTGGACTTCGACCCACTCGACGACACCAAGGTGTGGCCGGAGAACGAGTTCCCACCCAAGCTGGTCGGCACCATGGTGCTCAATCGCAACGTCTCCGACCACTTCAACGAAAACGAGCAATCCGCCTTCGGCACCGGCGTGCTGGTCGATGGGCTGGAATTCTCCGACGACAAGATGCTGGTCGGTCGTACGTTCTCCTACTCCGACACCCAGCGCTACCGAGTCGGACCGAATTACCTGCAACTTCCGGTGAATCAAGCCAAGAACGCCAAGGTGTCGACCAACCAGCAGGGCGGCCAAATGCAGTACCGGGTCGACAACAACGGAGCAAACCCGCATGTGAATTACGAGCCCTCCATCACCGGTGGCTTACGGGAAGCCAGTAGTGCTGGCCCCGACGAAGTCGGCCCCGAGATTCGGGGGCGCCTGACCAAGAAGCGGATCCCGCGCACCGCCGACTACACCCAGGCCGGACAGCGCTACCAGTTGATGGAGCAATGGGAGAAGGACGACCTGGTGCTCAATCTGGTCAACGGCATCTCTGAGGCCGTGCGCGAGGTGCAGGAGCGCATGGTGTGGCATTTTCTGATGTGTGACGACGAGCTGGGAATCCGGGTCGGACAGGGCCTTGGCATCACACCCGACGATGTACGTCACCTGGAGCCGTTGAAATCACAAACACTGTCCGATGAGGAAGAGCAGCGTCGCGCCAACCTTGGAAAGAACGGGCCACGGGACGTCGAAGGACTGACGATGACCCACTGCGTCCCGAACGAACACGTCTCGGTAGCCGGTTAGGCGTCGACCTTTCGCGCCAAGCGTTGCCTTCGGTGTAGTCATTTGTATACAGTGGCGTTCGGTCCGCGTGTATACAGTCGACTACACGGGTGAGTGACGAGAGGGCATCCTGGCATGAGTAGTGAACTTCGGGTGGTCAAGCTGGGCGAGAACATCGGTGCCCGCATCGATGGCGTCCGGCTAGGTGAACTCGATGCCGAGACGGCCGCTGCCGTGAATCGAGCGCTCGTCACCCACAAGGTGGTGTTCTTCCGCGGACAGCACCACCTGGACGACGACTCCCAGTACGCCTTCGCCGAGAGCTTGGGTGTACCTACGACGCCACACCCGACGCTGAAATTCGAGGGAAGTCGCGTCATGCGGTTGGAGTCCTTCGGCGGCGGTGGTGCCAACCAATGGCACACCGACGTCACCTTCGTTGACCGCCCACCGAAAGCCTCCATCCTGCGCGCGGTCGAACTGCCGTCTTACGGTGGCACCACCACGTGGGCGTCCACCGTCGCCGCCCACCGGCAACTGCCCCAGCCGTTGCAGCAGCTGGCAGAGAACCTGTGGGCCGTACACAACAACGCGTTCGACTACGCCCAGGTCGATCCGGCCAAGCTCGCCGCGCTGGAAGCCCAACCCGACGCGGTGCTGAAGTATGCGGCGCAGTTCCAGTCAACCCGTTTCGAGACGCATCATCCGGTGGTGCGAGTGCATCCCGAAACCGGCGAAAAGGCTTTGCTCTTAGGCGCTTTCGCCAAGTCGATCATTGGGCTCAACAGCGCGGAGTCGCAGGCCTTGACCAGAATCTTCCAGGACCGAATCACGTGGCTGGAGAACACGATCCGATGGAATTGGGAACTCGGCGACGTCGCGATGTGGGACAACCGCGCCACCCAGCATTACGCCGTCTCGGACTATGGTGACCAACCGCGCCGGATGCACCGCATCACGCTGGCCGGCGACATCCCGGTGAGCGTCCGCGGTGAGCAAAGCCGAGCCGTCTTGGGCGACGCGTCCGAGTACTCGGTGGTCGACACCCCGAAAAGGCTTGTCGCATAGGGTGATACGCGCACTGGGTCAGGATGCGACCAGGTCGTCGATCTGGTTGATGGCCGAAGTCGCGCCCTCGACCACACCCATCTCCAGCACCTGTTGCAGCGCCTCGGCGGATTCGAAGGTGCTGGCGTAGGTTGCCCGTGTCCCGCCTTCGTGCTCGACGAAGGTATAGACATTCTGCGAAACCGGCAGTTCGGGGTTGGGGTTGAAGTCCAGGTCGGCGAAGCCGTCGAGGAACGAGAAGCTCCTGGGCTTGTCGACGTCAGTGATCTCCCAGTACCCGGCGTGCTTGTCGCCCTCCGGCCCGGTCATGAAATACGTGACTCGCCCGCCCGGTGTGAGGTCGTGGTCGACCACGGTAGCCGGATAGCTCGGCGGTCCCCACACCTTTTCCAGCTGACGCGGGTCGGCGTAGACCTGCCAGATGCGCTCCACCGGCGCGGCGAAGTCGGCGATGATCGTGAGGGTCAGGTTGTCGAGATCATGCTGGACGTCGGTCACGGGCATGGTCAGTCCTCCTTGGCTGGGTCAGGTGAGATGAGTTCGTCGATCCGCGCGATGCGACCGCGCCACAGTTGTTCCAACTCGGTGAGCATGGATGCCACCGACCGCACCGCCGTTACGTCACCGCTGGCCAGCTGCTCGCGGCCACTACGTCGCTTGGTGAGCAGGCCGGCCTTCTCCAGCACGACGACGTGTTTCTGCACGGCCGCAAAACTCACCTCGTACTTCTTCGCGAGCGCAGAAACCGAGTGCTCGCCGGTCAACACGCGACGCATGATGTCACGCCGGGTGCGGTCGGCGAGCGCATGGAACAGGGCGTCGGCCCGCTCCTCGGTGTCCACGATCACGCCTATAACATACAACCAATCGGTTGTACGTTGTCAAGCCCTCGGGGCGCCGGCCTCCGTTCGCGTGTCCTCACTGACACCGGCTCGTACCGTGGAGATGTGGCTATGTCGTCGGTGATCAGTGCTGTACGGTCCGAATTGGGAAGCAAATTGTTTGCCATGGTGGCAGGCCCGGAGGGGCCGGCCAATCGAGAGCGCATACACCTGACACCGGGTGATCGGTGGTTCGACGATGGCCGCCCCATCCGCCGAGTACATGCCGACGCGTCCATGTTCGTGGGCGGGCTCCGGGCGTTGTTGTTGCAGTCTTTGCATCCGCTGGCCATGGCCGGCGTGGCCGAACACTCCGACTATCGGGGCGACCCGTGGGGGCGCCTGCAACGCACCAGCACTTTCCTGGCCGAGACCACGTTCGGTTGCGCTGCCGACGCCCAACGGGCCGTCGACCATGTCCGACGGATCCACAAGTACGTGCACGGCGTCGCGCCGGACGGACGACCCTATCGGGCGTCGGACCCGCATCTGCTCGAGTGGGTTCACATCGCCGAAGTCGACAGCTTCCTGCTTGCCCATCAGTTGTATGGTGCGGCTCCGTTGGACCAGGCCGGGCGCGACGGTTATGTGGCCGACATGGCCGTCGTGGCAAGGGCCCTCGGCGTGCCTGAGCCGCCTCGGACCGAGAAGGAGTTGCAGGACCGGATTGGGGCCTACCGTCCAGAATTGCGCGGAACACCGGCCGCCCGCGAAGCAGCCCGGTTTCTGCTGCTTACGCCGCCGTTGCCGTTGCCGGTCAGACCGGTGTACGGCGTCCTGGCCGCAACGGCGGTCGCGATGTTGCCCAGCTGGGCGCGGCTACCGTTGCTCCTGCCCTACGCTCCACCGCTCGAGGCGACGGTGACCCGCATGGCCGGCCGAGTGCTCGTCGGGGGCATCCGTTGGGTCCTGACGCCTGGCCACCAGGACGCCGAGCCGGACGCCAGACCGCAGCCGGCATAACGGTCTGCTCGCGGCGGCTAGTGGCCGGAGAACTCGTCCATGGAGTTGTAGACACCAACGCGGCGCAGGTACGCATCGCGCAATCGAACCGGCAGGACACCGGTGAGGACCTTGTTCAGCTTCGACGTCCAGGGCATGACGACCAACGGCTTACCGGCCAGCATTGCCACCCACGTCCGGTCAACCACGTCCTCTTGTTCGAGCATCGGCGTGAACAGGATGCCCTTGGCGCCGTCGAACATGCCGGTGTTGATGTAGGTCGGACAGACAGTGGTGACCCTGACTCGCTCGTGACCGGCCTGTTCCAGCTCGAGCCGCACCGAATCAGAGAAGCCGACCGCCGCCCACTTGGAAGCGGCGTACGCGGCCATGCGCGGGATGGCATTCAGTCCGGCTGACGAGGCGATGTTGACGACGCGGCACTGAGTACCGCACTCGATCATCCGGGGCAGGAACTCCCGGGTCACCAGCATGGGGCCGATGGAATTGACTTGCATCGTCAGCAGGAAGTCACGCGGCTCGTTCTCCCAGAAGTAGCCATTGCCACGCACGATGCCGGCGTTGTTGAACAGCACATGGACGGTGCCGACGTCGGTGCGGGCGCGCTCGGCGGCCTCGGCCACTCGGTCTTGAGAGGTGACATCGACCGTCTCGTAGTGGATGGTGGTCCCGGCCGAGTCCAACTCGGTGGCGGTCTCCTTCAAGGCGGCTTCGTTGGCGTCCCAGAGCACGACCGCGGCGGCGCCCTCCTTGACGGCTTGGGTGGCGAACAGCTTGCCGAGGCCCATCGCGGCGCCGGTGACTAGGACGTTGAGGCCCCTGACGGACTGCATACTGCGCTCCTTCGGCGTCGTCGGTGAAGCAACCTGATCCTCCTATACCCATTGGGGGTGCTTGGGCCGCGACGACTTGCCCGATTCATAGAGCGCGGTTGCCGACCGGCGGTGAAGGCAGGATGGAGAATGTGCCCGAAGGCGACACCGTCTATGCGCTGGCCCGCCGGTTGGACGCGGCACTGCGCGGTCGCGTCCTGGTGGAGGCGGACCTACGAGTGCCGGCCCATGCTACGGCGGACCTCGCGGGACATACGGTGTTGGCGCACGTCACGCACGGTAAGCATCTGCTGACCCGGCTCTCCGGTGACCTCACGTTGCACACGCATCTGAAAATGTCGGGGTCCTGGACTATTTCGCAGGATGGGCGTTGGTTGCCGCCCTCGGTGATGCCGGATGTTCGGGTAGTGCTGCGCACCGACGGGCCGGCCGCCTACGGAATACGGCTCCCAATGGTCGAACTGCTTCGCACCCGGGATGAGGGCTGCGCCGTCGGTTATCTAGGCCCCGACCCGTTACGGGAGGACTGGGATATCGCCGAGGCGAGTCGCCGGATGACCAGTGACCCTGACCGGCCGCTCGTCGCTGCGTTACTTGACCAGCGCTGCGTGGCGGGCTTCGGCAACCTTTGGGCCAACGAACTGTGCTTCCTGCGCGGCCACAGCCCGTGGACGCCGGTGCGCGAGGTCGACGTCAGCGCGCTGTTGAGCATCGGAGCGCGCGCCTTGCGGCATTCGGCAACGGTTCCCGGCGCGATGCAGGTGACCACCGGAGTCCGGCGCAAAGGAGAGCAACATTGGGTGGTCGGACGTGCCGGCCGGCCGTGTCTGCGGTGCGGCACCGAAGTTCAGGTGGTCGATGAGGTTCCCAACGACCCTGAGCGGCGCCGAACCTGGTGGTGTCCCAACTGCCAGCCGGGTCCGGCACCCTCGAGTCGCTAGTGTGCATGGGTCGGACTCAACGAAAAGCCGACAGAACGGTTGAGTTAATTCATGACAGCAGCAGAAGCGCCGGGGATCGAATCAAGGGTCGGCCACTACTACCAGATGGATGGCACCTACCTGGTCGGGCGGGAAAAGGTCCGCGAGTACGCCCGTGCCGTGCAGGACTACCACCCCGCGCACTGGAATGTTCCCGCCGCTGCCGAGCTGGGGTATTTGGAGCTGGTCGCGCCACTGACCTTCACCTCCGTCCCAGGCATGGCCTGCAATCGCCGCATGTTCGAATCGGTGGTCGTCGGTTATGACACCTACGTGCAGACCGAGGAGGTCTTCGAACAGCACCGCCCCATCGTGGCCGGCGACGAGCTGCTCGTTGACGTCGAACTGGCGTCGGTACGCCGCATTGCCGGCAGAGACCTGATCACGGTGACCAACACCTTCACCGACACTGCCGGCGAGCGCGTGCACACTTTGCACACCACCGTCGTAGGCCTCACGGCCGAGGATGTCGATCCGGCAATCAAGTCCGCGGTGCAACGGGCGATGATGCACGACTTCAATGTCCTAGCGGTCGGTGATTCCGAGGCCGCCTATCAGAAGACGGTCCGGCCTCCGGGTGAGGTGCGAATCGCCCAGCCAGACCGGGAGCGCCCCCTGGGGACTCCGTCGTTCGACGACGTGAAGGTCGGCGACGAGTTGCCGGCGCACCATGCGCGACTGTCTCGGGGGGACCTGGTGAACTACGCCGGCGTGGCCGGTGACGCCAACCCGATTCACTGGGACGAGAACCTCGCCAGACTGGCCGGGCTGCCCGATGTCATTGCGCACGGAATGCTCACCATGGGTCTGGGAGCCGGCTTCTTCTCCGCGTGGTCGGGCGACCCCGGTGCGGTGACCCGCTATGCGGTGCGGTTGTCCGCACCCGCGATTGTGTCTGCCGGCGAGGGCGCAGACATCGAGTTCAGCGGCCGCGTCAAGTCGCTGGACCCGGCTACTCGCACCGGTGTCGTTCTCGTCGGCGCTAAGTCGGCTGGCCGGAAGATCTTTGGCCTGGCGACGATGGAGATTCGCTTCAGCTGATCGGGGGTTGCTCCCACTTGAAGACCACCGAAACTATTGAGGCGCCGTCGATTCAGTGGTATCGGCACCTAGGACGGACCTCTGCGTGGATCATGTTTGCGCGCCGCTGAACCGAGCAAGCACGCGAAGGAAGACACTGCGTTCTTCGGCCGTCAGTTCGGAGAGCCAGCGCTCCTCTCCACGTTGAATGTCGGCTTGCACCGCGTTTTTCGCCGCGCGACCCGCCGGCGTGATCTTCAGCAGGCGCACTCGCCGGTCGTCGGGATCGGGAGTGCGCTCGATATGGCCGCGCTGTTGCAGCGCGTCGAGCGTGCCGATGATCCGTGTCTTGTCGGCGCCGATGGCATCGGCCAGGGCGGCCTGCGTGCGCACCGGCGCTTTGTCCAAGGCGTTGAGCACAACGTATTCCCACATGGTCAGGTCATGAGAGGCCAAGATTGGCAGTTCGGCCGCCACGAGATCTCTGAGCAGCGGGTGCAGCATGGCCGCGAGGTCGTCGCGGCGGGGCTTTGGCGGCACGGCCCATATATTAAGCGTTGCCAGATCATAGGTGTCTGTCTATGGTAAGCAGATGCATACTGATTTAGTCGATGTCCGTCCGTTCCATCGCCTTGCCGTGTTGAACTCCATCGCGATCGTCGACACCGTGGCGGTAGGCGACCTCGTTGCGCCTACACCATGCGCGGGCTGGAACCTGCGCGACCTGCTCGCCCACATGATCGCTCAGCATCGCGGATTTGCGGCTGCCGCAATAGGGTCGGGGGGTGACACCGACGTTTGGCGAGTCGACACTCTGCTGGGCGCGGTCACCGCTGATCCCGCCGGGACGTATGCCGATGCGGCTAACGCAGTGCTGACCGCCTTCACCGATGACGCAGTACTTCAGGCGTCGTTTGCCCTGCCCGACTTTGGGCCTCATGCGACGTTCCCGGGAGCTATCGCCATTGGTTTTCACTTCATCGACTACGTGGTCCACGGCTGGGACGTCGCCGCGTCGCTGGGTGTCCGCTACGCCCTGCCCGACGATGTCCTCGAGGCCGCGCTGTCCCTGGCTCTCGCCATACCCGACGGCGACTACCGGGACACACCGGCCGTACCGTTCGCGCGTGCCCTCGACGCTCCGAGCGTGACGAAACTCGACCGAATACTGCGCCACCTCGGGCGAAGCCCTGATTGGACCCCAGAGTGTTCGCGCAAACCGTGAGTGCCGCCGGCCGCTACGCTGCTCGAGAACGCCGCCGCCCAGGCTAATCTCACTGCCTTACAACGGTATTCATCGGAGCGTGTCAGTCGACGATTTGAATTTCTCGACTGTGCAATGAAAGCCAGTCCCGAAAGGACTGTAGCTGCGGGTTGAGGTCCCGTACTTTGGCCAAGTCTCGTTCACCGACAAAGGCCGCCGAGTTTTCCGCGTAGTACTGGAACATATTGCCCATTTCGACCGCGCTGGGAAACCCTTGCTTCCGAAACTCATCCCACGTCATGGGTCGATAGGCCACCTGTTCGCCCAAAGCGTCAGTTAGGGCAGCCGCATACTGCTCACCAGTCAGGTGGTCGCCAGCGATACTCAGAGTCTTCCCGATGTATGCCCCGCCACGCGCGAAGAGTTCCAGCGCCGTCTTGCCAATGTCGCTGACGGCGATGCCGGCCATCGGGTGGTCGGCGATGGGCAGCGTCAAACTGACTGTGCCGTCGGCGCCGCGTCGTGGCGGAAAGGAGTTGACGAAGCCCTCGAAGAACAGCGTGGTACGCAAAAACGTTGTAGGAACGCCGTACTGACGAAACAATGCATCAGCCTCGGCCTTGGCGTCAAAGTGCGGAACCTTGAACCGTTCCTCAACAGTCGGCACCCGCTCGTCGTCACCGAAGAAGTCCCGGGTGTCCTCCAATGTCGACCAGATGACGTGCGTGACACCGGCCTTTTTGGCCGCGAGCGCTGCCGTATCGGCCTGTGCCAGTTCCCTTTCGGCCCTGGTCCGCCGTCCTTCGTCGTCCGGTGACAACTCAGCCCAATAGTTGGTGACGATGAATGCTCCGTGTGCGCCCTCGAAGGCGGTGCGGATGCTCTGGCCGTCGTCCAAGTCGGCTTGGACTATTTCGGCACCGGCGTCGGCCCACTTGCGAGCGCTCGAGGACTGTGCGTTGCGCGTAAGCGCACGCACGCTGAACTTGCCCTCGGGATGGTCCAATATCGCCTTCACCAAGCCGCCACCTTGCGATCCGGTAGCCCCTACCACGGCGATTATCTTCTTCTCTTCCATGTCAGTCGCCTTTCAGGTTGATATGTCAACCAGATTTACGATACCGGTTGGAGTTGATATGTCAACCCGCCGCAGTACGATTCCGTTATGGACAAACAGTGGCTGCTCGATGCGGACGAGCAGGCGGCATGGCGACGTTTCGTCGACATGCATCACCTCCTCGAACGACATCTCGCCCTCAACCTGCAGCGCGAGTTCGGTCTCTCGGCACCCGACTTCGAGATCTTGGTGAACCTCTCCGAAGCTCCTGAAGGACGGATGCGTGCCTACGCATTGAGTCGAGCCACATCGTGGGAAAAGAGTCGGTTATCCCATCACCTCGGCCGGATGGAAAAGCGGGGTTTGGTCAGCCGGGAGGAGGATCCGCACGGCGATTCCCGCTTTCCGCAGGTCGTGCTAACCGAGGCCGGAAGGGCCGCGATCAGGTCGGCCGCCCCCGCGAACGCCGCTCGGGTGCGCCAGTTGTTCATCGACGTGCTTGGACCCGATCGCCTGGCGGTTTTCCGTCAGGCATCCGAGGACGTCATAGCTGCTATCCAGGAACACCGGTCGGATCGCAACGAACAATAGCGGCGGCAGTCCGGCGATTGGGCGACGGTTGCCGCGATGAATCTGCGTGCGCTCGCAGGTCTAACCCCAGACCAGACTGACCGAAACTTGGGAGCAAAGCCATGGGCCTCATCTGCATCGAATTGTTCGCAACGCTCGACCTCGTCGGGCAGGCGCCCGGCGGCCCCGAGGAGGACCCGACGGAATTCTCGTTCGGCGGCTGGCAGGCGCCGCTGGTCGACGAGGTGACCAGCGCCCAAGTAGCTGCCGCGTACGAGGGAACCGATGCCCTCCTGCTCGGTCGGCGGACGTACGACATATTCGCCGCTTATTGGCCGCACCAGCAAGGTGGCGAGGACAAGGAGATCGCCAACCTGTTCAACAGCGTCCCTAAATACGTGGCTTCGCGCGGCCGACCGGAACTCTCGTGGCACGGGTCTACCCAGTTAGGCTCTGACCTGGCCGGCGCAGTGCGGGAGATCCGTGATCGACACGAACACATCAAGGTCGTCGGCAGCCTCGATTTGGTGCGAACGCTCCTGCGCGAGAAACTATTCGACCGGATCGACCTCTGGCTGCATCCCCTCATGCTCGGCGTCGGCAAGAAGGTGTTTGGCGACGGCGCGGCGCCCACGAACCTCCGCCTTCTTGAACCGCCAGCGTCTATAGGTAAGGGCACGGTGTATTTGCGGTACGGCCTGGCCGACGGCGTCCCCGCTACCGGAGATATGAGTGCACCCGAGCGCGGGTTGGGCGTCGCTTAGGCTGCTGCTGCGCTCAATGTTGACGTCTCGACTCCGCTTAAGTGCCCAAAAGTCGTGCATCGCAGACCGATTGCGCTCAGCCTGGGTACTGACGGAAAGCCCGGGTTAGGTGTGAGCTTCACTTCGTCAGCTCAGAACGGATGCCCAGGACCGGTTGCCGGCGACGGCCACGACTCCATCCGAGATCCCACGGCCAGTGGCGACAATCGTCGGTCCAGACCAGCTGGAAAGCGCGGAACGGTCTCTCGTACAACCCAAGCACGACTTTCAGGTGCACGTCCGGGTGGGCGACCTCGACCACTTCGAGCAGGAATTCGCCCTGGAAGTCGATGCGCTCGGCGGGCCGCAGGACCATGCCGTCGTCGACGATCTGATGTGCGACCGAATTCAACACGCGCGCCGACATGTGCGGTCGCATACCGGTGATAAGTAGTTCGGGTAGACCCCGACGGGACAGCCCGACCGTGTACGCAAATGGTCGCGATTCGTGCTCGACGTACTGCACCGCCCATCCGCGATCCGCGATGATGGCTCGCACAACGTCCAGGTAATCCTCGACGGTGGCGTCGGGGTTGTCGCATTGCCAGCACATGTCCCACACCCTTCCTCGTAGTCACCGACTAGGGTGCCCGGACGGACTGACATCGGTAGGATCCCGGCGCTTCCAAAGCGACTCGGGCCGGTCAACCGCCTGACTCAACCGTCGAGGGCCGGTATGTTCTTGAAGCTCGTCGCGCTAGTGTCCGAGCAGCAGCCTTTGCGATGCGCGATGCATCGGCTCGGCTGCGCGTCAGGGTGCACGACCCGAGAGAGGGAACCCGATCATGAGCCGATCCTCGACCACTATCGACCCCGCCGCGCCGGTGCTCGTCACGGGCGCCAGCGGCTATATCGGCAGCTGGATCGTGCGTACGCTGCTCGAAGCCGGGCACACGGTCCACGGCACGGTGCGTAATCCCGATAAGGCTTCGGGCCTTGAGCACTTGCACAAGCTTTCAAACGACCATCCCAGCCGGCTGAAGCTTTTCAAAGCCGACCTCCTCGAGCCCGGTAGCTTCGACGAAGCGATGAACGGCTGTGAGCTCGTGATGCATACCGCGTCGCCATTCCTCATCTCCGGCTTCAAGGATGCTGAGGAAGCGCTGGTTCGCCCGGCGCTGGAGGGCACCCGCAACGTGCTCGATTCAGTCAACCGAACTGAGAGCGTCAAGCGCGTAGTACTGACTAGCAGTGTGGTCGCGATCTACGGCGATGCCCGTGAGTCACAAGATGTCCCCCACGGGGTCTTCACCGAGGAACACTGGAACACCACCAGCAGTGCTGACCATCAGCCATACCCCTACTCAAAGACGGTGGCCGAGCGGGAGGCCTGGCGTTACCAGCGGCAGCAGGAGCGCTGGGACATGGTGACAATTCACCCCGGGATGGTGCTGGGCCCGTCGATGACCACTGGCAGCGACTCGGCCAGCCTGAGCACGATGAAGCAGTTTTCCGACGGCACCATGCTGGCTGGGGCGCCGGCGATGGCCATGGGCGTGGTGGATGTCCGCGATGTTGCCGATGCCCACCTACGCGCCGGATTCACTCCGGAGGCGCATGGACGCTACCTCGTCAACGCCGACACCCTGACCTTCCTGGAGATCGGCAAGATCTTGCGCCGGCGATTCGGCCCGTTCTATGCGTTTCCGAGGACCACGGCACCAAAGGCGGTCTTCAAGGCCATCGCTCCCGTTGTCGGACTTACCAGAAAATTCGTCGACCGCAACGTCGGCTATCCGCTCGCGTTCGACAACACCCGCAGCCGAACGGAATTGGGGTTGACCTACCGGCCCGTCGAACAGACCATCAGCGATCACTTCCAGCAGATGCTCGACGACGGACTGGTGCACCGGGTCCCGGGTATATCCCTGCTGCGGCGGGGATGAATTGTGCTGTGAGACTCAGTATCTCGGTCTGCAATTCAATTCCTACAATGACGACTGCCGTCCGTCCCCCGCTCACCTCTGCTGGTATCGGAAATAGCGAATCATCTCCATGGCCTATTAACGACGATCGGACCGCGGTGCAGATCTACGGCTCGACCTGGATACCGTTGCGCACGTATCGACTCAGGTTTTGACGCCACTTGCAGTGGCGATGCAACTTCATTGCTTCGCTGCACGGCGGATAGTTGACCCTTTACACCTGGTGGGTGGACAGTTCCCAGGGCTTCATGCCGAGGTGACCCGCAAGGTGGCGCTGCATCTGGACGCCGGACGGAATCGGCCGCCACCAGATGATCACCTCGGCGATCTTGCCGTGCGCATCGAGCCGGATGTAGTCCATCCCGTCGACCACGGTGTCGTCGATCCGGAGCAGGAAGTAGGCGGCGTGGTGGGTCTCGCCGGTGAGGATTTCCTTATAGGTGAGGTCGGCAGCGACCGCGCCGACCCCCCGCATGGCTTCTACGACTGTTTGGCGGCCGGTGATCGGCTCGTCGCCGAGCGGGCTGTACATCACAACGTTTTCGGCGAGAATGCCGGCGAGGACATCTTTGTCGGCGCCGCCGTGCATGGATTCGACGAAGGATTCCACGGTGGCGCGGTGCGCGGCGAACGTGGTCATGGTTTCTCCTCATGTTCGTTGTTGCTTGTGGTCTTGTGACACCTCACCAGTGCGTCCACCCGACGAATCGGCTCGACTGCGAGTGACTCGCAATAGCGGACGACCGAAGAGATTAGGAAATCGGAACGACTAATAGCTTTCTGCGCCGGTGACCTTGGTTCGGCACACGCCACATGGAGATGGCGCGAAAGCTGTTGTCTCTCATTAGATGACCGTGGTGCCGCCGTCTACGACTAGCTCCCTGCCATTGACATAGCTCGAGTCGTCGGAGGCCAGGAACAGCGCGGCCGCGGCGATCTCCTCGGGGCGGCCCATAGCACGCCGGGGGATCACCGACTCGAACTGCGCCTTGGCGTCGGCGTCCATCACCTCGTCGAGCATCGGCGAGGCGACCTGGCCGGGGGTGAGCACATTGACCCGGATCTTGCGGTCGCGCAGTTCGGCCACCCACACCCGCGCGTAGGCGGGCAGCACGGCCTTGCTTCCGGCGTACACACTCCAGTTGGGGTAGCCGCGCAGCGAGGCATTCGACCCGGTCATGAAGATCGAGCCGCCATCGTTGAATAGCGGCAGCGCCTTTTGGACGGTGAACAGCGTGCCGCGCGCGTTCAGCCAGAAGGCGTCGTGGAAGTCCTCCTCGGTGATCTCACCGAGTTTGGCTTGTGCGCCGATTCCGGCACTGGCCCACAGCACGTCGATTGCGCCCTTGTCCTGCTTGATGGTGTCGAACAACCGGTCCAGATCGTCGAGGTTGGCCGAGTCGCCCTGGACGCCGGAGACGTTGCGGCCGATCTGCTCGACGGCCTGGTCCAGCGCCTCCTGGCGCCGCCCCGTGATGTAGACGTGCGCTCCTTCAGCAGTGAACAGCTTCGCGCCGGCCAGCGCCATACCGCTGGTCGCGCCCGTGATCACTGCAATCTTGCCATCGAGCTTTCCCACGATCACTCCACTCCTCGGTTGGCGCTCTTATGTACACCGCTCCGCGCACTTAGTTGGTCCGCATTAAGTTATCTGACGGTTCAACCGAGCACAAGTTATGTACACCGGCCTGTACCGAGGTTGGCTATGCTGGGACAATGTCCACGTTGGAGAAGGGGCCGCGAGGGTTGCGCCGCGGCAGGGGCGCGCGGGAGCGCATCCTTGGCGCGTCACGACAATTGTTCCGCGACCAAGGGATCAACAGCACCGGGCTCGACCAGCTCTGCACGGTCGCCCAAGTGTCCAAGCGCACGTTCTACCAGCACTTCACCGGCGGCAAGGATGAGTTGATCGCCGAACACCTGCGCCGATTTGATCCGGAAGTGTTGCCCGAGGTGTTCGACCGGACCGACCTCACACCGCGCGAACGGCTGCTGGCCGCTTTCGACATTCACGCCCCGTTGTGCCCGTTCATCGCAGCGGCCGTCGAGATCAACGACCCCGGCCACCCGGCACGCGTGCAGGCCCGCAACTACAAGCTGGCCTTCGCCACGCGACTCGCCGAGACCGCTCGCGAAGCGGGCGCCACCAACCCTGAACAACTCGGTGAACAACTGGCGCTGCTGCTCGACGGCGCCTCAGCCCGTAACCGCGTCATCGACTGCGACACCTTCGCCACCGCAGCCGCAATCGCCACCGTCCTCATCGACCACGCTATCCCCGCGGCGGAACTCAGCCGGGGCTGACGGCCAGGGAGAAGTCGAAGTTCCCCACGCCATTGCGGGCAAGGCCCATAGTGAGCACACCCGCACCCTCTAGCCAGTGCGCCATGTCCAGCCCGCCAACGTCCAGCGGCCGCAGCCCGAGGCTTTCGATGAACGCCGACACGCGCGCCTTGGCCTGCGCGTCATCGCCGGCCAGGAAAACATCCAGCGGGCGGCCCGAGGCCAAGACGTCACGAAACAGGGTGTTGAAGGCCTTCACGACATGCGCGCTGGAAGGGGCGGCTTCGGCGACCCTCTTCGCGATGGACGTGTCATCGGGAATGGCCAGGCTGGTCGCATCGGCGTTGAAGGGGTTGGTGATGTCGACAATCACTTTGCCGGTCAGCGCGTCACCGTACTCCGTGACGACCGGCACGGCGCCGTCGAACAGCACGGCGAGGATGACAATGTCGCCGGTCGGGGCAGCGCCCCACTGTCCGGTGGTGGCGCCTCCGCCCAGCTCTTCAGCCAAAGCCGCGGCCTTGTGCGCATCGCGACCCACCACCTCAACGGTGTTGCCGCCCTTGACCGCCAGTCCGCCAATGGCCCTGGCCATGTTTCCTGAGCCGATGATGCTGATGTTGCTCATTGTGTGAATCTCCCCGTGATCTCGATCGTTCACTTTTCTTCGTTTCTGCCGAGGTGGGCCTAGCGCCTCAACCGAGACCAATCGCCGCAAGAGGAGAACCGGAGTTACCTTCTATGTACACCGATCGGCGTACTTAACGTAGGTGACAACTCACTGTCGTGCAAGCTATACACACCGAGCCGTACCAAATGCGGCTGAAGTTCTCTCTCGTGGTATAGCCCGACGGTGTTGAACAGGAGGCAGCCAGCCGTAAGCAGTTGCTTAGGCGTCCGGCGCATTGCGGCCAGGGTGGACCACAGCATGTGTCCAGTCACACCGCGGGCACGCACTCTTGTAGGTCGGATGACGTTTGCTCAGCGCGGTAAAGCGGAGGGCCGCTCGGCTGCGCTGCAGCGATGGCTGCGGCCGGGTTCGAACTGATCATCGGGCTGGTGGCAACCGCCACGCTGATGTCGTAGGGGTCCGGTATTCGGCGAAATCAGCCACTCCACAGGCCGTGCCGCGATTTGCGACCAGCTGAGCCCGTTGTGCACCTGTCCTAACCGAACATGCACCTTCGCACTGTCATGTCGAAGGCGGCATTTGGGCGGCAATTTAATTGGGAATTGACACGGCATCTGGGCACCACACCCAGATCTCACCTCGCCATATTGGCGAAGCGCGACAGGTGCAGTTGGTGCGCAACGGTCACCGTTTTGGTCGGGCCGTTACGGTGTTTGGCCAGAATGAAATCCGCCTCTCCCCCGCGCGGGTCGTCCCGGTCGAAGGCGTCGGGCCGGTTCAACAGAATCACCATGTCGGCGTCTTGCTCCAACGAGCCCGACTCGCGTAGGTCCGACAGCATCGGCTTCTTATCCGTGCGCTGCTCTGGGCCGCGGTTGAGCTGACTGATCGCGACCACCGGAACCTCGAGCTCTTTAGCCAAAAGCTTGAGGTGCCTTGAGAATTCGGAGACTTCGATCTGCCGTGATTCGACCTTCTTGCCTGAGGTCATCAGCTGTAGATAGTCGACAACAACAAGCTTCAGATTGGCCTTCTGCCGGAGCCGGCGCGCCTTGGCTCGGATTTCCATCATGGTCAAGTTTGGTGAATCGTCGATATACAGTGGCGCTTCGCTGATTTCGCTCATACGCCGCGCCAGCCGGGTCCAGTCGTCGTCGGTCATTCGGCCCGAGCGCATATCGCCCAGCTTGATTTTCGCTTCCGCCGACAGCAGCCGCATGACGATCTCGGACTTGCTCATCTCTAGCGAGAAGATGACGCTGGCCATGCGGTGCTTGATCGAGCAGGACCGCATGAAATCTAGTCCCAGCGTGGAATTGTGCGTCGGGATCATTGCTTTGCTCGCCAGATACATGTGGCTATCGTTGTCAACTTCGACACATCGCACCGCGACGGTCTCGATTGGGCGGACAGCCACAATAAAACGTGATTCCGAGCGCTTTGTATTGGCCGAAGCGCGGCGCTCTTTGTGCAATAACGCCTTTCGGTGCAATGCGAACACTACGTCGTCCGTCGATAAGGTCAGGGTGTACACGATATTGGACGCATCGCTACGACCCCGGACGCGCTTGGTCGAGGTCTGGCAACGATAACCAAGGCTGACGATAAGCTCAGCGACATCGGACGCCAACCGATGGTTGGTAACACAGAATTGCACAGCTCCGCCCGCCGTCACGGTTCCGTCCGTGTCGAGCAAGCCGGCGAGTAGGGCACGCCTCTGCGCCTCAGATGCCCGCAAGTACTCCGCCGGTATGTGCTTGTTCTGGAGCACCCCGAGTGTTCGCAGACGCGCCTGCAGTGTCCCCACAGCGGCATGGCAGTGACGGCATAACCGCAGTCCTGCCGAGGGTCCTGCGCACCGAACGCAGGTTGGACTCGGGACCGGAGCAGAGACAAACCGCGCCCGGCCACCACAGGAGCGCCCGCAGGTACGGACCTGACTGGTCCGGGGAATGAATGACTTGCCGCATACCGCGCACGGGCGGGCAGCCGATCCGACGTCAGGTGGTAGCCGCAGCTGGTAGCGGTACCGAGCGGATTCCGACGGAACAGCCACGACGCCGTCCGCCTCGATCCGCATGACGATTTCAGGATCGGCCGTGGTGATCTGGGCGGCGGCACTGGTGCCGTCCCCAAGCCAAGCGCCGAGCGTGTATGGCGCGACTAGAAATTCGCGGTCCGGTAGGTCAAGGGCACGCGCGTTGACCACACTATGGTTCAGTCGCCGGTCTAGGGTGTCGCAGCGCAGACTCTCGGCGATCTCGACCGTCGTTCGCACCGCTGCAGAGGTCCGTTGATTCTTGTACCGGTTGTAGCCCACCGCCGCAGCTTGCGCTGACTTCCTGGACGCTCGCGTTTCGGTCAGCCACTGATGCGCCGCGTCCGCGACAATCACTGTCCCGTCGGAAAATTCCACCTCGTAACACGGGCGACCCAACATCACCTCGGTGGCGGCCACCACCCGCGTCGGGCGTCCGTCGGCACCAAGCAATTCATCACCAACCGAGACGTCACCCATCGTCGTCCACCCGGTCGGCGTGGGCAGCGGGGTGTCCAACGCGAGCGCCTTGCCCACCCCAGGCCTGGCCGCCACGATGATCATCTGTCCCGGGTGCAGCCCGTTGGTCACCTCGTCGAGTTCGGTGAAACCCGTCGGTACGCCGCGCGAGATTCCACCGTTGGAGGCGATGGCGTCGATCTCGTCCATTGTGGGCTGGAGCAGATCTTCAAGCGGCACAAAGTCTTCTGAGGTCCGCCGTTCGGCCACTTCGTAAATCTCGGCCTGCGCCCGGTCGACGATCTCGGCGACATCGGCACCGTCGGCTCCGGCATAGCCGTACTGGACTACTCGGGTGCCGGCCTCCACCAGACGGCGCAGCAGTGCCTTTTCGGCGACGATGCCGGCGTAATAGCCCGCGTTCGCCGCCGTCGGGACCGTCGAAATCAGCGTGTGCAGGTAGGGCGCGCCGCCGATGCGACGCAGCATGCCGCGACGATCCAGTTCGGCGGCCACGGTCACGGCATCCGCCGGTTCGCCCCGTCCATACAGATCGAGGATGGCGTCATAGACGCTCTGATGCGCGGGCCGGTAGAAATCGCCGGGCCGTAACCGCTCGAGAACGTCGGCGATTGCGTCCTTGCTCAGCAGCATTCCGCCCAACACGGATTGCTCTGCGGCTAAGTCCTGCGGCGGCTGACGGCCGAAGTCTTCACTCGGTGGCGGCGAATCCATGCCTGGATGCGGCATGTCGTCGACGACCGCCATGCGCCCTCACCTCCTCCGAAATTAGCACCGAACATACATTCGATTGCCGATATCCAGAGCGTAAGTCAAGGCTCCGACACCCCGCCCTAATCTCCCGAATCGTCTGACGCGGGGATGACGTTAAGCGTTGCTGGCGAGCACTCCAAGAGGCGGTTGTTCATGAAGCTGTGCATCGCGTGTGCATATCCGTGAACACTTGTGTTAAGGCGGGTGTGGAGAACCTGTGGATGATCACATGCTGCTATGACATCACTGCTGTTGAGCGCCATATAACGCCATGTATTTCGTGTGGACAACAATCTCTACGGCGTGTCGCGCCAGGTTACCGCGCCGGGCGTGTTGTCTTTCGGCGGCGTTTTCAGCACGTAACCGGCCGGTTACGCGGTGGCGCTGGACCGGCCCCTAAATTGTTCGCCAGCCGCACATACCCACGCCACGTGCAAAGTAACCACACGGCAGGCCCGAAGGTGCGCCCGGCGGCAGGGCGGGGGCCGCTCGGCGGCCACCGCTCGGTGAGGGAAAGTGTGCGAACTAGCTCTCCGCGACGACGTCGAGGGACACCTCGACGTCGATCTCCGGGTGCAGGTGCACCACGACCGGGTGCGTTCCCACGCTCTTGATGTGGGACTTGGGCAGTCGCACGATCCGCTTGTCGAGGTTAGGGCCGCCCGCCTTCTTGATGGCGTTGACGATGTCGCTGGCCGTCACCGAACCGAACAACTTGCCCGAGTCGCCCGCCGTCTTCACCGGCAGCGCCACCGGGCCCAGAGCCTCGATCGCGGTCTTGATCTCGTTGGCGTGCTCGCGGTCGCGCACCGTCTTGGTTTCACGGGCCCGACGAATCTCGTCGGCCTGCTTCTGAGCGCCGCGCGAGGCGACGATCGCCAGCCCGCGGGGCAGCAGGAAGTTGCGGCCGTAACCGTCCTTGACTTCCACCGTGTCACCGACGGTTCCGAGATGGTCGACGTCAGCCGTCAGAATCAGCTTCATTGTTTGCTTACTTTCGTTGCGGCGCAGGCAATTACCGCGCGGAGGACGTGAAGGGCAGCAGCGCAACCTCGCGAGCGTTCTTCACCGCGGTCGCGATGTCGCGCTGGTGTTGCACACAGTTACCGGTGACCCGGCGCGCCCTAATCTTGCCGCGCTCGCTGATGTACGTGCGCAGCAAAGCGGTGTCCTTGTAGTCGATCGCTTGGTCCTTCTTCGCGCAGAAGACGCACTTGCGCGCCTTGACGGGCTTCTCCGGAGCCGGGCGCCGCTTCGTGGACTTGGCCATGAGTGTCTTTCTTTCCGTTCGTGAATGGTGTTGGGAAGTTAGAAGGGCGGCTCGTCGTCGCCGCCACCGAAGGAGCCCGACGCGGGAGCGCTGCCCCATGGGTCGTCACCGGATCCGCCGCTCGCCGGCGCCGATGCGCCCTGACGCGAACCGCCGCCGCCACCGAAGCCGCCGCCGCCACCGCCGCCACTGCCGCCACTGCGGCTGGCCTTGTTGACCTTGGCGGTGGCATACCGCAGTGAAGGCCCGATCTCGTCGACCTCGACCTCGACCACGGTGCGCTTCTCCCCCTCGCGGGTTTCGAAGGAGCGCTGCTTGAGCCGGCCGGTGACGATGACGCGAGACCCGCGAGTGAGGCTTTCCGCCACGTTCTCGGCGGCCTCGCGCCAGATGTTGCACCGCAGGAATAGCGCCTCGCCGTCTTTCCACTCACCGCTTTGTCGGTCATAGATGCGCGGTGTGGATGCGACGGTGAAATTCGCGACCGCGGCACCCGATGGCGTGAACCGCAATTCGGGATCAGCGGTCAGGTTTCCCACGACGGTGATGGTGGTGTCACCAGCCATAATTTCCTCCTGAGTCCGCCCGGTAGGTATTCATGCTTGCGGCGAGCCTAAGCGACAGCGCCGACACTTAGTGCTTGTCGGTGCGCATCACCTTGGTGCGCAGCACGGACTCGTTCAGGCTCAATTGCCGGTCGAGTTCGGACACGGTCGCCGGAGCAGCCTTCAAGTCGATGACCACGTAGATGCCTTCGGCGTGCTTGGCGATCTCGTACGCCAGCCGGCGGCGACCCCAGATGTCGACCTTCTCGACCGTGCCGCCGTCTTTGCGGACGACGTTCAGAAACGTCTCCAGCGACGGGGCGACGGTGCGTTCGTCGAGAGTGGGGTCAAGGATGACCATGATTTCGTATGGACGCATAGGGACCTCATCACCTCCTCTGGTCTAGCGGCCACGGGCGGTCCGTGGCAGGAGGGTCGCCTGCGTCGGCAACCGCATCAGGCTACCGGATGTACCCGCACCCGGGAAATCGCTCATTTGCGGGAGCGCTGAAATTCTCCGGCTTTGGCTCTGGTCGCCGCGTCGGCCTTGGCCAGCGAGCCGGAGTCGAATGGTGGTTGCGGGTCGTACTCGATGAGCAGCTGGCTGGCCTGGGCTGCCTCCCGGTCGAACAGCAGCTCCACCAAGCGCAACGCCATGTCGATGCCGCTCGAGACGCCCGCGGCGGTGATGATCCGCTCGGGCAGATGTTCGACGACGCGGTCGGGCACGTAGTGGGCGCCCAACTTGCTGAGCAGCTCGGCGGCGCCCCAGTGTGTCGTGGCGGTGAGTCCGTCGAGCAAGCCTGCGGCAGCGAGCAACAGCGCGCCGGTGCATACCGAGGTGGTGAACGTCGTGCGCGGGTGTACCGCCTGCAACCAGTGCCGGATGGTGTCGTCCTCGAGCAGTACCCGGGTTCCGATGCCGCCGGGAAACACCACGACATCGGGGGCGTCGACGTCATCAAAGGTGGCATCGCAGGTGACGCCGAGCATCCCATTCTCGGTGCGCACCTCCCCGCGCTGATGCCCGAGGAACACCACGTCGACCGACGGAATGCGTTGCAGCACTTCGTAGGGACCGATGGCGTCCAGCGCGGTGAACCGGGGGAAGAGCGGAATGGCGACTTGCATCACGGACTCGCGGGTTGCACCGGTCGCCGTGCCGCAGCGGGCCGCAGCCAATCGGGCAGCCAACCCGGAGAGGCATCGTCGGCCGCGCGGTCATAACTCCCACCGGCCGGATCGTCGATCCTCCCCTGCCAGCGGACCAGGTCTTCGTCGGGGCGATAGATCTGCCGAATGACCAAGGCGCACAATGCGATTACTGCGATGTCGCGCAGCAGCACCGTCGCGGTGAACGACTGCTCAGGTAATGAGCGGTTGGGGTTGCCGTACAGGTAGTACATCCGTGGCACCCAGACCAGCGCGTCGATGGTCATCCACGCCAGAAGGATTCGGCGATGCGGCAGGGCCAGCACCGCCAGCGGCACGAGCCACAGCGAGAACTGTGGACTCCACACCTTGTTGGTCAGCAGGAACGCGGCCACCACCAGAAATGCCAACTGCGCCACGCGGGGCCGCTGTGGTGCCGTGCAAGCGATGTAAGCAATCGCCGCGCAAGCCGATACGAATAACACCGTGACGACGATGTTCAACACGGCCGGCGGCTCCCAGAATCCGAGCTGCGGATCGAAGCCGCGCCAACCGGTGAACGATTTGACGACGTTGTACAACGAGTCCATATCGTCACCGCGACGGGTGTTGAGCCGGAAGAACTCCGACCAACCGCGCGGATACAGCACCATCACCGGCAGGTTGACGGCCAGCCAGGTCAGCGCGGTAGCCAGCGTGGTCCGCGCCGCGTCACGCAGCCGACCGGTCCGCAATCCCAGGATCAGCAACGGGCCAAGGAATAGCGCCGGATACAGCTTCGCCGCGGCACCCAGACCGATCAGGACTCCGGCCAGCCCCGGCCTGCGGCGCGCCCACGCCAGCAGCCCACCCATCGCGAAAGCGGTTGCCAGGGCATCGAAATTGGTGAAGATCTGAAAGATCAGCAGCGGCGAAGCGCCCACCAACACCGCGTCCCAGATACGGCGGCCGGCCAAACCCGCGGTGGCCCATACCGTCGCCAGCCACGCCAGCGACAACCCGAAAGCGGCGATGTTGAAGAACATCACCACCTCGGCGACGGTCGGCATCGGCACCATTTTGCTCAACGCGGTATAGGTCTTGGCCAACGCCATCGACACGTACTGGTACAGCCCGGTCAACACCGGATACTCCATGTAGCGCACTGCGGGCTGACCGTCGTAACGCGTCTGCGGATTGCCGGCGGTGTCGGTTTCGATCCAGTTCGACTTGTACGGGAACTTCCCCTGGTTCAACAACTCTGCGCCGTACAGCGGCACCGTGTCGGAGTAACACAACTCGTAATAGGCGCGCTGGTTTTCCCAGTTGGCGACCCGCTGATCGCCCGGACCGCTGCCGGTGCTCTGCAGGCAGGCAGCCTTCGTCGACCAACCGAGCGCAAGGAACACCAGCGCGAAGATGAACATCACCCGCAGCGGTGTCAGGAAGCGGGCGCGGCCGATCAGTGCGTGGCGACCGACCGGGCCGCCGACGACATTGGCCAACGCAGCACCCAAGACGTCGGTGCGGCTCGGGCAATCGCGATTGTCAGCACTGCGCAAGTCGGCGGCTAACGGCCCGGGTGAGGTACTCGCTCGCTCGGTCCGGGCGCCGGTCACGGGGGGGAATTCGGAATCTCTGCCGGCGGCGGCCCCGCCCCTGGAAATTGCGGACCAGCCCCCGGCGCTTGCGGCGACGGCGGCCCGACCGGGACGGTCTGCGGCGGTCCGACCGGAATGGTGATACCGGGTGCGACCTCAACAGTTGGTTGAATGACGGTTTCCGACGGGCGCGGCGGTGGTGGAGGTGGCGGCGCGGGCACACCCGCGTAACCGCCGATCTCGGTCGGCTTGGGGAAGGTTTCGTTCTGAGTGCCCTTGAGGGCCCCGTCCATCGTGGCCTTCCAGATATCCGACGGCAGCCCGGAGCCGTAAACCGATGCGCCGGAAGCTGTTTCCAGCGGACGGTCACCCTGAACGGTGCCCACCCATACCGCCGTGGACAGCGATGGGGTGTAGCCGACCATCCATGCGTCCTTGTTTTCGGTCGTGTCACCCAACTGAGTCGTGCCGGTCTTGGCTGCCGACGGTCGTCCCCCCGCCAGCGCGTGGCCGCGCGAATACGCCGCGATCGGGACCATGGCGGCGGTCACGTTGTCGGCTACCGCTTTCGGAATCCGTTGCTCGCCGGAGTTGTCCGTGGTGCCGGCATCGAAGAGCACCTGCCCCTCGGCGTTGACCACCTTCTGCACGAAATGCGACCGGTGGTAGTTGCCCGACGCGGCCAGAGTGGCGTAGGCGGTTGCCATGTCGACCACTCGAGTTTGGTACTGACCCAGCACGATTCCGTTGTTCGGTGGCCCGCCTTTACCGTCCTCGGAAAGGGTGTGGGCAACGCCCGGGAAGCTGTCGGCGATTCCGGCCCGGTGGGCGGCATCGGCGACCGCCTGCGGCCCGCCTTTGAGCTTGAGCATCAGCCGGTAATAGGAGGTGTTGAGCGACATCTTCAGCGCTTCGGCGAGGTTGCAGGTGCCACAACTCTCTCCCTCGACGTTGGTGATCTTGATGCCGTCGACGGTCAGGGGCGAGCTGTCCACCTGGTAGCCCAGGCCAATGCCTTGCTCGAGGGCGGCAACCAGGGCGAAGACTTTGAACGACGATCCGGTCTGCAAACCGGCCTGGGCGAAGTCGAAGCCCTGAGCGTTGGAACCGCCGTAGTAGGCCTTGACCGCGCCGTTGTGCGGGTCGATCGACACCGCCGCGGCCCGCATGTCGGGGTTCTGTCCGTCCAGATACTTCGCCACCGCCTTCTCCGCGGCCTGCTGCGCCTGCGGATCGATCGTGGTGGTGACCTGCAACCCTTGGGTGTTGAGGGTCTGCTCGTCGATGTTGAACAAATCCATCAACTCTCGGGTCACCTGACGTTCGATCAGCCCGTTCGGCCCGCTGGTCTGGTTCTCCGCGCGGGCCTGGTCGGGCGACACCGTCGGCGGAAACACCTGCGCGGCGCGGTCGTTGGCGGACAGCGCCTTGGTCTCCACCATGCCGTCGAGCACCCAGTTCCAACGCGCGACGGCGCCCTGCGGGTCAACGGCCGGATCCAGCGTGGACGGCCGCCGAATGAGCGCGGCCAACAGCGCGCCCTCGGAAACGGTCAGTTGCTCGACGGGTTTGCCGAAATAGGCCTTGGACGCCGCGGAGATGCCGTAGGCGCCGCGGCCGAAGTAGATGATGTTCAGGTACGCCTGCAGCACATCATCTTTGGACCACTCCCCCGACATCTTGGTCGCGATCACCAGTTCTTTGGCCTTGCGCATCAATCCGCTCCAGCCGTGTTGAGCAGAGCCGACCAGCGCATTTTTGACGTACTGCTGGGTGATGGTCGAGCCGCCCTGCAAGTCACCGCCAATCAGGTTGTTGCGCACCGCTCGGGCGAAGCCGGTGAACGAGAACCCAGGGTTGGAATAGAAGTTGCGGTCTTCGGCGGCAATCACCGCCTGCCGGACATGCACCGGTACCTGGTTCAGGTTGACGTCCACCCGGTTGCCTTCGGGAGGAACGATCTTCGCGATTTCCGAGCCGTCGCTGGCCAGGATGGTGGAGACCTGGTTGGTCCGGATGTCACCGGGCTTGGGCACGTCGACGATGAAGTACGCCATCGTGAAGGTGACGATGGGCAACAGGATCAGCGCCGCCGCGCTCAAGTACAGCGAGCGTCGTACCCACGTCCAGTTGACCTGCTGCGACCAACTCGGCCTGGGCCGGCGCGGCCGGTGACCGGCCGGTCCGGTTCCCGGTGGACCGGGTGGTCCAGGTGGGCGTCCGCCACCGCCTGGCCGCTCGGAACGCGTCGGTTGTTCCTTGCCGTCGAGGGCGGCCTTCACCTGTTCGAGCGGGTCACGCTGCAGGGGCGTCGCGGGCGGGTTGTCCAACGCGGCCTTGACGGCCTGGATCGGGTCGGCGTGCCGTGGCGCGCGGTCGTCGGTCACCGGCGGCAGGATGGTGGTCAACCGGTCGTCGGGCGGGACCGGGCGGCGTGGACCAGGTTGGGGACGCCCATTGCCGGGGTCTCGGCCGGGATTCCGATTGCCGCCGTCAGTCGCCGAGACGTCCGAGGCGTCGTGCGACGACTGGTGGCGACCGCCCTCGTTATTCACTGGCCGTTCGGGCGCCGTTGCGCGCCGTACGCGTGCCGGTCCCCTTCGGCGGACGCGCCGCGCCGAGGACATAGGACTTCACCAGGTGGTTCCAGCTGCAAGTCCGGCAGACCTCCACCACGTGGACCGCGAATTCGGTGAACCGGGTGGCCAGCATGACGAGTTCCTCGGCGGTACGCGCCGAACCGGATACCGCGCCCAGGTGCTCACCGAACACCCACGACACCAGCGTGAGCTGCTCCTTGCGGCAGATCGGACACATCACTTTGCTCGGTTTGCCGTGAAACTTTGCGGCGCGCAGCAGATACGGATTGGCGTCGCACACCTCGGACACCCCGGTACGCCCGGAATACACCTCGGCCAGCAGTGAGCGCCGCCGAAGCGAGTAGTCCACCACCTGTCGCTGCAGTCGCACGCTGACCAGAGTACGTCCCCATGCCCGGCACCGATACGCACCGATGCCGTAGTTGTGTGCGAAGTCGGGTATTGGGTGCTCACGAGCGGTGCGGGACTTCTACGATCGTCCCGTGGCGAAATGGTCGGGGTCACCAACGGTTCGCGGAGCGTCGGCGTCCACTCGCGCCAAGGACCGGGACCGCCAAGACGCGTGCCGACTCCTCGACAACGCCCTCAACGACGGTGAGATCTCCTCCGAGGAGCACCGGGAACGCGTCAGCACGGCAACCAAAGCCGTCACGCTGGGCGAGTTGCAGGAGTTGGTGGCAGACCTTCAGCACTCCGAGAACACCGCCGACCAAGCCCCGGCATTCCAACCGCGGCCCAAACGCACTGGGATCGGAGTGACGATCGCAACGTTTGCGGTGACCGTACTGCTCGGCATCGGCATCGGCTGGGGTCTGTACAGCAACACCAACTCGCCCCTGGACTTCACCTCCGACCCAGGAGCCAAGCCCGACGGTGTGGCCGCGGTCGTGCTGACTCCGCCCAAACAACTGCATTCGCTCGGCGGGCTCACCGGCCTGATGGAACAGATGCGCAAGCGGTTCGGCGACACCACGGGCTATCGGCTGGTGGTCTACCCCGAGTACGCGTCGCTGGACCGCCAGGACCCGACCGACGATCGTCGGGTGCTGGATTACACGTATCGCGGTGGATGGGGCGATCCCACCAGCAACGCCAGAGGAAGTACCGACACGGCCGTCGTCGACTTGGGCAAGTTCGACATCAAGACCGTCGTGGGCATCATGCGCGGCGCTCCGGAAACGCTGGGGATCAAGCCGTCGGACGTCAAGTCGACCTACCTGATCCTCGAACCCGCCACCGACCCCACCGCGCCCGGGTCGCTATCCCTGACCATCTACGTCTCAAGCGATTACGGCAGCGGCTACATCCAACTGGCGGGCGACGGAACCGTCAAACACGTCAACTATCCGTCCTGACCACGGGTAAATGAGCGCTGGCTGGCTATCCCGCCGCGGTGTGACTAACAACGCACGAACATCAGGCGGTGTTGTGGCGAATATATCGAAACGATACGATGACGCGAGGCGTCGAGCCGTCGTAACTGATCGTGCAAAGGGGGTGAGTCGGTGCTTGAGCTCGCCATCCTGGGGCTTCTCATCGAATCGCCCATGCATGGCTATGAGTTGCGGAAGCGGCTGACTGGCTTGCTCGGAGCGTTCCGGGCATTCTCGTACGGTTCGTTGTATCCAGCACTGCGCCGCATGCAGGACGAAGGCTTGATCGCCGAAGATGCCGCCCCTGCTGGAACCCCGGTCCGGCGTGCCCGGCGGGTCTACCAACTGACCGACGAAGGCCGCCGGCGCTTCGGTGAGTTGGTGGCCGACACCGGACCGCACAACTACACCGACGACGGTTTCGGGGTGCATCTCGCGTTTTTCAACCGCACTCCGGCCGAGGCACGGATGCGCATCCTCGAAGGCCGACGCCGCCAGGTCGAGGAGCGTAGGGAAGGTCTGCGTGAAGCCGTGGCGCGGGCCAGCAATTCGTTCGACCGCTACACCCGCCAACTGCATCAGCTGGGGCTTGAATCCAGCGAGCGAGAGGTCAAGTGGCTCAACGAGCTCATCGCCGCCGAACGTGCCGAACAGATCTGATTCCCCAGCACCACGCTCAAATCAATACCCAAGACGAAGTCATAAGTTAGGAGAACGCCCGATGAGTGAGCAGCAGCCGCTGAAGGCGGAAGAGGCGCAGTCGGACATTCGAGTCGCCATTGTCGGCGTCGGCAACTGCGCGTCCTCACTGGTTCAGGGCGTTCAGTACTACCAGGACGCCGACCCGAACAGCACCGTCCCCGGCTTGATGCACGTCAAGTTCGGCCAGTACCACGTCCGCGACGTGAAGTTCGTGGCCGCCTTCGACGTCGACGCCAAGAAGGTCGGATTCGACCTGTCCGAGGCGATCTTCGCGTCGGAGAACAACACCATCAAGATCGCCGACGTGCCGCCCACCGATGTGGTGGTGCAGCGCGGACCCACCCTGGACGGCATCGGCAAGTACTACGCCGACACCATCGAGGTGTCCGACGCCGAGCCCGTCGACGTGGTTAAGGCGCTCAAGGACGCCAAGGTCGACGTGCTGGTGTCCTACCTGCCGGTGGGATCCGAAGAGGCCGACAAGTTCTACGCCCAGTGCGCCATCGACGCCGGGGTGGCGTTCGTCAACGCGCTGCCGGTGTTCATCGCCTCGGACCCGGTGTGGGCCAAGAAGTTCGCCGACGCCGGGGTGCCGATTGTCGGTGACGACATCAAGAGCCAGGTGGGTGCGACGATCACCCACCGGGTGATGGCCAAGCTGTTCGAAGACCGCGGCGTGCAACTGGATCGCACCATGCAGCTCAATGTCGGCGGCAACATGGACTTCCTCAACATGCTCGAGCGCGAGCGCCTGGAATCCAAGAAGATCTCCAAGACCCAGGCCGTCACTTCCAACCTGCAGCGTGAGTTCAAGACCAAGGACGTCCACATCGGCCCGTCCGACCACGTCGGCTGGCTCGACGACCGCAAGTGGGCCTACGTGCGACTGGAAGGTCGCGCGTTCGGCGACGTGCCGCTGAATCTCGAGTACAAGCTCGAGGTGTGGGACTCACCGAACTCGGCCGGCGTGATCATCGACGCTGTGCGGGCGGCCAAGATCGCCAAGGACCGCGGCGTCGGTGGACCGGTGATCCCGGCGTCGGCCTACCTGATGAAGAGCCCGCCCGAGCAGCTGCCCGACGATGTCGCGCGCACCCAGCTCGAAGAGTTCATCATCGAGGGGTAGTTCGCCGCCGGCTGCGCCGCCGGGCCCGTCTTTCGCCGCCTGGCCGTAGTTCGTAATGTCAGAGACCGTGACTGAGATCTCCGACGAGGAACTGACCGGGCTACCGGAATTCGCCTTGCTGGCCGAGAACGCCGAACAGGCCGGCGTCTCAGGCCCGCTGCCCGCGGTGGAGCGAGTGGACGCGGGGGACATCAGCGCATTGCGCTGGGGTGATTCCGCGCCGCGCCTGATCTTCTTGCACGGTGGCGGCCAGAATGCGCACACCTGGGACACGGTGATCGTCGGACTCGGCGAGCCGGCGCTGGCAGTCGACCTCCCCGGGCACGGTCACTCGGCCTGGCGGGAGGACGGCGACTACTCGCCCCAGTGCAACGCCGACACGCTGGCACCCGTACTGCGCGAACTCGCGCCGACCGCCGAACTCGTGGTCGGCATGTCCCTGGGTGGCCTGACGGCCATCCGGCTAGCCGCGGTGGCCCCGGAGTTAGTGCGCGCACTCGTCCTGATCGATGTCACCCCGTCGGCACTGCATCGACACTCAGAGATGACCAAGGAGCAGCAAGGCACCGTGGCGTTGATGCACGGCGAGCGGGAGTTCCCCAGCTTCCAGGCGATGGTGGACCTGACTGTCGCCGCCGCGCCGCACCGTGAAGTCAAAGCTCTGCGGCGCGGCGTGTTCCACAACTCCCGCCGTCTGGACAACGGCAATTGGATCTGGCGTTACGACGCCATTCGCACCTTCCCCGACTTCGCCAGCCTGTGGGACGACGTCGACGCCGTGACGGCGCCTATCACGTTGGTCCGCGGCGGCAACTCCGGCTTCGTCAACGACGACGACGTTGCCGAATTGAGTAATCGCGCAAAGCAATTTCAGCGCGCACACGTGGTCGAGAACTCGGGCCACTCGGTGCAAAGCGATCAACCGCGCGCCCTGATCGAGTTGCTGCGCAACGTGATCGACGCACGCTGAAGCTGGCCACAGATGGCCGACGACGACCGCCCCAGCCGGACCGCGGGGCGACCGCGCGACCATTCGATCGACGAGCGGGTGCTCGGCGTCACGCGGGAGTTGTTGCTGGAGGTCGGCTGGGACGAACTGAGCGTGCGGTTGGTCGCGGCGCGCGCCGGGGTCGGCCGCTCCAGCTTGAATCGGCGTTGGTCATCCAAAGCGGAGTTGGTACTGCACGCCATCTTGGGTGAATCCCCGGATTTGTCACCGTTTTCCGGCACCGACCTGAGCGGCTGGATCGAATGGGTGGTGCGCGGCAGTCATGAACTGTTCAGCCGCAGCGACGTACAGGCGGCGGTGCCAGGTCTGCTGCTGGCCTTGCGCGAAAACGATGAGTTGCGCAAGGCAATGTGGGCGGGATTCAGTGGTCCGGCGGTGCAACTCTTCGCCGAGCGGGTCAATGCACCCGCGCCGGCCGATCGGGACCGGGCCGATCTCGACGCCCGAGCTACCCTGGCGATGGCGGCCGGTGCCGCCTTCTTCGTCACCACGATCGCCCGCGAGGACGACTCCGAGGCGCTAGGACGGCGAATCACCCACTTGTTGACGGCCGCGGTCAGCGCGTCCTATTCGACATAACGCACCCCTGATAACGTTACGAGACCAATGGCATCGGAATGGTTGTGGTCGGGGAGGTGTAGCCCATGGCGACGTATGCAGTCACTGGATCGGCGTCGGGAATGGGGCAGGCAAGCGCACGCCGATTGCACGCCGCTGGCCACCGCGTGATCGGCGTGGACATCCGTAAGGCAGACGTCGTCGCGGATCTGTCGACTCCGAGTGGCCGCGCGCACGCCGCCCGCGAAGTGCTGGAACGGACCCAGGGACGCCTAGACGGCGTCGTGTTGGCAGCCGGCCTGGGCCCCAGCGGTGGCACGGGGAATCTGCGCCGCATCGCAGAAGTGAATTTCTTCGGAGTAGTCGAGCTCTTGACACGTTGGCAACCGGCGTTGGCGGCGGCCGAACATGCGAAAGTGGTTGTCATATCGAGTAATTCGACGACGACCGTCCCGGTTGTGCCGAAACGCACCGTGCGGGCGTTGTTGTCGGGTGACGCCAACAGGGCGGTGCGCAGCCTGGTTGTGTATGGGCCGGGACGGCCGATCATGATGTATGCCGCCTCCAAGATCGCGGTGACCCGCTGGGTGCGCCGCGAGGCGATCCGGCCGGGCTGGGCCGGGGCGGGCATCCGGCTGAACGCCTTGGCACCTGGCGCGGTGATGACGCCGCTGCTTCAACAGCAATTGGACAGCGCGGCGCAGGGCAAAGCGGTGCGGCGCTTCCCCGTCCCGGTCGGCGGCTTCGGAGATGCCGATCAGCTGGGGCAATGGGTCTGCTTCATGCTGTCGGAAGCCGCCGATTTTTGCTGCGGCAGTGTGGTTTTCGTCGACGGCGGCACAGACGCCCACTTCCGCACCGACGACTGGCCCCGGCCGGTTCCCGCGCGCCGGCTCATCGGCTACCTCCGGTCATTTCTGCAATGAGTCCACGATCGCGGACCTGGGATCCCGCCAGGTCATCTGGAGGTCGTGCAGCGTCTTGCTGTCGTCAGTCGGAGTGGCGGCGGTGAGGAGCATCGCGGCCTCGTAGCTCAACCCGTCGGCAAGCGGGACGAATCGGCCGGCGACATCGGCGAGGCGGCCCGCGGAGAGCAACACGGCCGGGGAAATCGGAATGCGGCGCACCCGCTTGCCCAGCCCGGCCTCCAATGCGTCGACCATGTCGTCGAAGCTCAGCAAGTGGCCCCCGCATACGTACCGACGTGGGCCGCGACCGGCTTCCATCAGCCGCACGTGGACCTCGGCGACGTCTCGCACGTCGATCATCTGCATGCCGGCGCGGACCCTTGGGGCCACGGCCCACCGCACGATCGGCGCCCAACCTCGCTCGGTGACACCGGGAGCCGTGCCGAATGCCGGGCCGACGACACTCGAGGGATAGGTGACCACGACCGGCGCGCCAGCGCGTTGCAAGCGCCGCGCGACACGGTCCGCGTATGCCTTGGTCTTGGCATATGCGCTGCGGCCCACCACGGTGGGCGAGTCCGGGGAGATAACCCCGTCCGGCGGTGGGAACAACGCGCTGTAGCTACTCACCGACACCACCGGATCGAGCCCGCGTTCAACCGCACGGGTCAGCAACATCTCCGTTGCGTGGGCGTTGATGTCCCACATCGCCCGGGCCCGCCGGTTATCGGTTCCGACGATCCCAGCGGCATGCAATGCCGCATCGGCGCCGCGTAGGAGTTCGTCGATCGACTCGGTCGACCTGACGTCACCGACCACCACTCGCACCGAGCCGAGCGCCTGAAACCGATCGACAAGGGTGTCGCACGGGTCGCCCGGCGCTACCAGCAGCCGCACGTCGTGGCCGCGCTGCAACAGCGCCCGAACAGTATGCGCGCCAAGGTAACCGGTGCCCCCGGTAACCGCTATCAGCATTGGTGGCACTCCTGACCGAGTGGTATATTTCGGTGCCAATGGTATCGAAATTAGCATTATCTCCGCTACTTCCGGGGCCCGTTCACGATGAAGAACCGTTTCGGCAAAGCGGCGCCGTTCGAGGGCGTGATGCCGCACCGTCGCGTCACCCCATGCCGCTGAGGCTGCTGGGCGGGATCAGTCGGCTTGAGACGGCTCGGTGCGGGCTTCGAGTGGTCGCGATGGCAAGGGCCTTGCTGCGAGATCCACACCTGATGAACAAGTTTCGTGACGGTTCGGGCTCGGAAGGCTTGGTCCGGGAGGATGTGCGCACTGCGCCTGTCGGTTGATGTGCCTACGGTGGTCGTATGACTTCTGACTTCCCCGTTCGTGTTGGTGTTCAACTTCAGCCGCAGCACGCACCGAACTACGGCAACATCCGCGACGCGGTGCGTCGTTGCGAGGACATCGGCGTTGACATCGCTTTCAACTGGGACCATTTCTTCCCGCTCTACGGCGATCCCGATGGCGCCCACTTCGAGTGCTGGACCATGCTGGCAGCCTGGGCGGAGCAGACCTCACGCATCGAGATCGGCGCTCTGGTGACCTGCAACTCCTACCGCAACCCGGAGCTACTGGCCGACATGGCCCGAACCGTCGACCACATCTCGGAGGGCCGGCTGGTGCTGGGCATCGGCTCGGGCTGGAAGCAGCGCGACTACGACGAATACGGCTATGAGTTCGGCACCGCCGGCAGCCGCCTCGACGACCTGGCCGGCGCGCTGCCCCGGATCAAGTCCCGATTGGCCAAGCTCAACCCAGCGCCGACCCGCGACATCCCGGTGCTGATCGGCGGTGGCGGCGAGCGTAAGACCTTGCGCCTGGTCGCCGAGCATGCCGACATCTGGCACAGCTTCGCCAGCGCCGACGAATATCCCGCCAAGGCCGACGTGCTGGGCCGACACTGCGCCGACGTGGGTCGCGACCCGGCCACTATCGAACGGTCGGCCGCAGTGAACGGCGAGGGCGGCTTGACCGCCAACGCTGAAGCGTTGGTCAACCTTGGCGTCACCTTATTGACGGTCGCCTGTGACGGTCCTGACTACGACTTGAGCGCGGCAGAAGAGCTTTGCAAATGGCGCGATAACCGTTGAGGCCAAACGTATTGGCCGCCGGGCCCGAGATTTCGATCCGTCGACTAGTCTCCCGTCCCCGAATCGGCGACGGGGTTGACGTAGGAATGCTGAGTGTGTCCTCCCCGTAAGCTCCCGTCGAGATAGGACGCCCGGCAAGCGGAATGGGCGACTTTCCCGCTTGAGGTGCGTGGGATGGATCCGGCGGGAACCAGCAGTACGTCGCGCGCAGTGAGGCCGTGGCGCACTGCGACCGCGGCGCGGATATTGCCGGCGATCGATTGAATGTCGGCCTTGCGTGCGCCAGGAGCGCGTTCCCCGACGATCACCAACTGCTCAGAACAGTCCTCCGGATCGTTTTCGAGCCGCGACTGAGGATCGGTGAAGACCTGGGCCGGCAGCTCGTTCGCCGGTACCGAGAAGGCAGCCACATATCCGGAACGCAGGGCACCGCTGGCCTCCTGCGCGGTCTGCTCGATGTCTTGCGGGTAGTGGTTTCGGCCGTCGACGATCACCATGTCCTTAGCCCGACCGGTGACATACAGTTCGCCGTCGAAGTAAGTGCCGTAGTCGCCGGTACGCATCCAACGGCCGTCGTCAGGCACGCCGTCGGTATGCGTTGGTTCGGCGCGGGAATGCAGGGTGTTGCCGAAGGTGTCGCGGGAATCTTGCTCGCGGCCCCAATAGCCCGATCCGATGTTGTCGCCGTGCAGCCAAATCTCTCCGATGTGTCCGTCGGGAAGCTCGGTGGCGGTGTCGGAATCGACGATGGCGGCCCATTGGTCGATCGAGACCACGCCACACGCCACCTGCGCGACAGCGGACGGTGCATCGTCGGCAACGGTGCGGAACCGGCCGCGGGTCAATTCCTCTCGGTCCACGTGAATAGTGGTGGCCTCCCGCTTCATGTCGGTGGTCGAAACGAACAGTGTCGCTTCGGCCATGCCGTACGACGGCTTGATGGCGGTCGCGGGCAGACCGTACGGCGCGAAGGCTTCATTGAACTTGCGCATCGACACGGTGGAAACCGGCTCGCTGCCGTTGAGCAGCGCGAATACGTTGCTCAAGTCGAGTTCGGGATCACCATCTTTGGGCAGTCCGCGTAACGCAGCGTGCTCGAAGGCGAAATTGGGTGCCGCCGAGAAGGTGGGCCCATCGTCGTCCTCGAGCACCCCGAGCTCGCGGATCCACCGGATGGGCCGGCGCACGAAGGCGGCCGGGCTCATGAAGGTGATGCGGTGTCCGATGACCGACGGAACCATCGCGGTGATCAGGCCCATGTCGTGAAACAGCGGCAGCCACATCACGCCTCGCTGACCCTCTTCCACCTGCAGGGCGGTGATGAGCTGCGCCAGATTGGTGGCCACCGCCCGGTGGGTGATCTGCACACCGGCCGGGACCCGGGTGGACCCAGAGGTGTATTGCAGGTAGGCGACGGTGTCCGGGTCCGGCTTCGGCTGCTGCCAGGTCTCACCGACCTCGTCAGGGACAGCGTCTACCGCGATGATCCGGGGCCGTTGTGCGCCCCGGCGATCGTGGTGGAAGAACTTGCGGACACCTTCCGCAGAATTGGAGGTGGTCAGGATCACCGAGGGCGTGCAGTCGTCGAGAACCGAATGCAGCCGGCCCACGTGGCCAGGTTCGGCGGGATCGAACAACGGCACCGCAATGGTTCCGGCGTACAGGGCACCGTAGAACGCCACCATGTAGTCCAGTCCCTGTGGCGCCAATACAGCGACGCGGTCACCAGGTTGGGTGACTTGTTGCAAACGCGCAGCGACGGCGCGGTTGCGGGCGCCGAATCGAGACCAGGTCAGATCGTGATAGACCCCGTCGGGATCGGTGGAAAAATCGAGGAAGCGGTAGGCCAGGCTTTGCCCGCGCACCTGCGCCCACCGCTCTACATGACGAATCAAGCTGCCGTTGTCAGGGAATTTGATTTTCCCGTCCACGACGTACGGGTTCGGCACTGCCATATTCAATTCTCCGATCGCAGGCGGAAAGCGGAAGACCCCGGCCACCTTAGCCGCGTGGATGAAACAACCTCGGTAACCGCTGTTTCGCGCGTTGACAGCAACGCCGGAGCCGAGCGGCTGAACGGGGCGACACCTCCGCGTCGACCCCGCTGCATCTGCCAAACACCTCATTGCGGCCGGGCAGACGTGAGAAACTTGCCGCGCTGATGGCCGGAGTGGGCTTAGAGAGATTCAGAGAAACTGATGCCTAAGAAGTATGGGATCAAAGAAAAAGACCAGGTTGTGTCGCACATTCTCCATCTGGTGCTGACCGGGAGATTGCGTAGCGGTGATCGCGTCGACCGCAACGAGATTGCCCAGGGGTTGGGGGTGAGCCGAGTCCCCATCCAGGAGGCCCTGGTGCAGCTTGAACACGACGGCGTCGTCTCGACTCGGTATCACCGCGGCGCCTTCGTCGAGCGCTTCGACGAGGGCACCGTCCTGGAACATCACGAACTCGACGGCATGCTCAATGGCATCGCTTCCGCGCGCGCCGCGGCCAACCCCACGCCACGGATTCTCGGGGAACTAGGTGCGCTTATGCGGTCGTTGCGGGCTGCCAAGGATTCCCGCAGTTTCGCCGAAAGCGCCTGGGAATACCGCCGAGTGATCAACGACGAATATGCGGGCCCCCGGCTACACGCGACCATCCGCGCCTCACAAAACCTCATCCCCCGCATGTTCTGGACCACCTATCAGAACAACCGCGACGACATCCTGCCGTTCTATGAAGACGAGAACGCCGCGATACACCGGCGGGACGCCGAAGCGGCGCGCGCCGCGTGCGTCGGCCGTTCTTATCTGATGGCGCAGACGATGTTGGCCGAATTGTGCCGTCGCCGGGTCTTTACTCCGCCTGACCTCCTCGCCCCGGGTGTCCCCCAGCCGGTTGCCGCCGGCCTACAGCACGAGCGGTCTTCCATCCTGCTCTAGCCGGGGTCGCCACCGCGCAGAAGATACGGTGGCAAGTAATGAATTGCAGCTCGACATCGCGCCCCAGGACCGGCGCGAAACTCTTCGCCATTGTCGCGGTGATCCACATCTTGGTAGGCCTGGCCTGCACCGTGTGGTTACCGGCACCGGCTTTGGCGGACCGGAACCAATGTGCGCCGCCCGGTCTGGAAAGCGCGACCGTACTGCCCAAGGACCTCACCGAAGGACAAGGCTCCGCCCAAGACGCCGACACTGAGACGACGCCGAGCGCCCCGCCGTTGAGCGCGGTGAATGTCGGTGCGCTAGGACTGGATACCCCCGGTGTCCTGTTGGTAGGGACGCTGTCGGATGCCCCGCCCAACACATGCATCAACGCCACGGGTCGGTTCACCGGCTTCGACAATGAACTGCTGCGCGCCATCGCCGAGAAGCTGGGGCTGCACGTTCGCTTCGTCGGCACCGACTTCTCTGGCCTGCTCGCCCAAGTGGCGTCGGGGCGCTTCGATGTCGGGTCGGCGTCGGTCAAATCCACGGACGCGCGACGACACACCGTCGCATTCACCAACGGCTACGACTTCGGCTACTACTCGCTGGTGGTGCCGCCTGGCTCAGCTGTCAAGCAGTTCAGCGATCTGGGTCCCGGGCAGCGTATCGGCGTGGTGCAGGGCACGGTCGAAGATGCCTATGTCGTCGAGACGTTGCATCTGCAACCGGTCAAGTACCCCGACTTCGCCACCGTGTACGCCAGCCTGAAAACCCACCAGATCGACGCTTGGGTGGCCCCGGCCAATCAGGCCTCGGCCGCGATCCGATCGGGCGACCCTGCGGTGATTGTCGCCAACACTTTCAGCATCGACGACTTCGTCGCCTATGCCGTGGCGAAGGACAACCAGCCGCTGGTCGATGCCCTCAACGCCGGCCTGGACGCGGTCATCGCCGACGGGACATGGGCGCAGCTGTACAGCAAGTGGGTGCCTCGGACCCTGCCGCCTGGTTGGAAGCCCGGTTCCAAAGCAGTCGCGTATCCCAAACTTCCGGACTTCGCCAGCATCGCCGCGCAGCATCACCGCAAGCCGGTGACCCCGGCAGCGCCGAAGTCCACGCTGGAACAGTTGCGTGACTCGTTCTTGGACTGGGACATGTACCGGCAAGCCATTCCGGCGTTGCTCACCACCGGGTTGCCGAACACGTTGATCCTGACCAGCAGTGCCAGCGTCGTCGGGTTGGGGCTGGGCATGGTGTTGGCGATCGCCGGAATTTCAGAGAAACGGTTGCTGCGCTGGCCGGCCCGGGTGTACACCGACATCTTCCGGGGGCTGCCTGAGGTGGTGATCATTTTGATCATCGGGTTGGGCCTCGGACCCTTGGTCGGTGGAGTGACCAACAACAATCCCTATCCGCTAGGCATCGCGGCGCTGGGATTGATGGCCGGCGCGTACGTCGGCGAGATTCTGCGCTCGGGTATCCAAAGTGTGGATCCCGGTCAACTGGAAGCGTCCCGCGCGCTGGGATTCAGTTATGCGGCGGCCATGCGATTGGTCGTGATACCGCAGGGGATACGGCGGGTGTTGCCCGCATTGGTCAACCAGTTCATCGCGCTGCTGAAGGCGTCGGCCCTGGTGTACTTTCTGGGCCTGATCGCCAAACAGCGCGAGCTGTTCCAGGTGGGACGCGACCTCAACGCGCAGACTGGCAACTTGTCACCGCTGGTGGCTGCCGGCCTGTTCTATCTGATATTGACAGTGCCGTTAACGCATTTCGTCAATTACATCGATACCCGGCTGCGCCGCGGCCGTGCGAAGGTGCAGCCGGAAGACTCCGCGGAGATGGTGTCGTCGAGCATCGGCCAGGAGATGACGTGACCGCTGACACCCGCCAGCGAGCGCCAGTGTCACTGGCGGCCAGGCAGATTCGCCAGATCCTGGACGGTAATGAGGTACTGCGCGGTGTCGACATCGACGTACCGGCCGGCAGCACCGCTGCCGTCATCGGCCCGTCCGGCTCAGGCAAGTCGACCCTGCTGCGCACGTTGAATCGCTTGCACGAACCCAACAGTGGTGACATCCTGCTGGACGGCCGGTCGGTGTTACGGGACAACCCCAACGAGTTGCGGCAGCGCATCGGCATGGTGTTTCAGCATTTCAACCTTTTCCCGCATCTCAGTGTCCTGGACAACGTCACACTGGCACCACGAAAACTGCGGAGCCTTTCTGCCGAAGCGGCGCGCGAGTTGGCGGTGGACCAGCTGGATCGGGTTGGCCTGAGACACAAAGCTGGTGCCCGTCCAGCCACATTGTCCGGTGGTCAACAGCAACGTGTGGCAATCGCGCGCGCGTTGGCCATGGCGCCGCAGGTGATGTTTTTCGACGAAGCCACTTCCGCGCTGGATCCCGAAATGGTCAAGGGCATTTTGGCTTTGATTGCCGAACTCGGCGCCGATGGCATGACAATGGTGGTAGTCACTCACGAAATGGGCTTTGCCAGATCGGCATCGGACAAAGTGGTGTTCATGGATCATGGCAAAGTCGTCGAATCTGGTCCTCCACAGCAGATATTCGAGGCGGCGGAAAGCGAGCGGTTACAGCGGTTTCTGTCCCAAGTTCTTTGACGGCCAGCAACTGGCGCGAGGCGTACTCTCCGCATAGGCATGCGTCGCGTTAGACTGCCGACTTATGGCGGACAGCGAACCAACTGCGCCCGAGGTGACGGAGCTGGCGGAGGGTTTGCATCGTGCGTTGTCTAAATTGTTTTCCATCCTGCGACGCGGTGACCCGAACGGCGCTGTCGCCGGAGAATTGACGCTGGCGCAACTTTCTATTCTGGTCACCTTGCTCGACCGTGGTCCGATCCGAATGACGGACTTAGCCGCGCATGAGCGGGTACGCACTCCGACCACAACCGTCGCCATCCGCCGATTGGAGAAGATCGGGCTGGTGAAGCGCTCGCGTGATCCGTCCGACTTGCGTGCGGTGTTGGTGGACATAACCTCGCGCGGTCGCGCGGTGCACGCCGAATCGTTGGCCAACCGGCATGCGGCGTTGGCGGCGATGCTCAGCCAGCTTCCCTCATCGGACCTGGACACATTGGCCAAGGCGTTGGCGCCGCTGGACCGGTTGGCGGCCGGCGAGCCCGCGGCCAGTCCTCCGGGTGACTCCCCTGCGCATGAGCAGGCTTGAATCCTATTGGCGAACAATGTCATTGATGATTGACTAGGTCATGCCCACCGCACTCATCACTGGCGCCAGCGGCGGAATCGGCTCGGCCATCGCCGCCGCATTGGCGCCCACACACAGCCTGCTGCTGGCCGGACGGCCCTCGGCGCGACTCGACGCCGTCGCCGAGCGGCTCGACGCCACAACGTTTCCGATGGACTTGACCGACACCGACAGCATCGAGTCCAGCTGCGAGGTGATCGATGAATTGGACGTTCTGGTGCACAACGCAGGACTATCCGTTCCCGGCCGGGTCGGTGAGTCCCACGTCGACGAGTGGCGGGCGACGTTCGCGGTCAACGTGTTCGGCGCCGTGGCGTTGACTCTGGCATTGTTGCCGGCCCTCCGCCAAGCCAAGGGTTCGGTGGTGTTCATCAATTCCGGTTCCGGACGCAACGTTTCGCCGGGCATGGCGTCCTATTCAGCCAGCAAGTTCGCCTTGCGGGCCTTCGCCGACTCGCTGCGCCAAGACGAGCCCGCGCTGCGGGTCACCTCCATCCATCCAGGCCGCGTCGATACCGAGATGCAGCGTGACCTCGTCGCGTACGAGGGTGGAGATTACGACCCGAACAAATTCTTGCGGCCGCAGACCATAGCCGAAACCGTGGCACAGGTAGTGGCCACTCCCCCGGACGGCCATGTCCATGAGGTGGTTATTCGGCAGCGTTGAGAGTCACACCACCAGATTGATCAATCGACCGGCGACGACGATCACCTTGCGCGGCGTCGCGCCCGCCAGGAAAGCTTGCACCTTCTCGTCAGCCAGCGCAGCGGCTTTCACCGCCTCCTGGTCGGCGTCCGCGGGCACCACGACTCGCCCCCGAACCTTGCCGTTGACTTGTACCGGATATTCGACGGCCTCGTCCACCAGGTACGCGGGGTCAGCGTGGGGGAATGGGCCGTGCGCCAGCGAGGTGGTGTGGCCCAGCCGCAACCACAACTCTTCGGCGAGGTGCGGCGCCAACGGCGCCAGCATCAGTACCAGCGGCTCGACTGCCGCCCTCGGTACTGCGTCGCGGTGCCGCTTCGTCAGGTGATTGGTGTACTCGATCAACTTGGCCGTCGCGGTGTTATTGCGTAGCGCCGCATAATCTTCGGTTACGCCGGCGATGGTGCGGTGCAGAGCCCGCGCCGTCTCGTCATCCAACTCCGCACCGTCGAGGGCGCGGGTGGCACCGGTGTCTTCATCGATCACCAGACGCCACACCCGCTGCAAGAAGCGGTGCGCGCCGACGACGTCCTTGGTCGCCCAGGGGCGCGAGGCCTCCAGGGGTCCCATCGACATCTCGTAAACCCGCAACGTGTCCGCTCCATACTCGTCGCAGATCTCGTCGGGTGAAATCGAATTCTTCAGGCTCTTACCGATTTTGCCGAATTCTTGATAAACCTCGATTTCGCCGTCGGGTCCGGGGAAGACGAACTTACCGTCGCGTTCGATGACCTGTTCGGCAGGCATGTAGGAGCCGCGGGAGTCGGTGTAGGCGAAGGCCTGGATGTAGCCCTGGTTGACCAAGCGGCGGTAGGGCTCCCGGGAGCTGACGTGGCCGAGGTCGTAGAGCACCTTGTGCCAGAACCTCGAGTACAGCAGGTGCAGCACGGCGTGCTCGGCGCCCCCTACATACAGGTCGACACCGCCCGGGTCGGCGGGTCCGTGCTCGGCAGGCCGCGGGCCCATCCAGTAGGCCTCGTTCTCCCTGCCGCAGAACCGTTCTGAGTTATGCGGGTCGGTGTAGCGCAGCTCGTACCAGGAGCTGCCGGCCCACTGCGGCATGACGTTGGTGTCGCGGGTATAGGGCTTGAGCCCATCCCCCAGATCAAGCTCGACATGTACCCACTCGTTCGCCTTGGCCAGCGGCGGCGACGGCTCGCTGTCGGCATCGTCGGGGTCGAACAGCACCGGCGAATAGTCGGGTACGTCGGGCAGTTCGACGGGTAAAGCCGCCTCGTCGAGCGGATGTGCCCGCCCGTCGCTGTCGTAGACGATCGGAAAGGGTTCGCCCCAATACCGCTGCCGCGCGAAAAGCCAATCCCTGAGTTTGAATTGGACGCGGGCCTCGCCCTTCCCCTCGGATTGCAGCCGGGCGGTGATCGCCTCCTTGGCCGCCGCCACATCCATGCCGTCCAGGAACCCCGAGTTGACCAGCACGCCGTCGCCAGCGTAGGCCGCCTCCGAAAGGTCGCCGCCCGCAATGACTTCCACAACCGGTAGGCCGAACTGCCGGGCGAAGTCCCAGTCGCGCTGGTCATGGCCCGGTACCGCCATGATCGCCCCGGTGCCGTAGCCGGCCAGCACATAGTCGGCGATGAAGATCGGCACCAGCTCACCGTTGGCCGGGTTGGTGGCATAGCTGCCCAGGAAGACGCCGGTCTTCTCCCGACTCTCCTGGCGCTCCAGGTCGGACTTGGCGGCGATGGCGCGACGGTAGGCGGCCACCGCCTCCGCGGGCGTCGGGGCGCCGTAGGTCCAGGACGGGTCGACGCCCTCCGGCCAGTCGCCGGCCACCAGCTCGTCCACCAGATCGTGCTCGGGAGCCAACACCAGATAGGTGGCGCCGAACAGGGTGTCCGGTCGGGTGGTGAACACCTCGATGTCAGCTCCAGACCCGTCGGCCTTGGTGGCCGAGAACAGCGCCGAGGCGCCCGTCGAACGCCCGATCCAGTTGCGCTGCATCGTCTTGACCTTCTCCGGCCAGTCCAACAGAGCGAGGTCGTCGAGCAGCCGGTCGGAGTAGGCGGTGATCCGCATCATCCACTGCCGCAACCGCTTTCGGAACACCGGAAAGTTGCCGCGGTCACTGCGGCCGTCCGCGGTGACCTCTTCGTTGGCCAGCACCGTGCCCAGCCCGGGGCACCAGTTGACCATCGAATCCGACCGGTAGACCAGCCGGAAGCCGTCGATCACGTCGGACCGCTCCCCCGCCGACAGCTCGGCCCAGGGCCGTCCGTCCTCCAGCGTTCTTGCGCCGGAATCGAATTCGTCGATCAACTCTGAGATCGGTCGCGCTTTATTGGCGTTGGTGTCGAACCAGGCGTTGTAGATCTGCAGGAAGATCCACTGTGTCCACTTGTAGAACTCCACGTCGGTCGTCGAGAAGCTACGCCTTGAGTCGTGGCCCAGCCCCAGCCGCCCCAGCTGGCGACGGAAGTTGACAATGTTGGCTTCGGTTCTGATGCGCGGATGCGTCCCGGTCTGGACGGCGTACTGCTCGGCCGGGAGCCCGAACGCATCGAAGCCCAGCGCGTGTAAGACATTGCGCCCGATCATCCGGTGGTACCGGGCGTAGACGTCGGTGGCGATGTAACCAAGCGGGTGCCCGACATGCAGTCCCTCGCCCGAGGGGTACGGGAACATGTCTTGAACGAACAGCTTGTCGTGCGGCACGGGGCTGCCGTCCGCCGGCGCCAGCGAGCCGACGGGATTGGGCACATGGAACGTGCCCCATCGCGCCCAATTCTCCTGCCAGCTCCGTTCCACCCGGGCCGCCAGCTCGGCGGTGTAGCGGTGACGCGGCGCGTCGGAGTCCGCGTCGGTGACGCCGGGCGTGCTGCCAGGCGGAGCGGTCGGCGATTCGGTCACGCCCAACAGGGTATAAGGGCGAGCCACAACGGTCGGGGGCCGAGCCGCCGGCCACGGGATGGTCTCGGTTGCGTTGCGCGCCGATCAGAGGTTCGTCCCAGGTTCATTTCAAGCCTGGTCGGCCCCTTAAGAACTTATTAAATTCGGCGTTCATGACGGGCACTGGCGCCCGAGGTTCTTCGGAGGGATCGACGCACATGATTCAGATCGCCCGCAACTGGCGGGTTTTCGCGGGAGGCGTGGCTGCCGGCTTCGTCGGCGTCGTACTACTCACCAGTGGCAAGGCGTCTGCCGACCCACTGTTCCCACCGCCCGCTATCCCCGCGCCAGTCCCGTCTCAAGCCGCCGTGCCGCCGGCGCAGAACCTCACGGTTTACCCCGGTGGCGTTTACCCCGGTGGCGTCACCAACAGATTCGCTCCGGCACCGGCGCAGGCTGTGCCTCCGGTGCAGCTGCCGGCTCCGGTTGCTTCCCCGGTTCCCGCCACGGTTCCGGCCGCCGGTGCCGGGGCCGTCGCAGCGCCCACGCCACCAGCGGCCACCCCCACGGTCACCGGCACCTTGCGGGACTACCTGCGCGCCAAGGGCGTCAAGCTCGAAGCGCAGCGGTCGCAAGGGTTCAAGGCGCTCGACATCACATTGCCGGTGCCGCCGCGGTGGACGCAGGTGCCCGATCCCAACGTCCCCGACGCATTCGTGGTGATCGCTGACCGGGTGGGCGGCAACAGCATCTACACGTCCAACGCCCAGGTCGTGGTGTACAAGCTGATCGGCGACTTCGACCCCGTCGAGGCGATCAGCCATGGTTACGTCGACAGCCAACAGCTGCTCGGCTGGCAGACCACCAATGCCTCGATGGCCAATCTCGGCGCTTTCCCGTCGTCAGTCATCGAGGGCACCTACCGCGAAAACGACATGACCCTCAACACGTCGCGGCGTCATGTCATCGCGACCGCCGCAAACGAGAAGTACCTGGTGTCGTTGTCGGTGACCACGGCCGCTTCCCAGGCCGTCTCCGACGCGCCGGCCACCGATGCGATCGTCAACGGCTTCCGGGTGTCGGCGCCCGGAGCGGCTCCCGCCTCCGCGGTGCCCGCTGCTCCTGCGCCGGTGGTTTCCCCGGCTCCGGTGGTTGCGCCTGCACCGGCGGTTGCGCCAGCACCGGTGGTTGCGCCAGCGCCGGCGGTCGCCCCGGCATCGGTCCCCGCACCCGCGCAGACAGCCCGGTCCGGTGCGGTTGGGCTGCCGGCACAGCGTCCGTTGCCCGGCCCGGGAACCGCACCGACGCCGCTGATCCCGTTGCTTCCCCAACGTTAGGACCATTCGCACCCAGGGATCGGCGGAACCCGGCGAGCGGAGGCATGGGCGAACTCGTATTGTGAGCCCATGCTTATCGTCGGCATGCTGTGCATGTGTGCGGCGGTCGCCTCCGCCGCGTTCGGGGCCTGGTCGCTGACACAGCCTCAGACGGCCGACACGACGCTGCTGGCGCGGCGGGCGATGGCGCCGACACAGTTGGCGGCCGCGGTGATGTTGACCGCCGGTGCCGTGGTGGCATTGGCCGCCTCCCCGCAGGCGGCGCTGGTCGTGGTCATCGTTTGCATCGTCGGCGCGGTCGGGACGTTGGCGACCGGCTCTTGGCAGAGCGCGAGGTATGCGCTACGCAATCAGGCCGTGGAGGCCGCCGGCTGCGGGGGAAATTGCGTCGGCTGCACCCTGTCCTGTGACTGACCGGCCTAGTTGCGGCTGACGTCGATCGGGTGGGTGGCCAATAGCGAAAGCGGCAACGGCTGGCGGCGCAGCACCTGCCCCCACAGGTCGGCCCGCGGCCCGACCAGCACGTCAGAGGGCAGCCCGGACAAGACGATCCAATCGTCGCGCTCGATCTCGCCCTCGAGTTGACCGATGGTCCAACCGGAGTAGCCGGCGAAGATCCGCACCCCTTCGACGACCGGTGCGATCGCCTCCGGCTCGGCGTCCAGGTCGACCATCACGATACGGCCGGCGACGTGCCGCAAGCCGGGAACACCGTCGGGCTCGGCGCCGACCCGCAGAGCCGCCAGGCACAACGCGGCGTCCCGCTTCACCGGGCCGCCGATGTACATCGTCTTGGGCTTGGCGGCGAGTTTGGCCCATTGCGGCAGCACGTTGTAGACCGCGGTTTCGCTGGGCCGGTTGAGCACTACGCCCAGGGTTCCGCCGTCATTGTGCTCGACGATGTAGATGACGCTACGGCGGAAAGTCGGTTCGAGCAGATCGGTGTTGGCGAGCAGCAACGTACCCGCTCGAACCCGTTGCGCGGCGGGTGCGACATAGTCTTCGGGATCTTCGTGCGGCGCCACCTCACCATCATCGCACCCGCGACGCGAAGCCCGGCACAAACAAGCGCCGTCGGTGAAGATTTGTAATGTTGGTGGGGCGGCACAGCGCGACACCAGCCTTGCCTGCGCCCGATCGTGGAAGTGGGTTTTGTTGAATCGCAGCCGCACGCAGGCACGCGCACCCGTCGAGCTGTGGCGGTCGGTACGCGGTATGCCGGACTTCTGGCGACTCATGCAGCTGCGCATGGCAAGTCAGTTCGGCGATGGCCTGTTTCAAGCGGGCCTGGCCGGAGCGCTCCTATTCAACCCGGACCGAGCCGCTGACCCGATGGCGATCGCCCGAGCCTTCGCCGTGCTGTTCTTGCCGTACTCGTTGCTGGGACCCTTCGCCGGGGCGCTGATGGACCGCTGGGATCGGCGTCTGGTGCTGGTCGGCGCGAACGTGGCTCGGTTGGCCTTCATCGCGATCATCGGCACCATCTTGGCCGTCGGGGCCGGTGATGTGCTGTTACTGTGCGCGGCGCTGCTGGCGAATGGCTTGGCCCGGTTCGTCGCGTCCGGGCTGTCGGCCTCGCTGCCGCATGTGGTGCCGCGCGAGAAGGTCGTCACGATGAACTCGGTGGCGACCGCTTCGGGTGCGGTTGCCGCCTTCGTCGGCGCCAACTTCATGTTGGTCCCCCGCTGGCTGGGCGGTGGTGGTGATCGGGGTGCCGCGCTCGTCATCTTCGTCGCCGCCATACCGGTGTCGATAGCGCTGCTGTTGTCGTTGCGCTTCGCCCCGCGGGTGCTCGGGCCCGACGACACCAAGCGCGCCATCCACGGATCGGCCGTGTACGCGGTGATCACCGGGTGGTTGCACGGTTTGCGCACGGTGGTGCAGCTGCCGACGGTGGCGGCGGCGCTTTCCGGTTTAGCCGCCCATCGCATGGTGGTCGGCATCAACTCGTTGCTGGTGCTGTTGCTGGTGCACCACCTCCCAGATCCGGACGTCGCGGGATTGGGCACCGCACTGGTGTTTTTCGGGGCCACGGGGCTAGGGGCGTTTCTAGCCAACGTGTTGACTCCGATCATCATCCGCCGGTGGGGCCGCTACGCGACGGCCAACGGTGCCCTGGTGGCCGCGGCGCTCATCCAGCTCGCCGGCGCGGGGCTGCAATTGCCGGTCATGGTGGCCTGCGGTTTCTCGCTGGGCGTGGCGGGGCAGGTGGTCAAACTGTGCGCGGACTCCGCGATGCAGATCGACGTCGACGACGCGCTGCGCGGACACGTCTTCGCCGTGCAGGACGCCTTGTTCTGGGTGTCGTTCATCGTCGCGGTGACCGTTTCTGCGGCGGTGATTCCGGATGATGGGCGCGCGCCGGTGTTCGTGCTGGTCGGCTCGGGGATTTATGTGCTGGGCCTGGTGGTGCACAGCGTTGTCGGCCGGCGCGGGTTACCGGCCAAGTTAGGGAGGCTGTGATGGCGGGACCCGGTCCGATAGTCGCTGACTTGCGCGCCGAAAGCGAGGACCTCGACGCGCTGGTGGCTCCGCTGTCGCCGGAGGAATGGGCCACGGAGACGCCCGCGCCGAGCTGGACCATTGCTCATCAGATCGCGCACTTGTTGTGGACGGACCGCGTCGCACTGACCGCGGTCACCGACGAGGACGCGTTCGGCGCCGTGCTGAGCGCCGCTGCGGCCGATCCGGGCGGCTTCGTCGACGCTGGGGCCGAAGACCTGGCCGCGGTGCCCGCCAGTGATTTGTTGAACGACTGGCGGATCACCCGGGAGAAGTTGCACCAGGCGTTGGTCACGGTTCCTGAGGGGCGCAAACTGCCATGGTTCGGGCCGCCGATGAGCGCGGCATCGATGGCGACGGCGCGACTGATGGAGACGTGGGCGCATGGGTTGGATGTCGCCGATGCATTGGGGGTCAGGCGGGTCGCGACGGAACGACTGCGCTCGATTGCGCACCTGGGCGTGCGCACCCGTGATTACGCCTTCGCCGTCAACAACGCGACCCCGCCCACCGAGCCGTTTCGCGTTGAGTTGCGGGGGCCTGCTGGTGACCTCTGGGTGTGGGGGCCGGAGGGGGCGGCGCAGCGGGTCACCGGTTCGGCCGAAGACTTCTGTTATCTGGTGACGCAGCGGCGGGCGCTGAGCCGTTTGGATTTGGTTGCCGACGGTGAGGATGCGTGCCGGTGGCTGTCTATTGCGCAAGCCTTTGCCGGGCCGCCCGGCGCTGGTCGAAGCGCGTCACAGTAGTCACACTGGCCTCTTCCCGGGGTGGTCGCCGATGTGCAGTTAGTCGGCCAGGGGTTGGAGTGACACCCGTGACCAACGTGCCCGGCCGGGACCTAGCGCGGTTGCTCGCCGTCACCGTTCACGACGACGCGTGCGCGCGTCACCGACTCTTTCTCCGATTCAGCGCCTCGCGCCAGCATGCCGGCCGGGGACACCGGCATCGGCGCACCTCCCATAGCCGACGACGTCACCGGGCCGCGCAGTTCAGCGGCATTCAGCACACCTGCCCGCACGCTGGTCGGCCGCCCGCCTGCCTCCGGTTCGAAACTGCTGGTGGGACGGGTGTAGCTGGTCAATCCGGCACCGGGGAAGCTCCCCACACCGGCCGCACCCCCACCTGAGGCGGCGCCTCCTGCCACGCCGCCCGCCGCGACCACTGGCTCGGCGGCCACCGTGGCCGCGCTCGGCGCTCCGGCGGAACCGAACATCCCACCCATGGCCTGCATCATGCTCTGCGGCAGGCTGGTGAAGCCCTGCATGGCCTGCATCGGCGCCTGAGCCATCTCTTTGAGCGGTTCGGTGACACCCGAGATCATCTGCATCGGCTGCTGCATCAGCGAGCCCAGTTGGCCGGTGGCTTCCGAAGGTGCGGCGGTCGTCTGCGCGGCTTGGGTCGATGCCTGCACCGCGCCGTTCATGCCGGACTGCCCCGCCGCCTGCGCGACGGCTTGGGCCGCCGCTGCGGGAGCGGCCGGTGACGCGCCCATCGGAGCAACTGGCGGCGGCACGGCCAGTGCTGCCACCAGCGCGCTCAGCGCGCCGGAGTAGGTCCATCCGATGCTGGAGTTGTGCGGCCAGTGCTCCCCGAAGTATTCGCAATCCCGCTCGACGATGGCGGGAGTGTTGATGCCGAGGAAGTTGGTGGCGTTGAGGACGGCCCACTCGTCGCGGTTGGTCTGCGATACCAACGAGGGGATGACCGAGGACCTGGCTACGGCGAACGCCTCCACGGCCGCTTGGGTGATGCTGATCTTCTCGGCCGTCCAGCCCACCAGGGTTTGCAGTCCGGCGTTGAGTCCGGTGGCGGTCGCCATCGACGCGACGGCACTGACTCCTTGCCATTGCGCGGCGGTGGCCAGGGTGTTGACGGCCGACAGGCCTGCCGAAAGCTCCTTGTTGGCGGTCTCGGCGACCCAGACGGTGTTGTTGGCGATCACCGACGCAGGCGAGCCGGCTTCGAAGATCGCGGCGACGACTTCTGGGGGACCGGTCCACCTTGGGTCGGGCATACCGTCTGCTACCCCCCGAGTGCGGTGGCTGCCGCGTTCAGCCCATCGGTAGCGACCGTGGTCGCGGACGCCAGCCCTTGCGCACCGGAGAAGCCGGCGCGCTGCCCGACGTGCTCGGCCGCCGTGGCGAGGTAAGCGGCGCCGGCGGCGTTGAGCGCGGCCGCGAACTCGATCGAGTCGGCATCGGACGCCATCGGCATGACGCCGGTCAACGCTGCGGCTCCCGCCGCGGTGGTGGCCGCCATTTCCTCACTGATACCGGCCTCTGCAGCCGCCGACAGGTCGACGGCGCCGGGAACCATTTCGAAAAAGCCAGTCATATCTGCCTCCCACGTTGCTGCTCAGCTTGGCACGCAAGCGAGCGGTCTGAGTCTAAATTCGGGCACTCCAGCTGTCGATTCACCTTCCTCGGCCCGGGTCGGCGACCAAGACTCCCTCCATGACGCCGTCCGTCGTGACCAACAGGCCCCTTCCCGGCGGGAGTTGCTGGGCGCTGGTCCGGCCGAACACTTTGACGGCTGCCGGGTCGTTGTCCATGAACAAAGTGGGAGCACGCGAACCCGTCATCTTCTGCAGGAACGGGTTCGTTACCGAGACTCCGGCCCAGTTACCCGGCAGCCGCGAGGCGATGATGTGCAATCCGATCTCACGGCCGCGTTCGATCAGCCCCCACAGCGGGGCGGTCGCCGCGCCCTTGCCGACCACCCCGTGAGGTCGCAGCTCGTGCTCGTCGTCGATCAGGACGAAGTGGTGCGGCCCTTCCCAGGTGCTTCGTCTCAGCAATTCTTCTTGGCTCAGACCCGACGGCGGCAGCCGATCGCGCAGCAGCTGCGCTAACTCACCCACGACCACGTCGATGTCATCGGCGGTGTACGCGTAAGCCCGTACATGGTCCCCTCGGATCTTGCCGATCAGCGAGGTCTTGGGATCGATGATGGTGATCTGCGCCTGCTCGGGCGTCATACGATTCGCGATAGTCTGCCCGATGACGGCCAAAGTGGTTGTCTTACCGCATGACTGACGTCCGACGATCAGCATGTTGGGTGCCACCCGGGTAGGCAGGACCGCGGGCTGCAGCGCGGTCTCTCCGATACCGAAGGGGATGTTCAACGGATCGGCGGCTGCGGCGCTGCGCTCGAAGGCGACCAGCACGTCGTCGAGGTCCACTCGTGCGGGCAGCCGGGCCAGGGTTTCCACGCGGCCCGCCCCGGTCAGGTCTGCGATCAGCCGGCCGATCTCGCGCGTCGGCACCCGATCACCGGTCGGCCCGATCACCTCTGGGGCACCGATCAGCAGTTCGTGCCCGTCCCTGGTCACTCCGAACCCGGGCCGATCCAGCGTGTTGCGGGCGGCTTTCTTGCGCTCGAACCCCTCACCCATCTGGGTCTCGTCGGGGTTGCTCAGCCGCAACTGGATGCGCGCGTTGGACACGTTGACCAGTTGCTGCTTCTGTCCGACCAGCCAGGCGGTGGCACTGGTCATGATGTGCACACCGTACGACAGACCTTGGCGGGCGATCGCGATGGCCCGCTCGCCCATGGCGGCGTCTTTGTCGTAGAGATCGCTGAAGTTGTCGATCACCAGGAACACGTCACCGAATTTGTCGTCGGGGTCGGTGGCACCCAGGGCGTCGGCGGCGAATCGTCGCTCCCGGAATTCGGAGACGTCGATCTGGTACTTCTTGAACGACGCCTCGCGGGCCAGGATCAGGCCTTCGATGGAGGCGATGGTCCGGGATACGCCTTCGGTGTCGGTCGGGCTCACCACCGACGCCACGTGCGGGAGATCTTCGATGGGGTACAGCGATGCCCCGATGCAGAAGAAGGTGACCCGTTCGGGCCGGTACATCAAGGCCGCGGAGCACATCAGCGTCATCAGTGTGGTCGACTTCCCCCGCTGAGCGGTGGCCACCACCATGACGTTGTCCATCTCGGCGTCGATGCTGTGCACCCGTTGGCTGTGCTCTTCGGGGATGTCCACGATGCCGACCGGAAAGACCAGGCCTGGGTTGTGCCCGTAGTCGACGTGCCATGGCCGGCCCCGCCAGCGGGCCACCAACATATCGATGGGCTCGCTGACTTCTAGTGGCGGCAGCCAGATTTGGTGCGGCGGCCGGGCGGCGTGGGATACCAGGGAGTCGCGGACCACGTCGACGAGTTTCTTCTTGCGGAAACCGTCAGAGTGAAAGAGGAATTCGTCGGGTTCCTCCGGCGCGTCGGCCACCGCCAATGCCGCGCTGTCAGCATCGGTGAGCGGCTGGTATTCCCAGGTGTATGAGCGTGGCTGGGAGAAGCTCATCGCCACCGTCTTGTCCACGGATACGGTCCGTTTGGGCACCACGAACGGGGCCGAAACGTAGAAGCAGCGGAATTGCTCGAGGTCACGCGGCCCCACTTTCAGTAGGGCATAACCGTTTTCTTTCGAGGGCAGATGCAGGGCCGCGTCGCTGCCGATGACATCACGCGAGTCTTCGGCGGTCTCGGCGCGCAGCGCCACGCGAAAGGCGATGTTGCTCTTGACCTTACTCAGCGACGACAGGTCCAGTCGCTGACCACCAAGGGTGAAAAAGACGTTACAGCCGCGGCCCTCCTGCCCGATATGGATGACCAGATCGATCCACTCCGGGTGGTGAATGAACAACTCGAGGTATTCGTCGATGATCACCAACAAGATCGGCACCGCCTCCAAATCCCGCCCGGCCAGCCGCATCTCTTCGTACTCGTTGGCGTCACGCGCCCCGGCCTCTTTGAAAAGCCGGTACCGGCGCGCGATTTCACCGTTGATCGCCTTGCGCATCCGCTCGGCCAAATGCCGGTCGTCCTTGCCGAGATTGGACAGCGAGCCCGCGACGTGCGGGAAGCCTTGCAGATCTTGAGCGGCGGATTCGAACTTCATGTCGACGAAGATGACGATGAACGTCTCCGGCGAATGGGTGAGGGCAATCCCACTGCACAGCGACAAGAAGTACTCGGACTTGCCCGATCCGGACGTGCCGATCACCACCGAGTGGAAGCCGTAGCCGCCGAAGTCCTTGGCGCGCAGAATCACATACTGCAGCTCGCCGCCTTGCTTGACGCCGACCGGCACCATGGCCCACTTAGGGTCACCACGGCCGCGACTTTCCGCCCACAGGCGTTCGACGTCGAGCGATCGCGGGTCGCTGATCCCCAACGCGCGCAACAACTCGCCACCTTGGCTGTCGGTATCGGAAAGTTCTCCGGCGGTCATCGGAGACCAACGGGCCAGCGCCCGGGCGTACCGGCTGGCCGTGCTGTTGGCAAGCAGATCGGCAACCGCGTAGAAGGTGCCGCGATGTATCAACCTGCCTTCGCGCAGCGTGAAACGCTGGTTCTCGTCGGCGAATCCGACGCCGACGCCGACCCGCGTCGCCAGCCGCAGCACGGTGATGCCGGCCATGCCCTTTTGTCCGGTCACGCCCTCCCATTGCTCGGGAGTGCCTACGTTGTCGTCGACGATGACCCAGTGCGGACCGAGTGAAACTGCGGTCGGCGACTCCATGGCAGACGGCATCGACGAAGGGCTCGCCCCGACCGGTGGGGTCCAGGGTCCGCGCCCCTTGCGGTGGAGATCGGCGTCGAGGGCCTCTTCCAACTCGGTGGGCGAAGTGAACACCAGTCGCCGCAGCCCGCACGCGTCGAACATCTCGTCGTGCTGGTTGTGCGGGAGCCACACCAGCCACGACCACGCTTCCGGGTGGCGGGTGACCACCAACAGCTTGACGTCGCTGGGGCTGTGATAGACCGCGAGCGAACACATGATTGCCCTTGCCAGAGCGTGCAATTCACTCGGATCGTCGGCGATGAAGCTGAATCCGGGCTTGGACCGCAGGCTGAGCACCTTGCCGATGCCGCGGATCTTGCTCTGCTCGAGAATGAAGTCCCGTAGCGCACCGCCGGTGACCGGTTCGAGCTCCTCCCCTACGGGGACGTCAGGCCATTGCAACGTGACCGCCGATTCACTGGCTTGCTGCACCCCGATGCCTAATCGGACGTCCAGGAAATCGGCGTCCGCCGGGCGGCGCTCCCACATGCGCGGACCGCCGATCACGGTGTCCAGCTTGTGCGGATCGGCATGGAGGAACGACTGGCTGCGACGTTGCTCCTGCGCGGCCCGTTGCACCTCTTCACGATCCTCGTCGAGCTGGCGCAGATAGCTGCGGCGCTGCTTTTCCTGTTCGCCCCAACTGATTCGGCGTCCGCGCCCGAATCGGCCGCCGAACATCAGCGCGCCGAACCCGACCAAACCAATCATCGGGAAGAAGCCCGACTGCAACGTCCGGATACCGGAGGCGTACATCACTACCAACGTGCCGATGATCCCGATCAGCAGCGCCGGCAAGGCGATCATCAACAGGATGTTGCGTGGTTCGCGTTCGGGAAGTGCGAGCGGCGCGGCGACCGCCACTCGCACCGGCGGAACGGCGGGCGGTGGTGTGCGTTTGCCCCGGACGAAACCCCGCTTGGACATGTCTAACCCCCGACGCTTGGGTCGTTTGCGTCGGGCAGCGGCGCCACCGCGCCACCAGCCGGGACGGCGTCGCGCGCGACCAATGCCGCGTCACGACTGATGGCCGGACCGGGGGCAAACGTCCGCAGCAATGGCCAGGGCGCTTGCACCGCCAGGCGCGGATCGAGTCCGAGTGCCTGCAAGGTCCGTTGTTCCGACTGGATGCCGTACCGAACGCCTTGCGGCGATAGCCAATACAGGCTTTCGCGGCTGTCCGCCGCGGCGACTCCGCTGGTGCTGGTGACGAAGTTGGCCGCGCCCGGCAAGACCAGGGTCTGGTGAGCCTCGGCCGAGTCGGGATTGCGGTCGTCGCGGACCAGATGCACCAGGCGGGAGTCCATGCTGATCGGCACCGGCAGTCCTCGGCCGGTGAAGGTGGTGATCCGGGCCTGCGGGTCACCGGACTGCTTCTCCCACCCGACGCAGGTCACCGGATTGGCCTTGGTGTCAACGAATTCCAGCTTCCCCGACGGGTAGTAGTCGACATTGAGGACATCGACAACAGGGATGTGGATCAATTTGTCCGGAGGTACCAGGGTTGGGGCGGTGGACCCTTGAGAGTTGCCGGTGCGGAGTAGGTCGGCGACAAAGGCGCTGATCTTCTGCACTCCGCCGGGCAGCAACACGTAGAAGCCGTTGACCGTGCCGCTGGCGTCGCGTGATTCCAGCACGCTGCCGACCTTGTCTTCGGGTAGCCACCGCGACGGCGCTCCGGCCTCTGGGATGGCCGGCAGCACAAGGGGTTCCGTTGCTGGCAGCGCATCGAAAAGGGCATTGGAAATCTCGATCGGGTATGTGACGCCGGGGTCGAGGCCGAGATTGAAGGTGACCGACCGGTCCGTCGGGTCGATGCGCGACCGTTGACTGCCCCAGATGACGTACGTCCCGCCTTTGTGGGTCACCAGCACGGCTTGCCTGGTCCCCAGCGCGACGGCCCTGCCCATCGGGAGGAGTTGGCCAGCTATGGATGTCACCACCGGCGCCGTGCCGCTGCCTCGAGTTGCCGCGGTGTCACAGATCGACCATGCCGACACCGCACTACTGACGACGGGAAGGCTGTCGGGAACACCCGGTATGCCGATCATCGGCCCGGTCGGGTACTTGGTGATTTCGCCGGCGGTGACCCAGGCGGGCGCGGCGGCGTTGCCCACCGCCAGTCGCGCCGACGTCAGATTGAGCGCGGGGTACAGCCGTCCGTTGATCCTGGCGTAGACAGCGCCGGTGTCGCGGTTACCGATGACGGCCGACTGACCGATCAGGCCCGCCGGCTTCATGATGTGCAACAGAGCCATCCAGCCGGCGCCGATAAGGACCAAGACGATCGACAACACGACCGCCGCTTGTTGCTTACGGTCGTCATGCTTCATGCGGACGGAGAACCGCGTAATGGCCGCACGCAACCGCCGGTTATAAAACAGGTGCCCCGAATTCTGATCCCGATTGGACAGATTGAGTGGCACAGTCATTCTCCTTCCGATGCGGGATATGCCGCTATCCGCATCACCGACGTCACTGCAGATGGCCGCCGTACCGTGCCTGATTCTCGGCCTCTGCCTCCTCTCGCAGCGCTGCGATCGCTGTATTCAACCTGTCGGCCAGCTCGCCATGGGCGTAGCCGGTCATCACGCTGGGATGCAGCGTCAACTTGAGCAACCGACCGTCGGAATTTGCAACAGCGTGAATATCTCCAAGGTCCACGCTGTAGGTGACGGTTTCGGCTTCCGCGACGAGTGCCTCCCATTTGTCGGCCGCTTCGCTTAAGTCGCGGAGAACCGATTCGACGAGGTCTCGGTCGCTTTTGTCACCCAATTCCCTCGGGCTGTCCGACCGCGACACCAGGACAGTATGTCCACAGCCCTCACCTGCGTCAATTCACCTGCGCGGTCATTGGTGCGACGGTAGGGTGTTCAGTTTTTGGAACCATGCGAAGTGATAATTCGCCGTTATCTCGTCATCGGTGACGGCACCTTCGGTAGCGGCCAGCAGCATACAGTTCAGCAACTGTGTGGAATTCACTTCGGGGTATTGGGCGACGAGCCGATATCGCGCCGTTTCCAGATGTACGCGCAGCAGATCGATTTCTTCATCGGCGACCCCGGTTCCAGCGGCCGCGGCCTTGGCTAACCGGTGCACCATTCGCGGCAATTCGTCGCTGGTCCGCGTGGCTGCCTCCAGCTTCACGGGCAGGTCGGTCACGGTAGGCAACTGCAGGGGCCGTGTCGATGATTCTGCGTCGGTGAATTCTGCCGGCCCACCGACCGGGTCACCTGGCGTGTACCTGGCGGTGTGCGTCGCCGCGCCTAGCAAGTCGACCGCTCGACCGGTTCGTTGACCCGGCGGCACGACCTGCACGATTTCCGGCAATACGATGCCCGGCGGAATCCAGCCGTGCGCGAGATCGGTGACCAAGACTGTCGACCCGTCCGCTGTGTCGCCGATCGCCCAGCCGAGGCGGGGTTCCTGACGGACCACGACGCTCAGCAGCCGGCGCAATCGCTGGTGCGGGTCCTCCGGCGCCACTGCGTCCGCTGGAATCGATGCTGCGGGGGAGGGGTGCGCCACCTCGGGCGGATCCGCTTGCACCGGTGGCAGCACCAGCGTCGTCTCCAGGTCATTGCCGGGCGAATGCCGGGTGACCGAACCGGGCCGCCGGTCGTGGGAGTCGGGGTGGGGCCTCCCGCGTAGTTGGCGCAAGGTCGACTCGACTCGCCGCACCGCCATCGCGCGAGCTTGCGCGATGAGCTGGGATTCGGCGGCTCGCCTGGCGGAGTCGGCAATCGGTGCGCGCCGAATCGAAATCAGCTCCTCGTTGGCATTGCCTGCGATCCGTTGCAGGTCGGATCTGAGAACCTCTGCCAGTGAAGCGGTTTCGGGGTTCTCGGGGGAGAGGTCCGCGGGCCACAGCCCACCGATGACCCATGGGGTGCAGTCGGGCGGCGAGCTGAATGTCGGGATGGCGAGGGATTCTTGGGTCGCTTTGCGCAGGCGCTGTCGCGCTGCCCGTCGACCGAAAATCGCCACCGGGTAAGCGTACCGGCACGTCGCTGGCGGCTTTGGCGGTGAATTGTGCGCACGACACGGCGTCGGTAGCGTGGGGCCATGGCCGATTCTGCGCTGCAGCAGCAACTCGACGAGGTGCGTGCATTGCTGGGCCGCGCACGACAATTGTTCGGCGACAACCCAATCGAGCCGCCTGCCGACATCACGCCCGATCCGGAGAGCGGTAAAATCTGGCTGCTCTAGCTGGTCAGCGGTCCCGCCGGCGCAGCTGATGAGCCAACAGCTTTTCGATGGCCGCGTGCAGATCGTCGAGGGTGGGCACCTCCGCGGACGGCGTGTGACCGCCGGCAATGATCTCGTCGCGCACCTCGAGTAACGCTTTGAGGCACGACACGTCGGCGGTCAGCAGGATGCCTTCGGCGAGACTGGCGGCATCGGTATCCATGGCCGCATCGCTCAGCGCGACACTATGCAGGTATCCACCGCGGCACGATCGGACCAGGATGTGTCCACTGGGGTGGACGGTGTCGAAAGCGGGATTGGCCTCCGTCATCGGTCCGGGTCGATGATGCTGCTCAGGTCGTGGGCGGCCGTTTCCTCGTGCTGCTCCCACACCGTGGCCGACGTGCGGAGATTCTGGGCCATGTCGGCATGGTCGTCGGCTTGCTGCTCGTAGCATTGCCGCCGGAGTTCGAGCAGTTCGCGACCGGCTTCACGTAACTCGCTGAAGATAGGCCCTAACGAGTCCAGGCTCTCCTGAATCGCCGGGTGCGACGCCGGAATCGTCCGTAGGTGGTCGGAGGTCCGCTCATGGTGAGCGGCGGCTTCGCGTAAATGCGCCGGTACCACCCGAATTCGATCTGCCATCGGCGGTCTCCTCTTTCCTGCGCCGGCGGCTGGGTGCCGGCGGACTCATCGGTGCGTCGTCAGGTCGCCGTCGGCGTGGCCGCCGGCCGGGTCGGTGTCGGCGTACCGGTCCCGGCCGGAGCCGTGGCGGTCGCCGCTGTCGGTGGATGTTCCCACCCTAGAAAGCTTGGTCCACTCACCGTGGAAATGTGCTGAATCTGGCCGTCGAGAAGGGCTTCGCTGCGCCCGAGGGCCAGCGCGTGGCGGTCGCTGAACATGCCGATGTCTCCGGGGACCAGCAGTGCCGGTTCGAGCGGTTTGGGGACGGCCGTTCCAGGCGGCGGAATGGTGATGCCCTGCTGCTGGAACGCCTCGGCGATCGGTGTTCCACCGGCCGCCGCCTTGATCGCCGCGGCGAGTTGCGGGCTGGCGGCGGTGACCGTCTCACCATTGGGCAGCGTCACGGTGGTCGGCCCGGTCGGCGCAGGTTCCGGTTGGCCCGGCGCATCCTTTGGCGCCTCGTCGTCGTGGTGGCCGTCTTCGGTTGCTTCGGTCGACTTCGATTCGTGCGGGTCGGATTCGTCGTCCAGTAAGTCGTCGTCGAAATCTCGCTGTTGGTGATGCGATCGGCCGCTGGTCGGGGTGAACAATGGCGATTCACCCGCGGTGCCCCAGCCCGGCATACTGCCGCCGGCCGGCATGGTTGCGCCGCCGAAGGCCGGTATGGCGGGCGCGGTTGCGACTGCCGGCACGGCGGCGCTCGCTGGGACCGGGTCGGTGCCAGTCATTCCGGGATCGTCCAGCAGCAGAGAGTCCAGCAGCGGGTCGGCGGCACCGGCCTCTGGTATCGCAGCCGGCTGAGCGCTGACGGTCCGGCTGGGCTGGGCTGCGGCAGGCACGGCGGAAACCCGGCGCTCGTCGGGAATCTCGTTTTTGGACGCGTTGTACAACGACGTCCACGCCGCCATCAACGCAGACTTCGACGTGTCGTCGAGGCTGGCGTTGGCGACCACTGCGCGGATGTCTCTGAGTTTCCCGATCAAGAACCGCTGGAAGTCGCGGGCTCCGGCTGGGGTGTCCAAGTCGGACCGGGTACGCACCGCGGCCTCGATGGCGCGCTGTAATTGGGTCAGCGCCTCCCGACCTTCGACGGTGCTCAAGTGCGCATTGAGAATGGCCGAGACGACCTGCAAGTCGAGTTGAGATGTCGCCGAATTCTGATGCGCCAGTGCCGATTCGGCGGCGGCAATAGCCTCGGCCGCATCGCCTTGGTGCGGGCCCGGTGGTGGTGTAGAGACGGCCGGGGGGTTCAGTATGGTGGCGTAGCGCTGGCGAATCTTGGCGAGAATTGCGGTCAGTTGGGCCGGACCGGTGGCGGGGGTCAACACGGCGGTGACCTCGTCTACTGTCAGACCCGACTGCCAGGCGTTCGGGTCGCCGGTACGCTCCCGTATCGCACCGAGAGTGTCGACCAGATCGCTAAACGTCGACATCGGGCGACCCCTTCATGCCGCGGGACAGTACCCAAGCCGCAGGCGAGCGACAATTCACCTCAGGACCCTGGCCCGCAGTCGAGCCCTAACCCGCGATCAGAATGTAGTGGTCTTTGATTCCCTGCAGGACAGCGGCTTTCGTACGGCTGAGCTCGCGGGCGTCGGCCACGATGGTGGCGATCTCCCGCTGCTTTGCGACCAAGAACCTCTGCAATTCTCGGGCGCCGACCGGCGTATCGACGGCGCGCTCGTGTTCGTCTGGCACGGCACGGCCGATTTCGGCGGCGATCGCGTCGAGCCGCTGCACACTGTCCCGCATCGCGGCGTGGGCACTGTGCACTGCCTCGGTCAGGACGCGATCGGCCTCCGCGACCGCGCGATGTCGCCGCGCCAACGCTGCCTGCCGTGCCTGGATGGTGGCTATCGAGGATCCTGCTTGATCCGACATGGGGTCAACCTTCTTACAGAGGACGGCGGATCTGCACGTTGCCGCCCAAGGGACTGATTCGAACCGTCGCGCCCGAATACGGGGCTTCCACCACCAAGTTGTTGCCGATGGCCAGTTGCACGTGACCGGCGTGCGGGAAAACCAGGTCCCCCGGGCGCACCTGCGACCGAGGTACCGGGACCCCGTCGTTGATCTGTTGGTAGGTGGTCCGATCCAGATGCACACCGGCCTGCGCGTAGGACCACTGCACCAAACCCGAGCAGTCGAACTGGTCTGGCCCGGTGGCACCCCACACGTACGGGCGGCCCAGCCGCGACAACGCCGCGCGCACGGCTGTCCCGGCGCGACCGTTTGCTGCCGGTACCCGCAGGCCAGAGAGCGCACCTCGATGGTGCCGCGTGGTGCGGTAACGCAGTGCACGCAGTGCCGCCGCGTGCCGGCGCGCTCTGTGCCGCGCCAACAAGACGTGCGCGCGCTGGGCGCGCAGGCGCGCCGCTCGTCGGCGCATCGCTTCGCGCTGGCCTAACGGCGTCGTCTGGGTAGCGCCCGCGTCAGCGCGAGCTTCTGCGACGACTCGCCCGGTTGCCTCTCGACCCGCTTCCCGATCCCGATGTGCTGCGCCGATGACAGTGGTGGCAGCCGCGTCGGTGCGGGCAGCCGATAACAATGCGGTGTGACTGTGGTCTGCCGTCCGCACATAATTCCCTTGTGCGACAGCGGCATTCGATACCCGATGCGGCGGTTGCCCGGCCCTGCTGATGCCGGCGTTCACGGCCTCGTGGTGTCCGATACCGGAGAACAACTCATGGGCTCGGCTCAGCAACTCAACTTCCGGACTCATTGCTCCCCTCACCGCTGGCTGCACGGTTGTCCGTGCCCGCTTCCGCCGCATCCATCGCTTCGGTGAAAGCGCGGATTCTGGGCACCGCATTCGGAGGTATGGCACCACGATTTCGGACGTCCCACAATTCGTCGCGGCCGAGACCCACCAGCGCGGCGATGACTGCTTCCGGCAACGGCGAGCGTGCGCAAGCCCGGTCGAACCGAGCGCTCAGGCTGGCGGGCATTCGCTCTAGCAGGGCTCTACGGGTCGCCTCCAGCGCCTCCAAGTGCTGCATCAACCGACCAGTCGAGTCGGCGCCGGCGTTGACCGCTACCCGCCAGGAACTGGCCGCGAGCATCTCCGCTTTCACGCATTGCGCGATCACAGACAGAATATACGTCTCGTATTCGTTTGAGGTCGTCGCGGGCAATCGGTCGATGACCGAGCGGAGTGCGTCGAGCTGTGCTTCGGCGTAGCCTTCGAGCACCTCGGCGTCGCTGTGTCGATCCACGACGACCGCTGCAGAACGCCGAACACTCGACGGCTCGGGCGGTTGCGCCGCGATCAGGCGAGCGAGCTCCGCGTCGGGATCGGCAGCGACCAGCAATCGCGAATACGTGCCGGGCGGCAGGCCCAGCCCGTTCTCAACCTTCTGAACTGTGCTTTTGTGAGGCTTACGGGCTCCTCGTTCCAGGAAGCTCAGGCCCATGATGCTGACGCCGGTCGCGGCGGCGAGGTCCGCCAGCGACCAGTCCCGCGACTCCCGCAAAGCGCGGATCGCCGCGCCGGCCGACTCGCGGCTCACCGCAGGCTCCGGGCCATAAGCGGATATTACACACGCATTCCGACGCCACACTGGATATACGTTCTTGTCGCGATTTCCTTGTGTTGCACGCCGTCGTGTGTATACGATTCCGCCTACGTTTCAGTTAGATAGGAGGGCCGTCAAGATGGCAAACCCGTGCGCAAGCAACCCGGAACTGTGGTTCGGCTACCCCGATGACGATGATGGCGACGGCGCAGCCAAGGCCCGCGCCTACGAACGCTCGGCCACCGAGGCTCGCGTCCAATGCCTCCGCCGCTGCCCACTGGCTCAACAGCGGCTGTGCGCGCAACGGGCCATCAAGCACCGCGAGGAGTACGGCGTCTGGGCTGGAGTGAAGCTTCCCGGCGGCCAATACCGCAAGCGAGAACAGCTCGCCCGTGCCCACGAAGTATTGCGTCGCATCGCGGCCGGCGAGATCAACGCCCGGCAGTTGCCCGAGAACGCGGCATTGTTAGAACGGCGCGAACATGACGTGGTTCCGGTAACCGCGGTGGTACTGCACTTGCCGACCGCACATCTGGGCCCGCGCACGGCGGCGTAGTACCCGCGCATCGATCGCAGTTTGCTGGGTTTGACGACGGGGTAGACGAGGGCGGCAGGGACCGGTCGACCAAAAGGGCGCGAATCCATGACGTTCGATCTGACACCAACAGCGGCACAACACGATTTGGCCCGTCGCACGCATGAGTTCGCCGAGGAGGTGATCCGCCCGGTTGCCCTCCACTACGACCAACGGCAGGAATTCCCCTGGCCGGTGCTGGAGGAGGCTGCTCAGCGGGGGTTCTACAGCCCGTTGTTCTACCGCGATCTGATCGGTGACCCGACTGGCATTTCGCTGCCGATGTTCATGGAAGAGCTGTTCTGGGGTTGTGCCGGAATCGGTTTGGCGATCGTCATGCCCGCGTTGGCGTTGTCGGCGATCGGCCAGGCCGCATCGCCGGAACAAATGCTGCAGTGGGCCCCGGAGTGTTTCGGCACGCCGGGGGACCTCAAGCTCGCCGCCTTGGCGATCTCCGAACCCGAAGGCGGCAGTGATGTGCGCAACCTGCGTACCCACGCGCGCCGAGATGGCGACGACTGGATCATCGATGGCCACAAGATGTGGATCGGCAACGGCGGCATCGCCAATGTGCACGTCGTCAACGCCGTGGTCGACCAGGAGTTGGGGCACCGCGGACAGGCGCTGTTCGTGGTGCCAGGCGGAACCCCTGGCTTGGAGCTGGTGCGAAAGCTCGACAAACTCGGCTGCCGGGCCTCGCACACCGCGGAGTTGCGCTTCAACGGTGTCCGCGTTCCGGGCGGGAACTTGTTGGGCGGGGAAGAGAAGTTGGAACATAAGCTAGCCAAGGCCCGGGAAGTGGTCGCGGGCGCCAAGCGGTCCGGCTCGGCGACCCTGGGCACCTTCGAACAGACCCGCCCGATGGTCGCCGCGCAGGCGATCGGTATCGCCCGCGCCGCATTGGAATACGCGACGGCCTACGCCACCGAACGCGAAGCGTTCGGCGGGCCGATCATCGACAACCAGGGCATCGCCTTCCCGCTCGCGGAATTGGCCACCCAGATCGACGCGGCCCGGCTGCTGACCTGGCGGGCATCGTGGATGGCGGCCAACGGGATCCCGTTCGAGCGCGGGGAAGGTTCGATGTCGAAGATGGCCGCCAGCGAAGTCGCGGTCAAAGCGACCGAGCGCGCCATTCAAACAATGGGCGGCTGGGGTTACATCACCGATCACCCGGTCGAGAAGTGGTATCGGGATGCCAAGCTGTACACCATTTTTGAAGGCACCAGCGAGATCCAGCGCATGGTCATCGCCAACGCGCTGGGTGCTGCGGTGGACCGGCCGCCGTTGCACGTGGTGCTGGAACCGTCGGGTGGGCCGTTCAACCGGATGTTCGGTCGCGGCACTCCGTTGCGTTCCCGGGCTGCCGATGCGGCGTTGTCCATGAAGGATCGGATTCCGGAGCCGGTGATGCGCGTGGCCATGAAGGCGCTGCAGCCACCGGGGCGGTAGCGAGCCGAGGGTATGGTCGCGGTTGAACACCCGACCGCACCGCGCCGAAGAGTAATGATGAGCAACGTTGAGGTAGCACCGGCCGAGGTCGCCTGTCGCCCTTCACAAGTGGGCGACGACGAGCCGGTCGATGTGCTCCATCCGCGCGAGGTGCCGCTGGGCGGCCCGCGGGCCATCCGCGTACAACGCACGCTGCCGCAGCGACAGCGTTCGCTGATCGGGGCTTGGTGCTTTGTCGACCACTACGGCCCGGTCTCCGGGACGCGCATGGATGTACCACCGCATCCACACACCGGACTGCAGACGGCTAGTTGGTTGTTCAGCGGGCTGGTGGAGCATCGAGACAGCGCCGGAGTTCACACCCTGGTCCGCCCTGGGGAGCTGAATCTGATGACGGCGGGCGCGGGGATCTGCCACTCCGAGGTTTCGGTGGAGTCCGAGCCCGTGCTGCACGGCGCGCAGTTATGGGTGGCGTTGCCAGGCTTCGCGCGCGACACCGGACGCGACTTCGCCCACTATGCGCCCACGCCCGTCGCTGTGCCCGGTGCGCAGCTTCGAGTATTTCTGGGAGAGCTCGCCGGAAGCCGTTCGCCGATAGAAACATTCACTCCGTTGCTTGGGTGCCAGATCGATCTGGACCCAGGATGCGCGGTGCGCCTGGACATTGACACCACCTTTGAGCATGGGGTGCTGTGTGATCAGGGAGCGGTTCGGATGTGTGGAACGGTGCTCGCGGTGGGTGATTTGGGCTACCAGTCGCCGGGCAACCACACCCTGCATCTGCACAACGTCGCTGAACAACCCGCACGGGTGTTGCTGCTGGGCGGCACCCCGTTCACCGAACAGTTGGTGATGTGGTGGAACTTCGTCGGGCGCAGCCACGACGACATCGTCACCTATCGCCGGCAGTGGCAGGACGCCGACGACCGCTTCGGCGCCGTCGAGGGGTACCAGGGCTCAGTCACCCGACTGCCCGCCCCGGCTCTGCCCACCACTCGGTTGCGGCCTCGGTCGCAGCCAGACAGGAAGGAGAATTGATGACCACCGACAAGACTGGCGCGGAAGCCACCGTCACCACCGAGGCGCGCCGGTACACCATCGCCGTTGACGGCCAGGTGGTCGGTCTCGCCGACTTCGCCGACCGGGGCGACCAGCGGGTTTTCTACCACACCGAGATAGATCCCGAGTTCGGCGGTCGCGGCCTGGCCACCATCCTGCTCGAGGAAGCGCTGCAAGAGGCCCGCGCGGAAGGCAAGCGCATCGTTCCGGTCTGTTCGATGGTGGGCACGGTGCTCAAGAAGCATCCCGAGTACAACGACATCACCGACCCCGTCACCGCGGACGTTCGGGGCTGGGCACAGACACAGCCGAACTAGCGGTTGTCGGATTCCCAGGTGGTGGGCAACATCGGGCTGGTCGGTCCACCGCCGAAACTGTCGCCGGGCAAGGTGATCAACCCAGCTGCGTCCGCCTGGCCGTTGGCCTCGGTTCCGCCGAAACCCATCTGCCCGGCGCCGAGCGCCGACGCGGCCACCGTCGGCTCCTGCTCGGGCGCAGCGCCGGAACCCCCGTCGTAATCCATGAATTCGTCCGCGTACTGACGTTCCGGCATCGTGTCCTTGCGCTTGCGCCGGGCCAAGCGCCGGTCTCGCGCGGACACAGCCGCCGCGGCGGCCGGAACACTCGCCGCCGGAGCTTTGGCGGAGGTCTTGTCGCGCAGGATGGGGGTGAATCCTTCGCCGGGATCCATACCGCCCACGGCGTAGGGCACGATCGTGGTCGCCGGCGCCGCCGGAGCCGCCGACGTCGGTGCGGCCCCTGCGCTGCCTGCCGCAGAAGCGGCGGGTGCGCCGGCCGGGCCGGCCACGGTCGGAGCCAAGCCCGCCACCGGCCAGGTCGACTGGTGCGCAACGACGGCAGGTATAGCCGCAGCGGCGGCGCCGCCTTCGGCCGCCAAAGCCGGCGCCTGCTCCAAGAACTGCTGAGCCACGCCGATGACCACTCCCAACGTGATGGCGAGCAGGGGCTGTAGCAGCAGCTGGGGATAGGTCAGTGACGCCCCGACCCAGGAAAAGGCTTGATAGGCAATGGCAAACAAGAAGGGGCCCCAGGTGACCAGCGCCTGCGACGGGTTGGTCATGAAGTCGGTGATCAATTTGATGGTGTTGCCCACCGGGTCCTGCAGGAAGTTGGTGATCGGCTCGAACAGCTGCTGCACATAGTTCATGTAGCCCTGCAGGAGTTGGCTGATGATGTCGGCGAGATTGAGCTGGCTGCCCGAGTCCGCCGCCGGTGCGGCCGCGGCCAGCTGGCTGGTCTGCGCGGCGTCGGTGGCCTCGGCCGTCATCACCATCGGAGCCGGCGCAGTCGGGGGGACAGCGCCCAGCGCCGCGGCCGACGCCGCTTCATAGCCGGTCATGCTGGTGGCGGCCTGGATCCACATGCGGACGTAGTCGGCCTCGTTGAGTGCGATCGGGATGGTGTTGATGCCGAAGAAGTTCGTCGCGACGAGGACCCCGTGTATGACGTGGTTGGCCGCTAGTTCGGGCAGCGTGGGCATCATTGCCACCGCCGTCGTGTAGGCGGCGGCCGCGGCTTCGTGTTGCGCGGCAGCGGCATCGCTCTTGCCCCGCGCCTGGGCAAGCCATGCCAGGTAGGGCACGTGCGCGGCCACATACTGCTCGGCGCTGGGCCCTTGCCACGCACCGGCCTGCACCGCGCCCAGCAAGCCGGTGAGGTCGGCCATTGCCTCGGCGTATTCGGCGCTCAGCGCCTGGTAACCGCCGGCGGCGGCGAGCAAGGAACCCGGGCCTGGGCCGCTGGTGAGCAGCGCGGAATGGACTTCGGGCGGCAGCGCCATCCACATAAAACTCATGCCGGGCGACCTCGCTGGATCACCCTCCGACTAAGGGCAGGCGCTGCCGCCAAGCGACAAGGCACTGCCCTTGCGTACATCCGGCAATCCCTCCCACTCGCGGCTGCGGCCCTCTCACCGTAGCTTAGGCTCCCCTAACAGGTAGGGTAACGGAACGGCCGTGGGCGACAGAACCCGGTAATCGCCCGTTCGGCGCGGCAGCCACTCAAAGTGGGGGTTCATGGCTAGCGGCCAGGAAGTTCGGCATCGGCGGGAAGACGCTGGTCTCGACGCTGCCGCCCGGGGTGTCGGGTTAGCGCCGGTGCTGCAGCCGATTGTCGCCCTACCCGGTGGTGATCTTGTCGGCTTTGAGGCGCTGGCGCGGTGGCCGTCCCTCAACAACCCGAGCCCGCTGGACGTTTTTGCCTACGCTTCAGCTTCCGGCCGCTTAGACGAGCTCGATCAGCTGTGCATTTACGCCGCGATTCGCACGACGCTGGACCACCAGTTACCCCGCGGGACCATGTTGGCGATCAACTGTGAACCCGCGAGCGCGTATGTCGGTCCGGCCGACGACGACTTGCTGGTACGCGGACATGACCATCTGGCGTTGGTCTTCGAAATCACCGAACGGAGCGTGCTCACTCACCCGCATGCTCTGTTGGCGAAGGTCGCGGCGCTCCGGCAAGACGGCTTCGCCGTCGCCCTTGACGACGTCGGCGCCCATCCGGATTCGCTTGCGCTGCTGGATGTTTTGTCTCCTGACGTAATCAAACTGGACCTTCCGCTGGTACAGTCTCAACCTCGTCGTAGCCAGGCACGGACATTGGCCGCTGTCCTGGCTCACCAGGAACGAGCCGGCGCGGTCATCCTCGCCGAGGGCATCGAAAACGACGATCACCTCGAACAGGCGCTCGCCCTAGGCGCGAGCTTGGGCCAGGGTTATCGGTTCGACCTGCAAGACTGCCTCGAGCCGCCGCGGATATGGGCCGCGCCGCCCAAAACGTCCCCGTCTCAATTGGTTTCGGGTTCACCGTTTGATCTGGTCGCCAGCAGGGCACCGCTGCGAACCGCGCGCAAAGCCACCCTGACCGCGCTGGCCCGACACATCGAAGATCAGGCCAGATTCACCGCGGACCCGCCGATGGTGTTGGTCGCTTTGCAGGAGGCGGAGTACTTCACCCCCGGGACCCGCGAGCACTACTTGGACCTGGCGCGATCCTCACCGTTGGTCGCCGTCTTCGGTCAGAACCTGCCGACAGACCTGGGATCCGGCGTGCGCGGTGTCCACGTGGACGCCGCTGACGCGTTGAACAACGAGTGGGTGGTGTTGGCGTTGGGGGCGCAACTCGCCGTCGCGCTCATCGCACGGGAACGAGCCGACGACGCGAATCGGCACCGGGATGACTCGGACCGGCGGTTCGACTTCACCATCACCTACGACCGATCGCTCGTTACCGCTGCCGCACACAATCTGCTGGACCGCATGCTGTGAGCACTGCGCTTAGGGTGGTGCCGTGGTCACCGTTGGCGCCTTGACCGTCGTCCACGATCTGCGCCCGGCGCATTGGCTGACCGACCACATCCGCACCTTCGCGTACAACGTCGGATCGCTGCTGCCGGACATGTTCGACGGCTACGCGCGGCTCTTCCATCCCGCCTACGACGGTGGCACCCCGATCAGGTGGACGGAGATCGCGCGGGCGAATGGCAAGACAGCGCACCCGCAGATGCAGTTCAATCGGTTGATCGGCTTCGCCTCGCGATACGTCGTCGGATATCACGGCGAGCAACCCGGACTGTTCGACGAAGCGCCCGCGATCGGGACGCTGCCGGCAGCGACCGCGCGCATCCTGGTCCGTACGTTTGCTCGCCACACGCCAGACCCGGACGACTGCTGGTTTGCAGTGTGGGACGGCTGGGGATCGCTCGACGCGGCTTTTGGTGACCGTCCTACGTTCGGGCTGCCCGCGCGCAATTACCACCTGGCCCATGGTCCGCTTGCGGCGGCCGCTCAGTCGGTAGCCGCCCAACCGTGGCCACACACGTCCTGCAACCTCTGGTGGCCGGCTGACCACGCGTGGTGCGTGGCCACCGACATCGACCTCGACAGCACCTATATCGGGGCCTCACACGCCTGCATCGAGGAGCTCCTGACCAACAAGGATCTCGAGACGGCGCCGCTGGACATCTCAGCGGGCATCACCGCCGACAGCGACACCCTCAATCCGGTGTTTGGCTGTTAACCCTCATTAAGAGACTGCGAATCAAACACGGTCCTTAACGTTATCTTAAGAGTGTCTTATTTTTCTTATTTTTGCTGTACTGTCAGAGTCCGGCGGGGCGCCGCAAAGTGCCCTATGGAGGCGACAGAAGGTGGTGTTGTGGCCGAAAGTGGTTCACACGCTTTGGTTCTCGGTGCTGGTATGGCGGGGTTGTTGACCGCCCGGGTGCTCTCGGAGTTTTACCGGTCGGTGACGTTGGTGGAGCGAGACGTACTGCCGCAAGGTCCTGAACAACGCAAAGGGGTGCCGCAAGGCCGTCACCTGCACAACTTTCTTAGTCGTGGCACTCAATTGATCGGCGAGCTTTTTCCCGGCATCTTGGAAGAACTGGCTGCCGGCGGCGCCGCTGTCGACCAGAGCGACGACTTGTCGCGGTTATATGTGCGCAACGCCGGCTACGAGCTGAACCCCGCGGGCAAGCTGACCGATCCTCGACCACTAGCGGCCTACCAGGCCAGTCGCCCGTTTATCGAGTTGCACTTGCGCCGACGGGTCGCCGCATTGGCCGGCGTCGCGATTCTCGACAATCACGCGGTGACCGAACCGCTGATCTCGGCCGACACCGTCATCGGTGCGCGAATCATCAACCAGGCCAACGCCATTACGAGCGCGGTGGACGCCGATTTGGTCGTCGACACGACCGGCCGCGCGTCGCGCACCCACGCATTCTTAGAGAGCCAGGGATACGGCCCGGTGCCGCACGACCGGACACCTGCGATGTGGGGATATTCCAGTCACCTGATGCGCATCCCAGCCGGTCGCCTCAACAAGCGAATGGTGTTTGTCAATCAAGGCACCTCGGCACCCGGTGCCGTGCTGATGGCCTATGAAGACGACACCTGGATGCTGGCCACCTCTCGCTCGGTCAAGTGTGGTGCTCCGCCGAGATCCTTTACCGAGATGCTGGAAATAACTGACCAAATACTTCCGCGCGCCATCAGCATGGTCCTGCGCGATGCGACGCCCGTCGGGGAGATCGCGATCTCCCGAGCAACCGCCGGGCGGTGGCGACGCTATGACCGAATGCCCCGCCTACCCAAGGGTCTGCTTATTCTGGGCGACGCGCTGTGCACCCTCAACCCGCTGTACGGCCAAGGCATGACCATGGCCGCTCTGCACGCGCTCGCACTCCGCGACTGCCTAGCCGCCGGCGAGACCGACGTGGCCGGGCGGTTCTACAGAACTGCGGCCGAACACATCGCGCCAGTGTGGACGATGAACCGGGCCAGCGACCGCCCAGCCGCTCCCAACTCTGCCCTACGGGCAAGGATGCGCAGCTGGATGATACGAGCAGCGTTGGCGGCCGCGACCAACAACATCGTTGTCGCCGAACAACTCATGCGCGTCCGCGGACTCATCGACCCACCCGCACGACTGCAGGACCCGGCCCTGCTCTTACAGATCCTGCTGACCAACCTCCGACACCCATCCAGAAGACCCGCTGGACTCAGTAGCGGATTATGACGCCGATGCGGACAAGCCACGGGCGGCAAGTGCCAGCGGCCTACGCAGATATGGCTGTCTGGCTGCGCAGCCCTGGGTCCGACCAGCGCACAGCGCTACACGAAGGTCACAAACCATTTCTGGTCCATGACCTCCGGCACCTGCAGTTCGTAGAACCGCTCTCTGGTGGGCGAAGGGGGACTTGAACCCCCACGTCCCGAAGGACACTGGCACCTGAAGCCAGCGCGTCTGCCATTCCGCCACTCGCCCGAAACAACCGGAGGACCATATCACTGTAGTAGTTGCGCGCCCCAACCGCTGCGGCCAGGTCTGCCCTCCCGGGCACGCGAAGGTCTCCGAACCGTATCGGATGTGATTCTCAGAATTCTCACGGTGCCGCTGCGTCGCGGTGTCCCGATACGATGACTGGTTGACACGACACGCGGGCGAGTCGTTTGCCTTGCGCCGATGAACCTAGTGAGGCGAGCGCTGACAGATGAATAGCCAACGGGGGCTAGTTCAGCGCATCGAGCGCAAACTCGAGGCGACCGTCGGTGATGCGTTTGCCCGGATATTCGGGGGTTCGATCGTCCCGCAAGAGGTGGAGACGGCATTGCGCCGAGAAGCCTCTGACGGTGTTCGGTCCCTTCAGGGAAATCGCCTTTTGGCGCCCAACGAATACATCATTACCCTCAGTGTGCACGACTTTGAGGAGTTGGGCGCGGACCCGGATCTGTCGTCAAGCGCTTTTGCTCGGTACTTGGCGGGCTATATCCAAGAACAGGGGTGGCAAACGTATGGTGAGGTTGTCGTCCGGTTCGAGCAGTCTGCGAACCTACACACCGGCCAGTTCCGCGCCCGCGGGGCTGTCAACCCCGACGTCGAGACCCGCGCGACAAGCACCGATTCAGCCCGACCACAATCAAATCAACCGTTTGGCGCAGAACCAGGAGTACCACCGATGACTGACAATTCGAGCTACCGCGGCGGTCAGGGGCAGGGTCGGCCCGACGAGTACTACGACGACCGCTACGGGCGTCCCCACGATGACCCGCGCGGCGCCCCAGGCCCGCAGGGCGCTCCGGGTGGTTACCCACCTGAAAGTGGCGGTTACCCGCCGCAGCAGGGCTACCCGCCGCCGCGCTATGACCAGGGCGGTTACGGCGACCAGGGCGGTTACGGCGCCCCGTCCCAAGGCGGCTACCAGGGCCAGGGCGGCTACCCGGAACAGGGCGGCTACGGCGGCGGCCAAGCACCCGGCGGTTACGGCGAGCACGGTGGCTACGGGGGCCAAGAGCAGGGCGGCTACGGCGCCCCGTCCCAAGGCGGCTACCAGGGCCAGGGCGGCTATGGCGACCAGGGCGGCTACGGCGGCCAGGCACAGGGCGGTTACCCGCAGTCCTATGAGCAGCGCCCGCCGACCGCCCCGGCCGGTCCGCCCGGGGGCTACGGCGCCCAAGGCGGTGGCTACGACCAGGGTTACGGACAGGGCGGCGGCTACGGCGCACCTCCGGCCGGCGGCCAGCCCGGTTACGGCGGATACGGCGACTACGGGCGCGAGCCCGCACGCCACGACGACGGCGGCTACGCCTCGGCTGGTGCTCCGCCCGCCCCGGTCGAGCCGCAGCGACCCTCGTACCCGGACCAGGGCGGGGGATATGACCAGGGCTACCAACAAGGGGGCGGATACGGTCGGCAAGAGTACGGCGGCGGCGCCGGCGACTACACCCAGTACGCCGAGGCGCCGGCAGCGGGCGGATATGCCCCGCAGGGCGGCTACGGCGAGCCCGCGCGCAGTGACTACGACTACGGCCAGCAACCGGAGTACGGCCAGCAGCCCGACTACGGCCAGCCGGACTACGGGCAGCCCGACTACGGACAAGGCGGCTATGGCGGTTACGCGCAGGGCGGCTACGGGTCGGTCGGAACGACCGTCACCCTCCAACTCGACGACGGCAGCGGTCGCACCTACCAACTGCGCGACGGCTCCAACATCATCGGTCGCGGGCAGGACGCTCAGTTCCGGCTGCCGGACACCGGGGTGTCCCGGCGCCATCTGGAGATCCGCTGGGATGGCCAGGTCGCGCTGCTAACCGATCTCAACTCGACCAACGGCACCACCGTCAACAACGCTCCGGTTCAGGAGTGGCAGTTGGCTGACGGCGACGTGATCCGTCTGGGGCACTCGGAGATCATCGTCCGCATCCACTGACCCGCTGGACTCGAAGCTGCGAGCATCGCACCGCCTCGACCACCGTCTGAGTATCGTGACCTTGCTGATCTGCTCGGCATCACCGGCGCGGGGTGGGGCAACGCCAAGGACGGAAAGGACGCCAGATGCAGGGGTTGGTACTGCAACTGACGCGTGCCGGCTTTTTAATGCTGTTATGGCTATTCATCTGGTCCGTCCTGCGAATCCTGCGCACCGACATCTACGCACCCACGGGCGCCGTGATGGTGCGCCGCGGATTGGCGTTGCGCGGCACCCTGTTGCCTGCGCGCCAGCGCAGGGACACCGCGCGCTACCTGGTGGTCACCGAAGGAGCGCTGACCGGCGCCCGCATCACGCTGAGTGGGCAACCGGTGCTGATCGGACGTGCTGACGATTCCACGCTGGTGTTGACTGACGACTACGCCTCGACGCGACATGCCCGGCTGTCCAAGCGCGGCTCGGAATGGTACGTCGAAGACTTAGGATCGACCAACGGCACTTACCTTGACAGGGCGAAGGTGACCACTGCGGTACGAGTTCCAATCGGAACGCCGGTTCGGATCGGCAAGACGGCAATCGAGCTGCGCCCGTGACTCTGGTCCTGCGGTATGCCGCCCGGAGTGACCGCGGCCTGGTTCGCGCCAACAATGAAGATTCCGTCTACGCCGGTGCCCGGCTGCTGGCCTTGGCCGACGGCATGGGCGGGCACGCCGCCGGCGAGGTGGCCTCGCAGCTGGTCATCGCCGCCCTGGCGCACCTCGACGACGACGAGCCCGGCGGCGACCTACTGGCCAAGCTCGACGCCGCGGTGCGCGCCGGCAACTCCGCGATCGCCGCGCAGGTAGAGGCCGAGCCCGAGTTAGAGGGCATGGGCACCACGCTCACCGCCATCCTGTTCGCCGGCAACCGGCTGGGCCTGGTCCACATCGGTGACTCCCGCGGTTACCTGCTGCGTGACGGCGAGCTGACCCAGATCACCAAGGACGACACGTTCGTTCAGACGCTGGTCGACGAAGGCCGCATCACCGCAGAAGAGGCACACAGCCACCCGCAACGTTCGCTGATCATGCGCGCGCTGACCGGTCATGAGGTCGAACCCACCTTGACCATGCGGGAAGTGCGTGCCGGCGACCGTTACCTGCTGTGCTCGGACGGATTGTCCGACCCGGTCAGCGACGAGACGATTCACGAAGCCCTGCAGATCCCCGACGTCGCCGAAAGTGCCTACCGCCTCATCGAATTGGCGCTGCGCGGCGGGGGACCGGACAACGTGACCGTCGTCGTGGCCGACGTCGTCGACTATGAATACGGGCAAACCCAGCCGATCCTGGCCGGGGCGGTCTCCGGAGACGAAGACCAACACACCTTGCCCAACACCGCCGCGGGCCGCGCCTCGGCGATCGCCCCGCGCAAGGAAGCCGCCAAACGTGTTGCGCCCCAACAAGAGGAAGCGCCTGCCCGGTCCAAGTGGTCCCGACGCCGGACGCTGCTGATCGTCGCGCTGCTGGTGTTGCTGGTGCTGGCCGGATTGGCCATCGGACGGGCGGTGATCCGCAACAACTACTACGTCGCCGACGACCACGGCGTCGTGTCCATCATGCGCGGCATCCAGGGTTCGTTACTGGGAATGTCGCTGCACGACCCCTACCGCGTCGGCTGCCTGGATAACCGCAACCAGCTCATCGTGACCGAACCGGGGCAAACCGGCGGGCACACCGCCTGCCGACTGATGAAACTCCAGGATCTGCGCGCTCCTGAACGCGCCCAGGTCCAAGCCGGGCTCCCGTCGGGCAGCTTCGAAGACGCCCAGCGCCAGCTTCGCGACCTGGCGGCGAATTCGCTGCTGCCGCTCTGCCCGTCGCCGGGGGCGACCTCACCCCCCGAGCCGTCGGCGCCGTCAACCCACAGCAGCGGCACGCCCGAACCTTCCACCCCTCAATCGCCGGTCCCGGTCACGCCGCCGTCGACATCGACCACCACACCGAGTGCCGCGCCGAGTCCCAGCGTTTCTCCGGCGACCCCCGCGTCGCCGTCGACGACGCCACCGTCTACATCGCAAACGGTGACCGCACTCCCGCCACCCCCACCGCAGCCGGGCATTGATTGCCGGGCGGTGGCATGACCACACAACTGCAACCGCCGGTGGCGGTGACGCCACCTCTGCCGACCCGCCGTAACGCCGAACTGTTGTTGTTGTGCTTTGCGACGGCGATCACCGTGGCCGCGCTGCTGATCGTGGAGGCCAACCAGGAGCGGGGTCTGCACTGGGACCTGACCAGTTACGGGTTGGGTTTCTTGACGCTGTTCGTCTTCGCGCACTTGGCAATTCGGCGCTTCGCGCCCTATACCGACCCACTGCTGCTGCCGGTGGTGGCGTTGCTCAACGGCCTTGGGCTGGTGATGATTCACCGCCTGGATCTGGTGGACCGCCAGGTCGGTCGGCATGGACACCCCAGCGCCAACCAGCAGATGCTGTGGACCCTGCTGGGCGTGGTCGCTTTCGCGTTGGTGGTGACCTTTTTACGCGACCACCGCCAGCTGGCCCGCTACGGCTACATCTGCGGCCTGACCGGTCTGATCCTCTTGGCGGTTCCGGCGCTGCTGCCGAGGTCATTGTCCGAGCAGAACGGGGCCAAGATCTGGATTCGCTTGCCAGGCTTCTCAATTCAGCCGGCCGAATTCTCGAAGATTCTGCTGCTGATCTTCTTCTCGGCCGTTCTGGTGGCCAAACGCGGCCTGTTCACCAGCGTCGGCAAGCACCTGATGGGGATGACGCTGCCGCGCCCGCGCGACCTGGCGCCGGTGCTGGCGGCGTGGATCATCTCGGTCGCCGTGATGGTCTTCGAAAAAGACCTCGGCACTTCGCTTCTGCTGTACGCGTCGTTTCTGGTGGTCGTGTATCTGGCGACGCAGCGGTTCAGCTGGGTGGTCATCGGTCTGCTGCTGTTCGCGGCGGGAAGCGTTGTGGCGTACTTCTTGTTCAGCCACGTCCGGGTGCGAGTGCAGACCTGGCTGGACCCGTTCGCCGACCCCGAGGGCAGCGGATACCAGATGGTGCAGTCGCTGTTCAGCTTCGCCACCGGCGGCATCTTCGGAACCGGGCTGGGCAATGGCCAACCCGATACCGTGCCGGCGGCTTCCACCGACTTCATCATCGCCGCCTTCGGGGAGGAGCTGGGCCTGGTTGGGCTGGCCAGCATCCTGATGCTCTACACCATCGTCATCGTGCGGGGCATGCGCACGGCGATCGCCACCCGCGACAGCTTCGGCAAGCTGCTGGCCGCCGGACTGGCCAGCACCCTGGCCATCCAGCTGTTCATCGTGGTGGGCGGCGTGACCCGGCTGATCCCACTCACCGGACTGACCACACCGTGGATCTCCTACGGCGGTTCGTCGCTGCTCGCCAACTATGTACTGCTGGCCATCCTGGCCCGCATCTCCCATAGCGCCCGACGCCCTTTGCGCACCAAACCACGTAATCAGTCGCCGATCGCGGCGGCCGGCACCGAGGTGATCCAGAAGGTATGAACGCCTCTCTGCGCCGGATCTCGGTGACCGTGATGGCGTTGATCGTGCTGCTCCTGCTCAACGCCACCTACACCCAAGTCTTCACCGCCGACGGATTGCGGGCCGATCCCCGCAACCAGCGCGTGTTGCTCGACGAGTACTCCCGCCAGCGCGGACAGATCACCGCGCGCGGGCAGCTGTTGGCCTACTCGGTGGCCACGGACGGCCGCTTCCGCTTCCTGCGCGTCTATCCCAATCCCGCGGTATATGCGCCCATTACCGGCTTCTACTCGCTGCGTTACTCGAGCAGCGGCCTGGAACGGGCCGAGGACCCGTTGCTCAACGGCTCCGACGAGCGGTTGTTCGGTCGTCGGCTGGCCGATTTCTTCACCGGCCGCGATCCGCGCGGCGGCAATGTCGACACCACCATCAACCCGCGCGTCCAGCAGGCCGGGTGGGACGCGATGCAGCAGGGCTGCGGCGGGCCGCCGTGCAAGGGCGCCGTGGTGGCCATCGAGCCGTCCACCGGCAAGATCCTGGCGATGTTATCCGCGCCGTCGTATGACCCCAACCTGCTGGCGTCTCATAATTCCGACGTGCAGGCCCAGGAATGGCAGCGGCTGCGCGACGATCCGGAGACGCCGTTGACCAACCGCGCGATTTCGGAGACCTACCCGCCCGGGTCCACCTTCAAGGTGATCACCACCGCGGCGGCACTGGCCGCCGGTGCCAACGAGAACGAGCAGTTGACCGCGGCGCCCACCATCCCGCTGCCCAACAGCACGGCCACCCTGGAGAATTACGGCGGCACGGCCTGCGGACCCGGTCAGACCGTGCCGCTGACCGAAGCCTTCGCCAAATCCTGCAACACCGCCTTCGTCCAGCTCGGCATCCTCACCGGAGCCGACGCGCTGCGCAGCATGGCCCAGGCGTTCGGCCTGGACAGCACCCCCAACCCGATCCCACTGCAGGTCGCCGAGTCGACCGTGGGGCCCATTGCAGACAGTGCCGCGTTGGGCATGACCAGCATCGGGCAGAAGGACGTTGCGCTGACACCGCTGCAGAACGCCGAAGTCGCCGCCACCATCGCCAACGGCGGCATCACCATGCGGCCCTACCTCATCGACAGCCTGAAAGGGCCGGACCTGGCCAATATCAGCACGACAACGCCGTATCAGCAGCGCCGCGCGGTGTCGCCGCAGGTCGCCGCTAAGCTAACAGAACTAATGATCGGCGCCGAGAAAGTCGCACAGCAGAAAGGGGCCATCCCCGGCGTGCAGATCGCGTCCAAGACTGGTACCGCAGAGCACGGCACCGACCCTCGACACACCCCACCGCACGCCTGGTACATCGCCTTCGCACCCGCACAGGCCCCGAAGGTCGCCGTCGCCGTGCTGGTGGAGAACGGCGGCGATCGCCTGTCCGCCACCGGCGGAGCGCTCGCCGCCCCGATTGGACGAGCCGTCATCGAAGCCGCGCTGCAGGGAGGACCATGAGCTCCCGTAGACCAGCACCCGCGGCGACCGCAGGCGTGGTGACCGCGACGCGCAACGCACCAGGACCGAAGCGAGTGGGAGGCAAGGCATGAGCCCGCGCGTTGGTGTGACGCTGTCTGGCCGGTATCGCCTGCAGCGCCTCATCGCCACCGGCGGCATGGGCCAGGTGTGGGAGGCCGTCGACAGCCGGCTGGGCCGGCGGGTGGCGGTGAAAGTCCTCAAACAGGAGTTCTCCCAGGACCCGGAATTCATCGAGCGCTTCCGCGCGGAGGCACGCACCACCGCGATGCTCAACCATCCCGGCATCGCCCAAGTCCACGACTACGGCGAAAGCCAGCTCGACGGCGAGGGTCGGACGGCCTACCTGGTGATGGAGCTGGTCAACGGCGAACCGTTGAACTCGGTGCTCAAACGCACCGGACGGCTGTCGCTGCGCCACGCCCTGGACATGCTGGAGCAGACCGGTCGCGCCCTACAGGTTGCGCACGCCGCCGGCTTGGTGCACCGCGACGTCAAACCGGGAAACATCATGATCACCCCCACCGGCCAGGTGAAGATCACCGACTTCGGCATCGCCAAGGCCGTCGACGCCGCACCGGTGACTCAGACCGGCATGGTGATGGGCACCGCCCAATACATTGCGCCCGAACAGGCCCTCGGTCACGAAGCCAGCCCGGCCAGCGACGTGTACTCCCTCGGTGTGGTCGGCTACGAGGTGGTTTCGGGCAAGCGCCCGTTCACCGGCGACGGCGCGCTGACGGTGGCCATGAAGCACATCAAGGAGCCCCCGCCGCCGCTGCCGCCGGAGTTGCCGCCCAATGTGCGGGAGCTCATCGAGATCACGCTGGTGAAGAACCCCAGTCAGCGGTACCGCAGCGGCGGACCGTTCGCCGACGCCGTCGCCGCGGTGCGCGCGGGCCGCCGCCCGCCGCGACCCAGTCAGTCACCGCCGCCCGGACGCGCCGCCCCGGCGGCCATCCCGTCTGCCACGCCGGCCCGGATCGCGCCCGCAACGTCCACCCGCACCACGGCACCGCGCCGGTCCCGCCCGGCCAGCGGTGGGCATCGGCCACCGCCGGCGCGCCGTACCTTCTCCTCCGGCCAGCGCGCGCTGCTGTGGGCGGCCGGGGTGCTGGGGGCACTGGCCATCATCATCGCGGTGCTGATCGTCATCAACTCCCGGGCTGAGACTCAGCAACAGTCGCCGCCCACCGTCACCGACACCGGAAACCCCCCGGCGAGCCAGACCCCCGCCGGTCAAGGCGTGAGCCCGAATTGGACGCAACGCCCACCGATAGGGAATTCTGGATCGCAAAGCAACCAGCCCGGATCTGTCCGGGCCATCATGACCAGCTGGGCCGTACCCACGACGCCGCACCCCCGCGCGTCCGCGGCCCGATACGAGAAACGGCAATGACCACCCCTCGGCATCTGTCCGATCGATATGAACTGGGCGACATCCTGGGTTTCGGCGGGATGTCCGAGGTTCATCTGGCCCGCGACCTCCGGCTGCACCGCGACGTCGCGGTCAAGGTGCTGCGCGCCGATCTCGCCCGCGACCCCAGCTTCTACCTCCGCTTCCGGCGTGAGGCGCAGAACGCCGCCGCGCTGAATCACCCGGCGATCGTCGCGGTCTATGACACCGGCGAAGCGGAAACCCCGTCGGGCCCGTTGCCCTACATCGTCATGGAGTACGTCGACGGCGTCACCCTGCGCGACATCGTGCACACCGAGGGACCGATGCCGCCCAAGCGCGCCATCGAGGTCATCGCCGACGCCTGCCAGGCGCTGAACTTCAGCCACCAGAACGGCATCATTCACCGCGACGTGAAGCCGGCGAACATCATGATCAGCAACAGCAACGCGGTCAAGGTGATGGACTTCGGTATCGCGCGCGCGATCGCCGACAGCGGCAACAGCGTCACCCAGACCGCGGCGGTGATCGGCACGGCGCAGTACCTGTCGCCTGAACAGGCTCGCGGTGACTCCGTCGATGCCCGCTCCGACGTCTACTCATTGGGCTGCGTGTTGTACGAAATGCTCACCGGCGAGCCGCCGTTCACCGGCGATTCCCCGGTATCGGTGGCGTACCAGCATGTGCGGGAAGACCCGATTCCGCCCTCGGAGCGGCATGAAGGCATCTCCGCCGATTTGGACGCCGTGGTGCTCAAGGCGCTGGCCAAGAATCCGGAGAACCGCTACCAAACCGCCGCCGAGATGCGCGCGGACCTGGTCCGCGTGCACAACGGCGAGGCGCCCGAGGCACCCAAGGTGCTCACCGGCGCCGAACGGCGCTCGTTTCTGGCCTCGTCCGGATCGGGTGGGGCCGGCGCCGGCCCGCGCACCGACCCGTTGCCCCGCCAGCCCTACGACAACGGCGACCGCGACCGCAACAGTGGCGGTTCGATCGGACGGTGGGCCGCCGTCGTCGCGGTGTTGGCGGTGCTGACCATCGTCGTGACCATCGCGATCAACACCTTCGGCGGAGACACCCGCAGCGTCCAAGTTCCCGAAGTACGTGGGCAGGCGTCCGCCGATGCCATCGCCGCGCTGCAGAACAGGGGCTTCAAGACCCGCACGCTGCAGAAGCCGGACTCGACAATCCCGCCGGATCACGTCATCAGCACCGATCCCACCGCCAACTCCTCGGTAAGTGCCGGCGACGAGGTGACGATCAACGTGTCCACCGGGCCCGAACAGCGCGAGGTACCCGACGTGTCGTCGCTGACCTACGCCGACGCGGTCACCAAGCTGAAGGCGGCCGGGTTCAGCAAGTTCAAGCAGACCACGTCCTCGTCGACGCCGGAGCTGGCCGGCAAGGTGGTCGGAACCAACCCACCGGCCAATCAGACTTCAGCGATCACCAACGTCATCACGGTCATCGTCGGCTCCGGCCCGGAAACCAAGCAGATTCCCGATGTCGCCGGTCAGGATGTCGAGCTCGCGCAGAAGAACCTGACCGTCTACGGGTTCAGCAAGTTCAGTCAATCGCAAGTGGACAGCACCCGGCCGGCGGGTGAGGTGATCGGCACCAATCCGCCCAAGGGGCAGACGGTCCCCGTGGACTCGGTGATCGAGTTGCAGGTTTCCCGCGGCAACCAATTTGTGATGCCCGATCTGACCGGGATGTTCTGGACCGACGCCGAGCCGCGGCTGCGCGCGCTGGGCTGGACCGGCGTGCTGGACAAGGGCGCCGACGTCGACGCCGGCAGCAACCAGCGCAACCGCGTCGTCTATCAGAACCCGCCCGCCGGAACCGGCGTCAACCGGGACGGCATCATCACGCTGAAGTTCGGTCAGTAGCGGTCGGGAAGTGCGGCCGGATCGCGGTCTGCACTTCGTTCTCCAGCCGACGCACCAAGGTGTCGTCGCGGACCCAGCCGCAGTAGGTCAGCCAGTTCGCCAACATCCGGTGCCCGCCTTCGGTCAGGATCGACTCCGGGTGGAATTGCACGCCGTGGATGGGAAGTGCGGTGTGCTGCACGGCCATGATGACCCCGGTCCGCGTCTGGGCGGTGACCTTCAATTCGGCCGGCAGCGACTCCGGCAGGATGGTCAGCGAGTGGTAGCGGGTGGCCGTGAAAGGGTCCGGAAGCCCTTGCAGCACACCGGCATTGCTGTGCAGCACGCTGCTGGTCTTGCCGTGCAACAGTTCCGGAGCTCGGTCCACGGTGGCGCCGAACGCGACGCCGATCGCCTGGTGCCCCAGGCACACGCCCAAAAGCGGGGTCTGCGCCGTGGCGCACGCCCGGACCAGCGGGATGGAGGCGCCGGCGCGTTCCGGTGTGCCCGGGCCGGGGCTGAGCAGCACACCGTCGAACTGGTCGGCGATGGCGGCCTCATCGGACAGCCGGGGGTCGTCGTTGCGCCATACCTCGGCCTCGACGCCCAGCTGGCCCAGATACTGCACCAGGTTGAACACGAAGCTGTCGTAGTTGTCGACGACCAGGATCCGCACCGTGACAGGGTACCGTCCAGCCGCGCCGCCGTGCCGAGCTCAGTAGCCGATCGGGCCCAGCGGCTGCGCGAAGTGCATCCGGATCGGCTCGGAGTGCCCGGCGACCTGCACGTCGGTTTTCACGTCCTCGTGATACCCCAGACCGAACCGGATCACGTACTGCTTGTACAGAGTGACCAGGGGAGCAGCGCCCAGCGCCGCCTGCATGGCGGCGGCATTGCCGATCGCGGTGATGGTGTAGGGCGGGCTATAGGTGCGGCCGTTAAGCAGCAGCGTGTTACCGACGCAGCGGACTACCGAGTTCGCGATGATGCGCTGGTCCTGCATCTGGATCGCCTCGGCGCCCGCGCTCCACAGCGCGTTGAGGACGGCGTCGATGTCCTGCTGATGCACGACCAGGTCGTCGGGGGAGGCGTCACGGGGGAAGCGGCCGTTGGCGTCGCGCTGCGCGTCGTTGAGCGTCACCACCAGCCCCGGGCCGTGCACCGGATTCATGTCCGCCTCGGCGGCCAGCTCGGCGGTTCGCCTGAGCATCGCCGCCAACGCTGCATCGGTGGAGCGGCCGTGAACGGCGTCGAGCCGATTGGTCAGCGCTTCCCGTCGGGTGTCCAGCCGACTCACCGACGACTGCGCCTCGCGGACCAGGTCGACCAGCCGCGGCGCGTCGCTGCGGCGGATCTCCGCGCCGCCGGATACCCCATGCGTCGCGCCAAGCAGGACCCCGGCCAGCAGGCACACCAAGGGCACACCGAAGCGCCACGGCGAACGGCGCGGTGCGGCCATGGCGTCTCCATTTCCTGGTCACGGTGGCAGGTGGGCTAGTCTCATAGCCAAGCTCTGCTGTGGTGCAACCGTAATCGTTGCACCCGTCCCGCTCTTCCGTTGAGGTATCTCGAGGTAGCAAATGCCCAAGTCCAAGGTCCGCAAGAAGAACGACTTCACGGTCAGCGCGGTCAGCCGCACGCCGGTGAAGGTCAAGGTCGGGCCGTCGAGTGTGTGGTTCGTCTGCCTGTTCATCGGCCTGATGCTGATCGGGCTGGTCTGGCTGATGGTTTTCCAGCTAGCCGCCGTCGGCAGCCAGGCACCCGCGGCGCTCAACTGGATGGCTCAGCTGGGCCCGTGGAACTATGCGATCGCGTTCGCTTTCATGATCACCGGCTTGTTGCTCACGATGCGGTGGCACTGAGCATTGACGCAGCCGTAATGAATTCATCTTGTGCGGGATTCGTTCACCAGCTAGCAACCTTCCGGTGACCCAATCACACGCGTGTGATTCATCCCCACTGTTGATAGCGTCTGTGGATAACTGTATCCGCCGTGGTGGGAAGGTCTAAATACCCCGTGCAGCAAACTCAGTGGGCGCCTCCGGCGACGGGAATCGCTGGTTGCGCCGTTGGCGGGCTCGCTATGGCTATCGCTGATGTGACTCTGGTCACAGACCGACCGGGGCACGTCATGGTGGGGGTTGCCGCGCTGGGGTTGCTGTTGTTTGCGGGCGCTTCGTGGCGTGCACGGCCGAAGCTGGCAATCACCGACGACGGTCTGGCGGTGCGAGGCTGGTTCCGAACGCAGTTATTACGACGGCCCGACATCAAGATCATTCGGATCACCGAGTTCCGCCGCCATGGGCGCCGGGTCCGGCTACTGGAGATCGAAACCGTCGGCGGCAGCCTGCTGATTCTGTCGCGGTGGGACCTCGGCACCGACCCGCTCGAGGTGCTGGACGCCCTCACCGCCGCCGGCTACGCCGGCTGAACAAGGCCTGCGGCGTCAGGAGATGGTGATCGACTCGATGACGACGGGCTCGGTGGGCCGGTCGTTGCCGTCGGTGGCCGTCGAGGAGATCGTTTCGACGACCCGCTGCGACTCCGGGTCGATGACCTCACCGAAGATCGTGTGCCGCCGGTTCAGGTGCGGCGTCGGGCCCACGGTGATGAAGAACTGCGAGCCGTTGGTGCCCGGGCCGGCGTTGGCCATCGCAAGCAGGTACGGCCGGTCGAACTGCAACTCAGGGTGGAACTCGTCGGCGAACTTGTAGCCGGGCCCGCCGCGACCGGTGCCGGTCGGGTCGCCGCCCTGGATCATGAAGCCCCGGATCACCCGGTGAAAGACCGCGCCGTCGTAGAACGGGCCCGACGGGCCACCCGATGCGTTCTGCGTCGAGTACTCCTTGGTGCCCTGCGCCAGACCGACGAAGTTCGCAACAGTCTTGGGCGCGTGGTTGCCGAACAGGGCAACCTTGATGTCTCCGCGGTTGGTGTGCAGCGTGGCGGTGGCGGTCTGAATGGGGCTGTTAGTCACGGGATCACAGTCTGCCATCACGCGCAGACCGCGGCCGCACCCGGTGCCGACCCGAACCCTGCTGCGTGCGCCCAATGGGCCCGTCGGGGAACGATGGTGGCAATGTGTTGGATACTGAACCACCCTCGGGCCAACACGGCAGAAAGGCGGCAGATGAGCGCAAAGGCGGAAACGCGGCTGACTCCCAGGGAGCGGCTGACTCGCGGTCTGACGTATTCGGCGGTGGGACCCGTGGATGTCACCCGAGGTGTGGTCGGCCTCGGTGTGCGCTCCGCGCAGTCGACCGCATCTCAGCTGCGCCAGCGCTACCAGGAGGGGCGGCTGGCCCGCGAACTTTCGGCCGCTCAAGACACGCTCGCCCAGGAATTGGCCGCGGCCCAAGAAGTGGTCGCCAATCTGCCCCAGGCGCTGCAGGACGCCCGCCGCAAGCAGGGTCGCAGCAAGCGGCCCTGGCTGATCGCGGGCGCGGCCGTGGCGGTGTTGGCCGGTGGTGCGGTCACTTTCAGCATCGTGCGACGTTCGTCGCAGCCGGAGCCGTCGCCGCGCCCGCCCAGCGTGGACCCGCAGCCGCGGCCCTGAGGTCAAGCAGCCTGTTGCCCGTCTGCGGCATGTCGGGTGCAGGGGTCTTGACAGGAGTGGTCGACGCTCGGGAGCACCTGCCGGGTGACGTCGACGCCGCTGCGGATGGTGACGGCTGCGACGATGCCCCCGCTTGCGCAGACGGCTGCCGCAATGAGCATTGCGACGACGAAGCCGTGACCAAGAGGCTGACCGATGCCGGCATGGATGCCGGCGGCGACTGGCAGCACCGCGACGGCGAGTAGTCCGGCTAGGCGCGCGACGGCGTTGTTGACGCCCGACGCGGTGCCCGCGAGGTCTTCGGAAACGGTGGCCAGTACCGCCGCGGTGAGCGGCGCAACGGTGATCGCCAGCCCTAGACCGAAGACGACGATCGCCGGCAGCACGGCGTTGAGGTAGGACGCTCCCGGGATGATGCGGGCCATCAGAGCCAGCCCGGCCGCGGCGATCAGCGGGCCGACCGCCATGGGCAGCCGAGGACCCGTGCGCTCGGTGAGTGCGCCGGCCCACGGCGAGCCGATCAGCATGATGATGGTGATGGGCAGCGTTGCCAGGCCGGCGGCCAACGCCGGATAGTGCAGGGTTTGCTGCAGCTGCAGCGCCAGCAGGAAGAGCGCCCCGCCGAGTGCGGCGTAGACGGCCAGCGTGGTCAGATTGGCGCCGGTGAATTGGCGCAACCGGAACAAGCGGAGGGGCAGCAGCGGTGCGGCGGCGCGCGATTCGATCAGCACAAAACCCACCAGCGCCGCGGCGCCGACCACGGCCGCCGTTAGGGTGATCGGCGTCCAGCCCCGAGCAGGGGCTTCGATCAGCGCGTAGATCACGCCGCCGAGTCCGAGCATGACCGCCCCCGCGCCAAGGAGGTCGGCGCGCTTGGGCACGGTGGTGGCGCGCGACTCAGGCACGTGGCGGAACGTGATCCATACCGCGGCGGCGGCCAGCGGGATGTTCAAGAAGAAGATCCACCGCCACGACGCGGCGTCGACCAGATACCCGCCGAGTAGCGGCCCCAGCGCAGAAGTCACCCCGGACATGCCGGCCCAGATGCCCACCGCACGGGCGCGGTCTTGGTCTCGGATGCCGACGTCAATCAAGGCCAGGCTGCCGGGCACCAAGGCAGCCGCCCCGACGCCCTGCACCAAACGCGCGCCGATCAACCACCCCACCGACGGCGAATACCCACAGGCGAGGGACGCCGCGGTGAAGATGACCAGGCCACTGACGAAGACGCGGCGCCGGCCATAACGGTCACCGGCCGCGCCGCCGGACAGCAGCAGGGCACTCAGCGACAGCATGTAACCGTCGAGAACCCACTGCTGTCCGGTCAATCCGGCACCCAACTCGCGCCCGATGGCCGGAAGCGCGACGTTGACCACGGTGGCATCCAGGAACGCGATGCCGGATCCCAGAACAGCCGCCGCGATCAGCCACCGGGCGCCGGTCGAGGACAATGGAACCCGTTGCGGCGCAACAAATTCGCTTCCGGCGGTCATGGGCGCACTTGGTAGGCGCTCCAGCGGTCCGGGTCGTCCTCGAGCGTGGCGCGGTCCCAATTCGCGGTGACGGCCGCGGCTTCATAGGTGTCCTGCAAGAAGCCCAGCAGCGTCCGGTCGGGGTCAGCGGCCTGTCGCACCACCGCGTAGGGCAGGACGTATTCACCGATATCGCTGCGGTATTGACCTTCTGCGGGGCTGACCTGGTAGTCGGCGAACCCGTCCGGTTCCGGGTATGCGTAGGCGTAGAACGCGCCCTCATCACCCCCGCCCGGCCAGAAGCCACAGCTGCTCAATTCGTGTGAGTAGCCCTCGACCATCACCCAATCCCCGCAATTCGGTGCTCCGCCGGGATGACGCGGTGCTCTGCGGCCAGAGAACCGCGTGCACGCGAGATCCATTGCACCCCAGAAGAAATGCACCGGGCTCACCTTCCCGACGAACCGGGACCGGAACTGGCCCATTACACGGTTGGCTTGAAGCAACTGGCGCCAGAACAGGTTCGCGGCAGCACCGTCGTACGAGGCGTGCTGGTCGTCCTGGTCGAACGGCACGGCAGGATCAACTTCGTTGGGGTGCGGCTGGATGCGCGTCGGAAACCCCAGTTCGTCCAGTGTCCGCATAGTCTGCGCGTAGAACTCGGCGACGGATTGTGGTCGCAACGCCACGGCGCGCACTGCACCAGTGCTGCTCCGAATCAGCAATTGGTGCTCGACGAAGTCGAATTCGATGTCGAACGCTTCGGACGCGTACGGGATCGTTGACGTCGTCAGTCCCCGGGGCGTCACGTAGAAGGTGACCTGCCACCAGTGGTTGATAAGAGGCGAATGAACGAGTCGTAACTTGCCGACGATCTGCATCCACATGTGCAGCGTTTCCCGCGTCGGAGTCCAGTCGTCGACACGCAGCCTGGGCCAGGTGTTGCCGTCTTGCGCCATTGGTTGACCACCTCCGGGTTCGGTGTCGCAGGCATACGAACGGTTGTTTCCTCAAGTACTTACACGTCCTGGCGGCGAGGCGTAAGGTCTTCTCACGCGCACCCCCAGCCGTGCAGCGGCCCTCGTGGAGCGCAGCGCGTCATGAGGTATGGAGTCGATGGCAGGAATGCAATTCGGCATCTTCACAGTCGGCGACGTCACCAAGGACCCGACGACGGGACACACACCCACCGAAGCCGAGCGCATCCGCGCCACCGTGCAGATCGCCAAGAAGGCCGAAGAGGTCGGTCTCGACGTGTTCGCCACCGGCGAGCACCACAACCCGCCGTTTGTGCCGTCCTCGCCGACCACCCTGCTGGGCTTCATCGCGGCGCAGACCGAGCGGATCATCCTTTCCACCTCCACCACGTTGATCACCACCAACGATCCGGTGAAGATCGCCGAGGACTTCAGCGTCCTACAGCACCTGGCTGGCGGCCGGGTCGACGTGATGCTGGGCCGCGGGAACACCGGACCGGTCTACCCATGGTTCGGTCAGGACATCCGCGCGGCGATCCCGTTGACCGTGGAGCATTACGGGCTGCTGCGCCGACTGTGGCGTGAAGAGGTCGTCGACTGGGACGGGAAATACCGCACACCGCTGCAGGGTTTCACCCTGGCACCGCAACCGTTGGACGGGGTGCCCCCGTTCGTCTGGCACGGTTCGATCCGAACTCCCGAGGTCGCCGAATTGGCGGCCTATTACGGCGACGGCTTCTTCGCCAACCACATCTTCTGGCCGCCGTTCCACACCAAACGGATGGTGCAGCTGTATCGGCAGCGCTTTGAGCATTACGGGCACGGCAGCGCCGATGAGGCCATCGTCGGCCTCGGCGGGCAGGTCTTCATGCGGCCCAACAGCCAGGACGCCATCGCGGAGTTTCGGCCCTATTTCGACAACGCTCCGGTGTACGGGCATGGCCCGAGCCTGGAGGAGTTCACCGCTCAAACTCCGCTGACCGTCGGTTCGCCCCAGCAGGTGATCGACCGGACGCTGGGCTTCCGCGACTACGCCGGCGACTATCAGCGTCAGTTGTTCCTCATCGACCACGCCGGCCTGCCGCTGAAGGTGGTGCTCGAGCAGCTCGACCTGCTCGGGGAACACGTGATTCCGGTGCTGCGCAAGGAATTCGCCGTCGGTCGGCCAGAGCACGTGCCGGACGCTCCCACGCACCCGTCGCTGGTGGCGGCGGCCGCCGGTACGGCCGTGGAGCAACGGCCATGACGAAGTTGGCGGTGATCAGTGGCGGGCTGCGCGAACCTTCGTCGACCCGGCTACTCGCCGACCGGATCACCGCCTCGGTTGCCGCAGCGTTGGCCGACCGCAACGTCACGATGACCGCGTCGACCATCGAACTGCGACCGCTGGGCCGCCCGATCATCGATGCAATGCTGGCGGGGTTCGCCTCACCCGAACTCGAGTCAGCCTTCGAGACGGTCGCCGGCGCCGACGGGGTGATCGCCGTAAGCCCGGCCTTCAACGCCTCCTACAGCGGGCTGTTCAAGTCGTTTTTCGACGTGCTGCCGGAGGAGACGCTCTCGGACATGCCGGTGCTGATCGCGGCCACCGGGGGCACCGAGCGGCATTCGCTGGTGCTGGAACACGCGCTGCGGCCGATGTTCTCCTACCTGCATGCGGTCGTTTCACCCACCGGCGTGTACGCCGCCACTGAGGACTTCGGTGCCTCCTCCGGTCTCTCCGAGCGGATCGACAAAGCGGCGAGCGACTTTGCCCGCCTGCTGCAAGCGTGCGGTCCCCGCGCCCGTCGGGACGCGTTCGCCGAGCAGGTGACCGACATGGAGCGCCTCCTCGCCGGTTGGCAGCCGTCAAACGGAGGCGAGGGTGTCGAAGACTGAATTGCCCTTCCTCGTCCTGGGCGCCACCGGTGGCCAGGGTGGGGCCGTGGCCGCCGAACTACTGGCCCGCAGAGCTCGAGTGCGGGCGCTGGTGCGCCGGCCCGACGCGCCCAGGGTTCGGCGCCTGGCGGAGCGCGGCGTCGAGCCTGTCGCCGGCACTCTCGACGACCGCGCCGCGCTTGCAGCGGCAATGCGCGGTGTCGCAGGGGTCTTCGCGGTGACCACTCCCTTCGAGACAGGGGTCGACGAAGAGGTGGCTCAAGGCCGTGCCATCGTGGCGGCGGCGGCCGATGCGCAGGTGCCACACCTGGTGTTCAGTTCGGTCGCCGGGGCAGATCAGCACAGCGGTGTGCCCCATTTCGAGAGCAAGGCCATCATCGAGGCGGAGCTGGCCATGAGCGGTGGGCCGTATACGATCGCGGCGCCCACCTACTTCTACGACAACGCGCTCGGCGGCATCGACCGCATCTACGCCGGAATTCTCGACCTGCCCCTGCCGCCCGACCGTCCGTTGCAGCAACTGGCTCGCCGAGACCTCGGTTCCTTCGTCGCCAAGGTGCTCAGCGACCCGGCGCCATACCGTGGGCAACGCATCGAATTGGCCAGCGACGCCCCCACCCCGGCGCAGATGACCGCCGCGCTCAGCACGGTGCTGGGCAGACCGGTCCGACTGCAACAAACCCCACTCGAGTCGATCGGCAGTCCCGACATGCATGCGATGTGGAGCTTTCTCAACGGCCCGGGCTATCAAGTCGATGTTGCAGCGTTACACGCCGCCAACCCCGACATTTCTTGGCAGCCCTTCGCCGCCTGGGCGCAACAGACCTTCGGATCGCAGGAGGCGCATCGCGGATGAACGCACTCACGGGCCGGCGTGCCCTGGTAACCGGCGGGTCGCGAGGGATCGGCGCGGCGATCGTGCGCCGGTTGGCCGCCGACGGAGCCCAGGTGGGGTTCACCTATGCCGCCTCGGCCGGTTCGGCAGACAAGCTGAGCGCGCACGTGGCTGCCCACGGCGGAACGGCGGTGGCCATCCGCGCCGACAGCGCCGAGGCGCAGCAGGTGACCGACGCGGTCGATGCGGCGGTCGCCGCCTTCGGCGGCTTGGACATTCTGGTCAACAACGCCGGCCTCAGCACGTCTGGTGCCGCCGAATCGTTTTCGCTACCGGAATTCGACCGGATGTTGGCGGTCAATGTCCGAGGCGTGTTCGTGGCCATCCAGCGCGCAATTCCCCATCTGGGCGCCGATGGCCGGATAGTCACCATCGGCAGCATCTTCGCCGACCGCGTTCCGCGTCCGGGCAGCGCTGTCTATGCCATGACGAAAGCCGCGCTCGCCGGCTTGACCCGCGGATTGGCCCGCGAGCTGGGACCGCGCGGAATCACCGTCAATGTCGTCCAGCCGGGGCCCACGACCACCGACGCCAATCCGGATGTGGGCGAATTCGCCGATGCGATGCGGCAACTCACCGCGGTCGGTCATTACGGGCGCCCCGAGGACATCGCCAGCGCCGTGGCCTATCTGGTGAGCGCAGAGGCGGGCTTCATCACCGGCATCACGTGGAACGTCGACGGCGGATTCGCGGCCTGACACCGATCGGCTGGAGAATTGTGGAGCCTAGGGGAATCGAACCCCTGACACCCGCCTTGCAAAGGCGGTGCTCTACCAACTGAGCTAAGGCCCCT
>NZ_LZLE01000258.1 GCF_001673155.1 Mycobacterium sp. 1423905.2 | reverse complement strand
TCGACCGGCTGGAGCGCAACGAAGAAGACCCCGAGCGGCTGGACAACCTCTTTCGGCTGGATCACCTGGCGGCGCGGCTGCGCCGCAACAGCGCCAACCTGCTCGTGCTGGCCGGTGCGCAAATCACCCGTGACCAGCGAGAACCAGTGCCCCTCAGCACGGTGATCAACGCCGCGGTGTCCGAGGTCGAGGACTACCGACGGGTGCAGATCGGCGGGATCGCCGACTGCACGGTGATCGGCGCGGCCGCTGGTGCCGTCATCCACCTGCTGGCCGAACTGATCGACAACGCGCTGCGCTACTCCCCGCCGACCACGACGGTCCGGGTCTCCGCCGTGCGCGGCAGCGAGGGCGGCGTCCTGATGCGCATCGCCGACGCCGGGCTGGGCATGACCGACACCGACCGCCGCATGGCCAACATGAGGCTGCAGGCCGGCGGCGACGTCACCCCCGACAACGCGCGCCACATGGGCCTGTTCGTGGTGGGCCGGTTGGCCAGCCGCCACGGCATCCGGGTCGGCCTGCGCGGGCCCTCGTCCGGAGAGTCGGGCACCGGCACCACCGCTGAGGTGTACCTGCCACTTCCGGTGCTCGTCGAAGGCGCGCCCGCGCCGCCGGCCCAGACGGTTACCGTCACCGCGCCGCCCGCCCCGCCCGCGCCTGAGCCCGAGCCGGCCACTGCGCCGGCTGCGACGGATGACGGCACCGGTCAGCCAGTGCCGCCGGTCACGCTGCTGCCGCGGCGCAACCCCGGCACCAGCGGCATCACCGACGTGCCCGCCCAACCGGTCGAGGAACAGCGGCCTCGCCGCGAACTGCCGACGCCGTGGTGGGAAAGCGGCGCCAAGCCGCAGTCGCAACCGGCGGCAAAGCCGGCACCGGCCAAGACGGCGTCGGACACCTCGGCTTTCTTCGGCCGCCGCCCGGCCGGCCAGCCGACCGCGCCGCCAGGTGATCCAGCCGAAAGAGGTTGTCCAGCCGCTCGGGGTCTTCTTCGTTGCGCTCCAGCCGGTCGA
>NZ_LZLE01000257.1 GCF_001673155.1 Mycobacterium sp. 1423905.2 | reverse complement strand
GGTCGGCACGCCGGTCCCGGTCGGGGAGCTGTCGCCCGAGGTGGCGCTGCGCTGGCACGCGCTGGCGCTGGTCGCCACGGCTGCCGATCTGGTGGGTGATGCCCGGGGCGCGCACGCCCTCGCCTGTGACTACGCCAAGATCCGCGAGCAATACGGCAAACAGATCGGTTCCTACCAAGCCGTCGCCCACTTGCTGGCCGAAAGCCTTGCGCTCATTGAAGGTTCAATCAGTATCTTGCGCCATGCCGCCTGGGCGGTCGACGAACTCGACCCAGACGAAGCCGTCCGAGCCGCTCAGGTGGCGAAGGTCTATTGTGCGCGTGCTACCAGAACCGTGTGCGAGACGGCGGTGCAGGTGCACGGAGGCATCGGCAACACCTGGGATTGTCTGGTGCATGTCTATCTACGTCGCGCCTTGACGTCGACCGAGCTGTGGCCGGTATCGCTGAAGGAGATCGACTTTGGACTTTCGTGATTCGCCGCAAGAAGCCGCCTTCCGGGAACGGTTGCGCGCTTGGCTGTCTCGGCACGCCGCGGACTTCTCCGGATCCGGTGACGACTATTGGGCGCGACAGGCGCAGTGGCACCAGGCGTTGTACCGGGAAGGATTCTTCGGGTTGTCGTGGCCCCGCGACTACGGCGGCCAGGAACTGCCTCCGGTTTACGACGTCATCGTCGACGAAGAGCTGGCGCGGGCGGGGGCACCGCCGCGGCCCAGCGTCGGCTACTTGGTGTACGGGATCGGCCGGCATGGTAGCGATGAACTGCGACAACGCTTCCTGCCGGGCATCATCGACGGCAGCCAGCGTTGGTGCCAAGGCTTCAGTGAGCCCGGCGCCGGCTCGGATCTCGCGTCACTGACCACGACCGCCACCCGCGACGGGGACAACTATGTGGTGCACGGGCACAAGATCTGGACGAGCTACTCCGATGTGGCCGACTGGTGTCTGCTGTTGGCGCGCACCGATCCGCAAGCCAAACGACACCGCGGCTTGTCGGCCTTCGTCATCGCCATGAAACAGCCTGGTGTGCAACAACATCCGTTGCGGATGATCAACGGCGTCACCAACGAATTCGGTCAGGTCTTCTTCGACGGTGCCACCGTCCCGGCGGACCGGATGGTCGGTGCGCCGGGTGACGGGTGGGCAGTGGCCATGACCGTCGTCGGACATGAGCGTGAGCCCGCCACCCTGGGCTACGCCGCCCGCTACACCAAGTTGGTGCGAAACCTGTTGCAACGCAGCGACAGGGCTGCCCAAGAAGACGTCGCGTGGGCGGCCGTGCAAGCCGAGATGCTCACTCATCACGTGCGCCGGAGGCTGTCCGAACAACTCGACGGCGTCTCGCACGGACCGGAGGGATCACTGGACAAGCTGCTCATGACCTGGGTCGAGCAGTCCGTCGGGCATGCCGCATTGGGCGTCGGCGGCACCCGCGATCCCGAACTGCTCAGCGCCTACCTGTACAGCCGCGCTCAGAGCGTGATGGGTGGAACGTCGCAGATACAGAAGAACATCATCGCTTCGCGGATCTTGGGATTGGGGGTCTGACATGTACGACATGCCAGCAGAAATCGACGTGCGCGCCGAAGGCGGGTTGCGGATCATCACGCTGAACCGCCCGGACGACCTCAACGCGGTCAACGACAATCTGCACGTCGGCCTGGCCCGGCTGTGGCAGCGGCTCACTGACGATCCCTCCGCACGCGCGGCGGTGCTGACCGGCAATGGCCGAGCGTTCTCGGCCGGCGGTGATTTCGCCTATCTCGCCGAATTGGCCGAAGACGCCGACCTGCGCGCCAAGACCATCAGGGACGGCCGCGAGATCGTGCTGGGCATGGCCCGCTGCCGAATCCCGGTGATAGCGGCCGTCAACGGTCCAGCTGTCGGCCTGGGTTGCAGCCTGGTTGCGCTGAGCGACATCGTCTACATCGCCGAAGACGCCTTCCTCGCCGACCCGCACGTGCAGGTGGGGCTCGTGGCCGCCGATGGCGGACCGCTGACGTGGCCACTGCACATCAGTCTGATGCTCGCCAAAGAATATGCGTTGACCGGCACGAAGATCGGCGCCGCCCGCGCCGTCGAGCTCGGGCTGGCCAATCATGTGGCCGCCGACCCCCTGGCCGAGGCGACGGCCTGCGCCCAACGCATCATGACCTTGCCGCAACAGGCCGTCGAAAGCACCAAGCGGTTGCTCAACATTCACCTGGAGCGGGCCGTGCTGGCGAGCCTGGACTACGCGCTGTCGGCCGAACATCAGTCCTTCACCACCGACGACTTTCGGTCGATAGTGGACAAGCTGAACGCGGGCAAGAACTAACGGCTCAGTCGTGCTCGCGCAGAAACTGCCGCATCACGTGATCGAACCGGTCCGGTTCCTCGACGAACGGCATATGCGAGCTCGCCTCGAAGAACTCGAACCGCGATCCGGCAATGCGTCGATGCATGTCCCGCATCTCCTCAGGTGAACACTCGTCGTAGCGGCCGGCCAATAACAGTGTCGGAACGGTGATCTCGTGCAGGCGGCCGATTACCTCCCAGTCGCGGACCGTTCCGGTGATGCGAAAGTCGCTCGGCCCGAACATCGTCTCGAAGATCTCGACGCCCATCTGCCGGAAGGCGCCCTCGAGTTCGGCGGGCCACGGCCGCTTTCGGCACAGGTAAGTCTGGTTCCACGTCCTGATCGCCGCCTGATACTCGGCGGAATGCGTCGTGCCGGCGGATTCGTGGCGGTCGATGGCGGCCTGCGTTGCCGCATCCAACTCCAACTTCAACCGCTCTACGTTCTTGGCGAACAACGGTATCGAGGCTGTGCTGTTGGAGATGACGAAACTCGCGACCGGTGACGGCACGTCCAGCACGTACTGCTGGGCGAGCATCCCGCCCCACGAGTTGCCGAAGAGGTGATAGCGGTGCAGGTCCAGACCCCGCACCACGGCGTCCATCTCCGCGACCGAGCGTTGCATCGTCCACAGTGCGGTGTCAGACGGGCGATCGGACCGCCCGCAGCCCAACTGATCCCAGTAGATGACCTCGCGTTCGTCGGCCAACCGTTGCAGCGCGTCCAGATAGTCGTGGGGCAGCCCCGGCCCGCCGTGCACGACGAGCAGTGGGAGGCCGGCACCCTGGCCACGGGGTCCTACCCGCCGGAACCAGACATTGCCACCCGGGACCGCAATGGTTCCCTCCGATTGCGTCACAGCAGCAGTCTAGGGAGCCGCCGCGACCGACTCTCCTTGCAACTCGTACTCTCTAGCTGAGAGAATAGTGTTCTCATGTCTGCGCGGATGGCTCTCGAGCCCCGCACACCGAAGTGGAGATACCCGTGCCTGAAGCCGTGATCGTGTCCGCCCTGCGCACCCCGATCGGGACCGCCCGGAAAGGAACGTTGCGCGACACCAGCGCATTCGACCTGGCCCATCACCTGGTAAGCGAAGCCGCGACAGACCTCGACGCCGCTCAGGTCGACGACGTGATCCTGGGCGAAGGCATGTACGGCGGCGGGGTGGTGGCCCGCCACGCGGCCATCACCGCGGGCCTCAACCAGGTACCCGGGCTGGCCAACAATCGGCACTGCGCAGCCGGGCAGGCGGCGGTGCAGAGTGCTGCGGCCAGCATCCGGGCCGGGATGGACGAACTCGTCATCGCCGGGGGAGTGAACTCGGCCTCCACGTCACCGCGGTCGAAGATGAACGTCGACGGCGAATGGGTCGACTGGTTCCCCCCGACGCACCCCGACCGGCCCGACGCCCCGAATATGGACATGTCCATCACCGTGGGTTGGAACGCCGCGGTCAAAGCCGGTGTCAGCCGGGAGGAAATGGACGCATGGGCGCTGCGTTCGCATCAACATGCGATCGCCGCGATCGACGAAGGCCGCTTCAAGGAGGAGATCGTTCCCATCGAGACGCCGCACGGTGTGTTCGCGGTTGACGAGCATCCGCGCCGCAACACCAGCATGGAGAAACTGGCCTCGCTCAAGCCGTTGCACCCCGAGATCGAGGGCTTCTCCATCACCGCTGGCAACGCGTGCGGCGCCAACGACGGTGCCGCGGTATTGACCATCGCCAGCGACCGGTTGGGCCTGCCCGCGCTGGCGACGGTGCGGGCGTGGGCGTCGGTCGGTGTGGACCCGGCGCTGACCGGACTGGCGCCGGTCGATGCCATCCCGAAAGCCCTTAAGCGCGCCGGGCTTTCGGTCAGCGACGTGGACCTGTTCGAAATCAACGAGGCGTTTGCCTCCATGTGTGTGGCGACCATCAAGATGCTCGAGCTGGACCCGGAACGGGTCAACGTCAGCGGCAGCGGCTGCTCGCTGGGCCACCCGGTCGCGGCGACCGGTGCGCGCATGTTGGTGACGCTGGTGCACGAATTGCGCCGCCGCGGCGGAGGTGTGGGCGTCGCTGCCATGTGCGCGGGTGGCGGCATGGGATCCGCGACGGTCATAGAGGTCCCGGCTCCGTGACATGACCACCGCCGACCTTCTTGCCGGCGCGCGCAACGGGTCGCAGCGCGCGGCGGGTCGGTTGCTCAGCCTGATCGAAGGGGACCGCCGCGACGAGATACTGGCCGAGATCGGCACGGACGCG
>NZ_LZLE01000256.1 GCF_001673155.1 Mycobacterium sp. 1423905.2 | reverse complement strand
CCCCGGGCCCGCGTAGTTGCATGTCCACACTCGGTGATCTGCTGGCCGAGCACACGGTGCTGCCAGGCAATGCGGTTGACCACCTGCACGCGGTGGTCGGGGAGTGGCAGCTGCTTGCCGACTTGTCCTTCGCCGACTACCTGATGTGGGTGCGACGCGACGACGGCGTGCTGGTGTGTGTCGCCCAGTGCCGGCCGAATACCGCGCCGACAGTGCTGCAGACCGACGCGGTGGGCAGTGTGGTCGCCGCCGAGGAACTGCCGTTAGTGGCCGCGACGTTCGAGACGGGCGCGGCCGTTCGGGAGATCGAAGACGGCGACGCCCAGTCCTGGGCATTGCCCGGACCGCACGTCGAGGCCTCCGCGGTCCGCTACGGCGAGCAAGTGGTGGCGGTGCTCACCCAGCATCAGACCGATGTGGCCATCGAGCGCATGTCCGGTCATCTGGAGGCCGCCTACCGCGATTGCGCGACGGACTTACTGCACATGATCGCCGAGGGCACTTTCCCCGACGTCGGCGACGTGGCGATGTCACGCTCCACCCCCCGGGCCGGGGACGGCTTCATCCGGCTCGATGTCAACGGCGTCGTCGCCTATGCCAGCCCGAACGCGTTGTCGGCCTATCACCGGATGGGCCTGACCAGCGACTTGGAGGGTCATAACCTCATCAAGGTCACCCGGCCGCTGATCTCCGACCCATTCGAAGCGCAGGAAGTCGCCGAGCACATCTTGGGTCTGCTGGCCGGCGGATCCAGCATGCGCATGGAGGTCGATGCCGGCGGCGCCACCGTGTTGCTGCGCACGCTGCCGTTGGTGGTGCACGGCAAGAACGCCGGCGCCGCGATTTTGATCCGCGACGTCACCGAGGTCAAACGTCGCGACCGCGCGCTGATCTCCAAGGACGCCACCATCCGCGAGATCCACCACCGGGTGAAGAACAACCTGCAGACGGTGGCCGCGCTGCTGCGGTTGCAGGCTCGCCGGACCGTCAACGCCGAGGGGCGCGAAGCGCTCATCGAGTCGGTGCGACGAGTCTCCTCGATCGCGCTGGTGCACGACGCGCTGTCCATGTCGGTCGATGAGCAGGTCAACCTCGACGAGGTGATCGATCGGATCCTGCCGATCATGAACGACGTCGCGTCGGTGGACCGGCCCATCCGCATCAACCGGGTCGGTGACCTCGGGGTGCTCGACTCCGACCGGGCCACCGCCCTGATCATGGTGATTACCGAGTTGGTGCAGAACGCCATCGAGCACGCGTTCGATCCGGCCGCCGCCGGAGGGTCGGTGACCATTCGGGCCGAACGCTCGGCCCGCTGGCTGGATGTCGTGGTGCACGACGACGGGCGCGGCTTGCCTGAGGGGTTCAGTCTGGAGAAGTCCGACAGCCTGGGCCTGCAGATCGTGCGGACGCTGGTGTCGGCGGAGCTGGACGGCTCCTTGGGGATGCGGCAGGGCGGCGAGCGCGGCACCGATGTGGTGCTACGGGTGCCGATCGGGCGGCGCGGCCGGTTGGTGCTGTGAACGCTATACACAACAGTGCGGCCCCGACGTCGTCGGGGCCGCACTGTGCAGTCACGAAATCGTCAGACTCCGCTGCGGGCCTTCGTCCGGGCATTGCGACGCTTCAGTGCGCGCCGCTCGTCTTCGCTCATACCGCCCCAGACGCCCGAGTCCTGGCCTGTGTTCAGGGCCCAGCCAAGACATTCCGTTGTCACTGGACACCTGTTACAGACCAACTTTGCGTCAGCGATCTGTGCGAGCGCCGGGCCGCTGTTCCCAACCGGGAAGAACAGCTCCGGGTCCTCGTCACGACAGACCGCCTTGTGGCGCCAATCCATTAGTTGCTACTCCTCACTACGTGCGCAGCATCGCGCACGGGACTTTTTCCTTGGCTGTTAACGCTTGCACAAGAAAGGGTTTCCAGTACCTTCACGCTTCTCTTGCATGCAACCTTTTGATCGTTTCACAGGCTCAACAGATGTCAATAGTGTTACGGGCCCTCGTGGGCTATCTCACTTTAGTGATCTCTTACTTGAGCCCTTAGTCCGTTGTACTACACTGCCCGCCCGGTTGCGCCATACATTTCTGTCCCAAGCCGGTCACAGCTTCTCTTCGGGCAGCTCAACGCCTATTTCCGCGGGGGCGGAGCGACCACCTGCAACGCATTGGGGACAGCGCGGAACGTCATGGATTCGCGCAGGCCGAGATATTCTCCGTCGAACTGACAGGCCGCCGGGGCGGCCATGGTCTTGATCCGGACATAGGCCACATCGTCATCGCGGATCAGTTGTTCGGCTTCCAACTTGGGCCGTTTAGCGAGCAGCTGGCGCAGCAATCTCAACGTCGGGATGACCTTCATGCTGGTGAGCGCAAACAGGCCCAGGCCGGTCTCGAAGCTGCATCCGGGGTTGGTGACCATGGGCTTGTTATTGCTGTAGGTCCACGGGTTGGTGTTGGACACCCAGACGAAGTGCACACCTGAAACGGGTTCGCGCTCGGGCTGTTCCAGGATGAGATTGGGCTCTCGCCGGCTGAAGGCCACCGAGACGGGCACCGCAACCCGCCAGTAGTTGAGTGGCGTGACCTTGACGCCCTTCTTGCGCTTGGCTTCTACCGCCTCGACGACCTCGGCGTCGACGCCCATGCCGGCGTTGACTAGGGCCCAGATTTCGCCGCAGTCGATCAGCGAAATGCGGCGCCACTGCCGGTGGCGCTCGTATTCGTCGACCAGGGCGATCAATTGGTTGCAAGCCGCCGGGGCGTCTTTCGCTATGCCCAGCGCCCGGGCCAGGACATTTGCCGAGCCGCCAGGCACGATTCCCACTGCGGGCACCCGCTCCGGCAACCCAGTGCCGGGCCGACCGAGCATGCCGTTGACCACCGCGCTCACCGTGCCGTCGCCGCCATGGACAACGACCATGTCGTATCCGTCGGCAACCGCCTCGCGGCCGAGTTCCTCGGCGTGACCTGCGTGTTTGGTGTGCCTGACGGTGAGCTGGAGGCGGCTTTCGAGCGCGTGGGTGACCAGATCGCGCGCGGCCGGTGTGATGGTGGTGGCGATTGGATTCACGATCAACATGGCGCGCATGAAGCATGAGCTTAGGCGTGGCGACGATGCCCGCCGCGCAGCGGCGGGAGGAGGAGTCGCGCGATTGGGCTAGGCGTGGCGACGATGCCCGCCGCGTAGCGGCGGGAGGAGGAGTCGCGCGATTGGGCTAGCCGTGGCGACGATGCCCGCCGCGCAGCGGCGGCCAGCGATCGAGCGTGTACCCCTGGCGCCGAGTGTGCTTCAGCGGCGGGAAATCCGCGATTCGGCCGCCGTGACCACACGCTGGAAGCCGTCAGCGCACACTCGGCGAAACCGCGCGACCAAGCGGCGTGACTACGCTGGCGCTGTGACCGTTCGACCTCCCACTCCGGTGCGTCTGGCCGGACTGGTCGTTGTCGCCCAAGGGATTGCGTCGCTGGTGATAGCCGCCGTCTTGACAGTGCGAGCGTTGGCCGGCGCCGACCAGCATGTCGTCAACGGCCTGGGCACGGCGGCGTGGTTTCTGCTGATCGGCGCCGTGGTGGGGGCCGCCGGTCGGGCGTTGCTGCTCGGCAAGCGGTGGGGCCGTGGACTGTCCGTGTTCACCCAACTCCTGTTGCTGCCGGTCGCGTGGTATGCCGCGGTGGGGTCGCATCGACCAGGGATCGGGATCCCGCTGGGCGTAGTAGCTCTTGCCGCGCTGATCTTGTTGTTCAGCCCCGCGGCGGTGCGGTGGGCCGCCGGCGGCGATCAGCGTGGTTGGGCCAGCGCTGCCAGTCGCGAACCGGACAGCCGGTAGGTCGTCCACTCGGTCTGCGGTGTCCCGCCCACGCCGTCGTACAACGCGATGGCATCCGAGTTCCAGTTCAACACCGCCCACGTCAGTCGCGTGTAGCCGTTGTCGACGCATTCGCGCGCCAGCGTGCCCAGTAGCGCGCGCGCCAGGCCGCGACGGCGATACTTCGGCCGAACGTAGAGGTCTTCCAAGTAGATGCCCGCGACACCGTCCCAGGTGGAGAAGTTCAGAAACCACAACGCCATCGCGGCGACCTCACCGTCGGTCTCGACGACGTGCCCATGCACGGTCGGTGGATCACCGAACAGCGCTGCCGCGATTTGACTTTCGGTGACGAAACACTGCTGCGCGGCATGCTCGAATTTGGCCAGCTCGTGAATCATGGCCGCGATATCCGCGCTGTCTTGCGGTGTGGCGCGACGAATGTTGCCGGTCATTGCTGAACTCCGAGCGCAGTCAATATCGTCGCGAATTTGGTTGTGGTTTCCGCGACTTCGTCGTCCGGGTCTGATTCGGCGACAATTCCGCCGCCGGCGTGAGCGAGCGCGGTACGGCGGTCGGCCGACAGTTGCGCACAGCGAATGGACACCACCCAGTGGCCGTCACCGCGCGCGTCACACCATCCGACGGCGCCGGCGTAGAAGCCGCGGTCACCCTCCAACACCGCGATCAGCTCGGCGGCCGCGTCGGTGGGGACCCCGCCGACCGCCGGCGTGGGATGCAGCGCCAGGGCCAAATCGATTGCCGTCGTGGAAGACTCACGCAACCGACCGCTGATCGGCGTGCACAGGTGCCAGACCGCGGCGGTGCGGCTCAATTGCGGCTCGGGGGCGATCGTGAGTTCGTCGCAGAGGGGTTCCAGCGCGGCCCGCATGGTGTCGATGACGAGTTGGTGCTCGTGGCGGTTCTTGGTCGACGCGGCCAGGGCGGCGCCGTTGGCGGCGTCGGTCTCGGGGTCTAGGGCGCGCGGCGCCGACCCGGCGAACGGCCGGCACGTGACCCGGTCACCGGATCGGGCGACCAGCAGCTCGGGGCTCGCACCGACCAAGGCCTGCCCCCGGTAATCGGCACCGGCGCCGCTCAGGTCGGCCAGATAACCGTAGGCGGTGGGATCGGCTGCAACCAAGCGGCGCAATACAATCCGGGCGTCCAGACCATCATCGGCGACTATCCGCAACGCCCGGGCCAACACCACCTTGTGTAACCGTGCACCGGGTGCGGCCAACTCTGCGCGGGCGCGATCGATCCGCGCGCGGTGTTCGGCAGCCGGCGGGACGGCGGCCTCGATGCGCACCGCAGGCATCGGGCCGGTGGGCCAGTCGGGCAGCGCCGTGGAGCGCGTCAACCCGTCGGGCACCAGCAGCGCGGCCGGTCGGTTCAAGTCAAATGGCAACGCGCCCATCACGATTGGTACTTGCTGCGAACGCAGTGCCGCTTGCGCGGCCGACACGTCGGAGTAGCGCGCCCGAACCCCATCGGCCACCAGCACCCCGCCCGGTCCGCACAGCGCGAATGGTGGTTCGGCTGGATTCACGCGCCCAGATGGCCCGTCAAGCCGAGCACGCTGAGCTGACGAACACCGTGTTCGAAGCCCAAGACACCGATCGAGGCGGTGGCCATGCCGAACCGGCTGCCCTCGACCAGCGGCAGCTCGACCCACCGGGTGATCACGGCCCGGGAGAAGTGCCCGTGACTGACGAAGACCACGTCGCGCGATTCCATGTGCTCGAGGGCCAAGGCCACCGCCTGGTCGGCGCGATCGCTGACTTCGGCGACGCTTTCCCCGTCGCGACAGCCGTGCGTCCACACCAGCCAGTCTGGTTCCTGTTCGTGGATTTGGTCTGTGGTCAGACCTTCGTAGGCGCCGTAGTCCCACTCGGCAAGCACTTCGGAGACCTCGTCGACGGATAGGCCCGCCAGTTCGGCGGTGTCGACCGAGCGTTTGCGCGGGCTGCTGATCACCAGCGGGTCGACTAGGTCAAGCTGCTCGAGTACCTTGCCGGCCAGCTCTGCCTGCTCGCGTCCGGTGTCCGTCAGGTCGATGTCGGTACGACCGGTGTGCTGGCCCGATATGGACCATTCGGTTTCGCCGTGGCGGAGTAGCAGCAGGCGGTGGTCGTGAAGTCCCATGCCGACCGATTCTGCCCGCACGACTCCTCGGGGACATGCCGGGCCCGTCGCCCGAACCGCAACGCTGCGAACATGCCAGGATGGGCACTGTAATCCGCGCCACGCGTAGCGAACGGACAGGAGCGGCGCTTGTGACCAAGATGCGGGTACTGGCGGTAGCCAACCAAAAGGGCGGGGTGGCCAAGACGACGACGGTCGCCTCCCTCGGTGCGGCGTTGCTGGATGAGGGTCGGCGAGTCTTGCTGGTGGATCTGGACCCGCAGGGCTGTCTGACGTTCTCGTTGGGTCAGGACCCGGACAAATTGCCGGTGTCGGTGCACGAAGTGCTGCTCGGTGATGTCGAGCCCAGCGCCGCGCTGGTCACCACGCTCGAGGGAATGACGTTGCTGCCGGCCAACATCGACCTGGCCGGTGCCGAGGCGATGTTGCTGATGCGGGCCGGGCGCGAGTATGCGCTCAAGCGCGCGCTGGCCAAGTTGTCCGACGACTTCGACGTGGTCATCATCGACTGCCCGCCGTCGCTGGGGGTGCTGACGCTCAACGGGTTGACCGCCGCCGACGAGGTGATCGTGCCGTTGCAGTGCGAGACGTTGGCTCATCGCGGCGTCGGCCAATTCCTGCGCACCGTGTCTGACGTCCAGCAGATCACCAACCCCGACCTCAAGCTGCTCGGCGCCTTGCCGACGCTCTATGACTCCCGCACCACCCACACCCGCGACGTGTTGCTCGACGTCGCCGACCGCTACGACCTGCCGGTGCTGGCACCGCCCATTCCGCGCACCGTACGCTTCGCCGAGGCCAGCGCGTCGGGATCGTCGGTGATTTCCGGACGCAAGAACAAGGGCGCGGTGGCCTACCGCGAATTGGCGCAGGCGCTGATCAAGCATTGGAAATCTGGCAAGCCGCTGCCTACCTTCGCCGTGGAACTCTAGCGTCGGGTCAGCCGAGGACCACTAGCGTGTCGCCGCGCTGCTCGATGACTTTGGGCCCCGACACGGCCGGGATCACCGGTGCGCTGCTGGCCGGCCGGTCCACTGGGATGTAACGGGTGTCGGCGCCGCTGACCGGGTCGTAGACGCCGATCGCGCCGGTGACCGGGACCAGCAATTGGCCCGCCATCATCACCCCCGGCCCCAGCGGCACCGCGGTCTCTCCAGCAGCGATGGTGTAGCGCTGGGCCAAGTTGCTGGCATCGAAGACCAGTAGCGAGTCCCCGGTCCACCAGGTCACCAGGTTGCCGCTGACCGACGCCACCGCCGAGTCCGACGGCGGCTTGGCCAGCAGGGTGCTGGCCACGGTGGTGCCGGTCTCGTCGACCACGTCGACGCGAGGTTGCGGGCTCGGCAGATACAACGCGGTGTGGTTCTGCGAGACGACCAGCACGCGAGCGCCCGATCCGGGTCGTATCCCGGGTTCTTGGACTATCTGCTGCTGCGGTTCGTCGTCTTCTTTGCCCGGCCGCAGCAGGACCAGCCGCACATCGGCTTGGTTGGTGCAGGCTTCCAGCACGGCGACCTCGGAGGAACTGGCCGTGGCGGATTCCAGCGTGCATCCCGAGTGCAGCCCGCGCGCCGACGGTTTGACCCGTGCGTCGGTCTCGCCGTAAGCCAGCATCCGCACCATGTCCGAGCGCCACATCTCAAGCCGAGTGTTGCCGGCCGACAACACGGTGGTGCCGTCGGTGGACAGGCGCACCCGAGGGTCGGCGTAGCTGCTGCGGGCCGGCCCGCGCCGGCCGGTGGCGCCGTCGATGGTGCTGACCTGGCCACAGCCCCGCTCGTCCCGGTATACGGCGACTGCGTAGTGGTAGATCCAACTCACGCCGCACAGGTCGGTGTCGCGGGCGTAGCTCCACAACGACTCGCCGGTCGCGGGGTCACGGCCGTCCACTTGGCGCCCGTTGGCGGTCACCACCGTTCCCCCCACCGCGACGGGTGCCCGGGTGCCGGGGCTGGCCGCGGCCCACAGCTGCTTGAGCGTGGCGGGAACCTCGCGGGCGGGGGTGGGGGTGGCAATGGGATGTGCCGCTGGGCGACTGGTCGTGGCCCGCGCGTCGCTGGTCCACCAGATCAGCCCGGCGACGACGGCGACGACGACCGCGATCGTCACCGCGGCTGCGATGTCGGCCTTGGTGCGGCGTTCGGGTTTGACCATGCCCAGCGCGTGGCGTGCGGTTAGGTCAGTTGGCGGAAGCCGCAGCCTCGGCGGGCTTACGGCGACGACGGCGGCGGCGAGCGGGGGAGGCGCCGGTCGACGGCTCCGATCCGGTCTCCGCGCTGGCGTCCGCGCCGGTCGAAGACGGGTGCGCGGAGATCGGCTTGCCGCCACGGGTGCGCCGACGCGGCGCGCGGTTGCGGGTGCGGGCGGGCTTCTCGGCGACCTCGCCGTTGGGCTCGCGCCGCTTGACCTGCGTCTTGTGCGCCGGACCCACGTTGCCGCTGGCCTCGGCCGGAATGGACAGCTCGGCGTAGAGGTGCGGCGAGCTGGAATAGGTTTCGGCCGGCTCGGGTGTGCCCAGGCCCAGCGCCTTGTCGATCATCGACCAGCGCGGCAGCTCGTCCCAATCCACCAGGGTGACCGCGACGCCCGTCTTACCGGCGCGGCCGGTCCGCCCGATGCGGTGCACGTAGGCCTGCTCGTCCTCGGGAATCTGGTAATTGATGACGTGGGTGACGTCGTCGATGTCGATGCCGCGGGCGGCGACGTCGGTGGCGACCAGCACGTCGATGTCGCCGGTGCGGAACGCCTTGAGTGCCTTCTCGCGCGCGATCTGTCCCAGGTCGCCGTGCACGGCGCCCACCTTGAAGCCCCGCTCGCCCAGTTCGTCGGCGACCTTTTGGGCGGTGCGCTTGGTGCGGGTGAAGATCATCGTCGCGCCGCGGCCCTCGGCTTGCAGCACCCGCGTGACCAGTTCGACCTTGTCCAGCGCGTGCGCGCGGTAGACGAACTGCTCGGTGGTGTCGTGCGTGGCCGCCGAGTGCGGGGCTTCGGCGCGGATGTGCGTGGGCTGGTCCATGAAGGTGCGGGCCAGCGTGATGATCGGGTCGGGCATCGTCGCCGAGAACAGCATCGACTGCCGGTCGGCGGGAATCTGGCGCAGGATGCGCTCGATGTCCGGCAAGAAGCCCAGGTCCAGCATCTCGTCGGCTTCGTCGAGCACCAGCACCGAGAGCCCGCCCAGCTGCAGGTGGCCCTGCTGGCAGAGGTCGAGCAGCCGGCCGGGAGTGCCCACGACGACGTCGGCGCCCTTCTGCAAGGCCTCGATCTGCGGCTCGTAGGCGCGTCCACCGTAGATGGACACCACCGACAGAGGCCGGCCGCCGTCGACGGTCAGGTATTTGGCCGCGGTGGCGAGGTCACCGGTGACCTGCAGGCACAGCTCACGGGTCGGAACCACAATCAAAGCCCGGGGCGCCCCGGTCAAGGGCCGCGCCGCGGTGTTGGACGTGATCCGGTGCAGCAATGGCACGCCGAAGGCGAAGGTCTTGCCCATACCGGTGCGGGCCTGGCCGATCAAGTCCTCGCCGGCCAGTGCAAGCGGCAGCGTCAGCTCTTGGATAGCAAAGGGAATATGGATGTCCTTTTCGGCCAATGCGCGCACAATTTCGTCGCGTACGCCGAGTTGGGCAAATGTCAGTGCAGATTCGGTTGTGCTGTTGAGTTCAGTCATACGGTAGGGAGAAGCCTTTCGGTGACGATATCCAGTCGGGTCCGTGCGTTTATGTGTCGCGGTTCACGCGCGCACGAGTTCCGACTCCGATTACGTCGCCGAGGCGCCGGCCCGCTGCTCCACAGGTGGCGGGGCCCGCTACGTGCACGCACATCTCTTGAGCAGTGGCAGCACAGATAACGCCACTACCTACGAACATGATAGCTGGTCCTAAGCGGGCACCCAGCACCTTCCACCTACTCCCAACTAGAGTGTTGCCATGACCTCGCCTTCGTCCGCCGACCAGGTGGCCGGTTCCTCCGGGCCACGGCTGACGGCGGATCACCCCGGCGTCAACGAACTGTTTGCGCTGCTGGCCTATGGCGAGGTGGCGGCGTTCTACCGGCTGACCGACGAGGCGCGGATGGCGCCTAACCTGCAGGGTCGGATTTCGATGGCCAGCATGGCCGCCGCCGAGATGGGCCATTACGAACTGCTGCGGGACGCGCTGGAAAGCCGCGGCGTCGACGTCGTGTCGGCCATGGCTAAGTACGTGTCGCCGCTGGAGAACTACCACCGGCTGACCATGCCCAGCACGTGGCTGGAGGCGCTGGTCAAGACCTACGTCGCCGACGCCCTAGCCGCCGATCTGTATTTGGAGATCGCCGACGGGCTGCCCGACGAGGTGGCCGACGTAGTGCGTGCGGCGCTCTCGGAAACGGGGCATTCCCAGTTCGTTGTCGCCGAGGTGCGGGCCGCGGTCACCTCGAGCGGCAAGCAGCGCAGCCGGCTGGCGCTGTGGTCGCGCCGATTGCTGGGCGAAGCGATCACCCAGGCCCAATATCTGCTGGCCGACCACGACGAGCTGGTCGACCTGGTGCTGTCCGGAACCGGGGGGCTGGGCCAGATCAGCGCCTTCTTCGAGCGTTTGCAAAACACCCACGACCAGCGGATGCGCGAACTGGGTCTGGGCTAGCCGGTTAACGGGTGCACGTCGCGATGATCGCGTTGTTGGTCGATGCCTTCACCAGCTGACCTTGGGCGTTGGCGATCGCACAGTTCAGCCGCCCGTACAGGCTGGTCGCGACCACGGATTCGGTCGTCACACCCGGGTTTAGGACCACCACCTTGGTCCACGGCAATGCCACGTTGAACTCGGTTACGGGGAAGCCGCGCGCGTCGGTGTAGACCACGTTGACCAGGTCGAACAGCTGCTTGTTGCCGGTCACGCTGTAGACGACGGTTTGCGGGTTGAGCCCGGCCGAGGGCGGTGGAACGGTGCGCGGGGGCACGGCCGTCGGCGTCCGCCCAGCGCTGGGCGGCGGGGTGAGGGTGGTGACCGTCTCCGGGGGAAGTTGCGGTGCCCGCGAGGTGGTGGGCGGAACGCTGGGCGCCAGCGTCGGTGAGGGGCTGGGCGCGGTCGATCGGGTGGTGATGACCGGATGCGGCGCGACGGTGGCCTTGGTCGAGGCGCTGTCCCCGCTGTTGATGATGACGGCGGTGGCGATGGCGCCGATGGCCACGATCGCGCCGATGATCGCCGCTGCCGGACGCCAGCGTCGATTCGCCGGCCAGACCCACTCGCCGTCGGAGTGGCGCCAGTCGGCACCGAAGCCGCTGCGGTCGGCTTCGTCGGTCTCGTAGTCCTCGTCGTCCGGATAGTCCTGGACGTCGCCGTAGAGGCTGTGACGTGTGTTGCTGATGTTTCTGATGGTATTCAGACGGCTCGCTCAGCGCCGCTGTCGGTGACGGTCTTGGCCGGGGTTAGACCGAATCGTGATCTGCCGGTCACCCGCCGCGTTCACTTAGCGCGAACTGCTTGGCAGGGCCGCGACGCGAAGCATGCGGGGTGCTTCCACTAGCCTGCTGCTGAGTGCCATGCGGCGGAATACCAACGAAAGGGGCGACCGTGGAGGTCAAGATCGGGATCACGGACAGTCCGCGCGAGCTGGTGTTCGCCAGTGCGCAAACGCCCACTGACGTCGAGGAACTCGTTCGTGATGCGTTGAGTGAGGGTTCAGGCGTGCTCAGCCTGAACGACGAGCGGGGCCGTCGCTTCCTGATCAACACCGCCAAAATCGCCTACGTCGAGATAGGTCCCGCCGACGCCCGACGGGTGGGCTTCGGGATCGGGGCCGAGATCGCCGCGGCGCGGGCCGCTACGAGCGAGTAAGGGGCACGTGCGAAAGCCCGCCCCACGCGAACGCCACCGCGCCCTCGACGGCGTCGGATTTCGAGATGGGTCGGTCGGCGTCCAGCCAGTACCGCGCGGCGTCGACGCTCATGCCGACCAGGCCCACCGCGATCATTCGGGCACGGTGCGGTTCCAGTCCGGAGTCCTCGGCGATCAGTGCGAACACCGCGTCGATGCATGACTCGGTGGCCTGTCGTACCTGAGCGGCCACTTCTGGCTCGGTGACGTTGTCGTTCTCGAAGATCAGCCGATATCCCTGGCTGTCGTGCTCGATGAAGTCAAAGAACGCCTGCACCGCGGCGTGCAACCGCTGGCGGTTGTCGGTGGTGGTGCGCAACGCCCGCTGTACCCCGGACACCAGGTTTTCGACATGCCGGTGGAGCACCGCGAGGTACAACTCCAGTTTGCTCGAAAAGTGTTGGTACAGGACGGGTTTGCTGACCCCAGCGCGGTCGGCGATCTCGTCCATGCCGGCCGCGTGGTAGCCGCGGTCGACGAAGACGTCGCTGGCCACGATGAGCAGCTGGCCGCGACGTTCGTCGCGGGGTAACCGGTTACCCCGGCGGTTGGACGGCGCAGGGTCTTCGACCGGCCGAAGGTTCCCGGCCGATCTGACGGCACGTCGCGCCGTCTTGGCCAGATCGCTCATCGTCGGTCCTCAATCAGATCTCAATTGATCGTGCGGTTGCACTTGCCATCCCCGCGGCCGCACAGTATGTCGCAACGACCTTACTACCCGAGGCGTCAAACCGATCGGAACTGACGTTATCCGTACCTCAGGGATGCAGGTCGGAGGGCATCTTCGGGCGCGCCAGGGGTCACAGCCAACGGCGGCTGTGCCATCCTGAGGAAATGACCTCCCCCCGGCCTGTGCGCGGCACCGGCCGAGTTCCCATGCTGCGTGACGAGCGGCGGGAACCGCTGCGGGCGCAGCGTGACCCGTTGGGCGAGAGCGCGGGACGGGCTCGTGCCGACCGCGAACGTCCGCGCCAATGGCGCAAGCAGACCTGGCTGGGCCGGTTCGTGTCCACGTACGGCTGGCGGGCATATGCGCTGCCGGTGTTGGCGGTCATCACCGTGCTGGTGGCCTACCAGAGCCTGACCGGGACCAGCGCGCCGAAGACCGCGGCCGCCCGGACCATCCAGAGCCCACCGAGCATCGGATCGGTGGGGACCGCCATCGTCGACACGCCGCCGCGGGGGTTGGCGGCCTTCGACGTCAACCTGCCGACCGGGATCTTGCCCGATGGTGGGCCATTCACCGAGGCGGGCGACAAGACCTATCACGTGGTGCCGGGAACCACGCCGCAAATCGGTCAGGGCACCGCCAAGGTGTTCCGCTACACCGTCGAGATCGAAAACGGACTGGATCCAACGATGTACGGCGGCGACGAAGCGTTCGCCCAGATGGTGGAGCAGACGCTGGCCAACCCGAAGGGCTGGACGCACAACCCGCAATTCGCCTTCATCCGGATCGACAACGGCAAGCCGGATTTCCGCGTCTCGCTGGTGTCCCCGATGACGGTGCGAGTTGGTTGTGGTTACGAATTCCCGCTCGAGACGTCTTGCTACAACCCGTCGTTCGGGCCAGACCGGCAGTCGCGCGTGTTCATCAACGAAGCGCGCTGGGTGCGCGGAGCCGTCCCGTTCGAGGGCGATGTCGGTTCATACCGGCAATACGTGGTCAGTCACGAGGTCGGCCATGCGATCGGCTACCAGCGGCATGAGGCGTGTGACGCCCAAGGCGCCCTGGCGCCGGTGATGATGCAGCAGACGTTCTCCACATCGGATGACGAGGCGGCCAAGTTCGACCCCGATTACGTCAAGGCCGACGGCAAGACCTGCCGCTTCAATCCCTGGCCGTATCCGATTCCTTGACCAGGCGGGCGCTGTCGCGCGCCGAGTCTGCGGCGACGTCACGGTGTGGCGGCGGATCGTGATGTACGCGCAGGCTCGACGCAGTCACCGCAGGCTCGTTGCCGTCGATTCGCCATGCTGGTGAGATGGATTCTGTGTCGACATCGTTGCCGCCGCTGGTAGAGCCGGCGCGTGAGCTGAGCCGCGAAGAGGTGGCCCGCTACAGCCGTCACCTGATCATTCCCGACCTCGGCGTGGACGGGCAGAAGCGGCTGAAGAACGCGCGGCTGCTGGTGATCGGCGCCGGCGGACTGGGCGCACCCACGTTGTTGTATCTGGCGGCGGCCGGTGTCGGGACCATCGGCATCGTCGACTTCGACACCGTCGACGAGTCCAACTTGCAGCGCCAGATCATCCACGGTGTCGCCGACATCGGCCGCTCCAAGGCGCAGTCCGCGCGCGAATCGATCGCTGCCATCAACCCGCTGGTCGAGGTCCGCCTGCACGAGTTTCGGCTGGAGCCGCGGAACGCCGTCAATCTGTTCCGGCAGTACGACCTGATTCTGGACGGCACCGACAACTTCGCCACTCGCTATCTGGTCAACGACGCCGCGGTGCTGGCCGGCAAGCCCTATGTGTGGGGTTCGATCTACCGGTTCGAAGGCCAGGTGTCGGTGTTCTGGGAAGACGCGCCCGACGGCCTCGGGCTGAACTATCGCGACCTCTACCCGGAGCCGCCGCCGCCGGGCATGGTGCCCTCGTGCGCCGAAGGTGGCGTACTGGGCATCATTTGTGCCTCGATCGCGTCGGTGATGGGAACCGAGGCGATCAAACTGATTACTGGGATCGGGGAGACGCTGCTGGGCCGGTTGATGGTCTATGACGCGTTGGAGATGAGTTACCGCACCATCAAGATCCGCAAGGACCCGACGACGCCGAGGATCACCGAGCTGGTCGACTACGAGGCGTTCTGCGGGGTGGTGTCCGACGACGCGGCCGACGCTGCGGCCGGTTCGACGATCACCCCACGGGAGTTGCGGGAGTTGCTGGACTCGGGGAAGAAGCTGGCGTTGATCGACGTCCGTGAGCCGGTGGAGTGGGACATCAACCACATCGAAGGCGCGCAGCTGATCCCGCAGTCGCTGATCAACAACGGGGAAGGGCTGGCGCAGTTGCCCCAAGACCGGACCACGGTGCTGTACTGCAAGACCGGGGTGCGCTCGGCCGAGGCGTTGGCCGCGGTGAAGAAAGCGGGCTTCTCCGACGCGGTGCATTTGCAGGGCGGCATCGTGGCGTGGGCGCAGCAAATGCAGCCCGACATGGTGATGTACTAGCCCAGGGTTGCGGGCCAGCGCAAAACGCGGGCTCCTCAGCGCGTCGTGCCGACGCCCATCGTCGCCCGACTAGCCCTGATCGTCGGGCTCCTCAGCGCGTCGTGCCGACGCGCATTGTCGCCCGACTAGGCTAACCCCCGTGACAGTCGAGCCACCGCCGGAACATGTGCTGGTGGCATTCGGACTGAACGGAGTGCAGCCCATCCCGCTCGGACTCAGCTGGGAAGGCGGCTGGCGGTGCGGCGAGGTGGTGTTGTCCCTGGTGGCTGACCATGCGCGCGCGGCCTGGTCGGCCAAGGTCCGAGAGACGCTGTTCGTCGACGGCATCCGACTGGCCCGGCCGGTTCGCTCGACCGACGGTCGATACGTCGTATCCGGCTGGCGAGCCGACACCTTTGTGGCGGGAACACCGGAACCCCGCCATGACGAAGTCGTCTCGGCGGCGGTGCGTCTGCACGAGGCCACCGGCAAGTTGGAGCGGCCCCGGTTCCTGACCCAGGGGCCCACCACGCCGTGGGCCGACGTCGACGTGTTCATCGCCGCCGACCGGGCCGCGTGGGAAGAACGGCCGCTGCAGTCGGTTCCGCCCGGAGCGCGCACGGCGCCGGCCACTTCCGACGCCGAACGATCGGTCGAGTTGATCAATCAGCTGGCCACCTTGCGTAAACCCACTCGCAGTCCGAACCAGGTGGTGCACGGAGACCTCTACGGCACAGTGCTTTTCGCCGGCACCGCACCTCCGGGCATCACCGACATCACCCCGTACTGGCGGCCGGCCTCTTGGGCGGCGGGTGTCGTCGTGGTTGACGCGCTGTCGTGGGGCGAGGCCGACGACGGGCTCATCGAGCGGTGGAACGCGCTGCCAGAATGGCCGCAGATGTTGTTGCGCGCGTTGATGTTCCGATTAGCGGTGCACGCCCTGCATCCGCGGTCGACCGCTGAGGCGTTTCCGGGCCTGGCGCGCACCGCCGCAATGGTCCGGATGGAACTGTAGTCACCCCGGGAATTCGTGGCGGACCTCGTCCAGCGCGACCCGCCCGTCGACCGCCAACACCCCTTCAGCGCGCAGCAATTCGAGCTGTCGGGTGCTCAGGTGCCGTGCCGGGCGCCCGGATGCGGTGATCACCCGGTGCCACGGCAGGTCCGAAGAGTCGGTCCGCATGATCCAGCCGACGATTCGCGGACTGGAAAGCCCTGCAACAGCGGCGATATCGCCGTAGGTGGCGACCCGACCCGGTGGTATCGCGGCAACCAGCGAACGCACCCGCTCGACCTGCTCATCGGTTATCGCCGCCACCGGTCAGCGCCCCGCAAGATGGTCGCGAACAACGGCGGCAACTTCGGCCGGCTTGGCCAGCGGCACCATATGGTTGCAGTCGAAATCCAGTAATTCGAAAGCGGATCCGAGCCGGTCCTGCAGTCCGGTGATCAATCGGTCACTCACATACCGCACTTCGGAACCGGTCGCCCGAACCACCGTGGTGGGTATGCCGGCCGGCGGCAACACGATGTCGCGAGCCAGTTCGCTCCAATAGCAAACCATGGCGGGTTGACTTATCCGCCAGCCATAGCGTCCGTTCGGCAAAGCGATCAGGTGCTCGGCCAACTCCGCGTCGAGCACCGCGCCGTCCACATCCGACCAGGCGCCATACGCCTTTTCCGCGCGCGCTTCGGCGGGGTCGGTGTAGTCGGGGAACGCCACCATCGCATCGGCAACCTCGCGCACGCGCGCCCCGTCCACCGCGACCGCCGGATCCAGCAGCACCAATGCCGAGACAAGGTCGGGGCGAGCCGCGGCCAGGTGCAACGCTATTGCGCCGCCGAACGAATGCCCGACCACCACCACCGGCCAGTCGGCTTGGTCGTCGACCAGGGCCGTCAGCGCCGCAACATTGGCGTCGATACTCCACGGTGCATCCCACGAGGATCTGCCATGCCCCAACAGATCCGGAGCTGCAATGGTGGTTTTGGGCATGTGGGCGGCCAACGATTGCCAAGCCCGGCCGTGCTCGGTCACCCCGTGCATCGTCAGTACCCGAAATGGGCCGGGCGGACCGAAGCGGTGCACGTGCAGGTGGGCGGCCACGCGTCGATGATGCCAGGTAGGGGTGACTGTTCAGGCGCTGCGGTCAACTTGTCGGACCCTCGTGGTTGCATGCCGCTATGTCATTCACGTGGGACGGGGAAGCCCAGAGTGTGCTGACACCTGGCACCCGCGGCGTGGTGCGCATCCTCGGCGGTCCGGGGACGGGAAAGAGCAGCCTGTTAATCGACGCCGCGGTGGCACGCATCGCAGCCGGGGTCGAGCCGGAATCGGTTCTGTTGCTTACCGGCTCGGGCAAGCTCGACCAGCGAGCGCGCAGTGCGCTGACCATGGCGTTGTTGCGGTCCTCCGCGGCCGGGGTGGGTCCTACGGCGGTCCACGAGCCGTTGGTGCGTACCCCGCACAGCTACGCCTATGCGGTGCTGCGGCGCGCCGCCGAGCGTGCCGGCGACCCGCCTCCGCGACTGCTCACCAGCGCCGAACAAGACGCCATCATCCGGGAGTTGTTGGCCGGACACCTTCAGGACGGACAAGCCGCAGCGACGGCCTGGCCGGCACATCTGCGGCCCGCGCTGGTCACTGCTGGGTTCGCCACCGAGTTGCGAGACCTCTTGGCCCGCTGCGCCGAACGCGGCGTCGAGCCGATGGCGCTAGAACGTCTCGGCCGACGGTGCGGTCGACCGGAATGGACCGCCGCCGGGCAGTTCGCCCGCGAGTACGAGCAGGTGATGTTGCTGCGAGCGGCCGTGGGAATGGCCGCGCCGGAAGCGACGGCTCCCGCGTTGGGTGCCGCCGAATTGGTCGGGGCGGCCCTCGAGGCGTTCGCGGTCGATCCTGACCTTCTGGCGGCCGAACGCACACGGATTCGGCTGTTGCTGGTCGATGACGCTCAACAGCTTGATCCGCAAGCCGCGCAATTGATCCGCGTGTTGGCGGGGGGCGCGGAGCTTGCCTTGGTGGCCGGTGATCCCCATCAGGCGGTGTTCGGGTTTCGGGGCGGTGAGCCCGCCAGCCTGCTGGCGCAGGACGGCCCGTCGATCACGTTGCGTCACTCGCACCGGTGCGCTCCGGCGGTGGCCCGGGCGGTCAACGGCATCGCCCGCCGCTTGCCGGGTAGCGGGGCCGCCACTCACCTGAACAGTGTCGACGCCGACGGCGGTTCGGTCACGGCGCGGCTGGCCACGTCGGCGCACGCCGAAGCGGCGCTGATCGCCGACGCGCTGCGGCGTGCTCACCTCATCGACGGCGTGCCATGGTCGCAGATGGCGGTCATCGTCAGATCCGTGCCGCGCGCGGCGGCGCGCTTGCCGCGCGCCCTGGCGGCTGCGGGTGTTCCGGTGGAAACCCCGCCGAACAGCGGGCCGCTGGCCGACGAGCCGGCCGTGCGGGCGCTGCTGACGGTGCTGGCCGCGACCGCTGACGGCCTCACCGGTGCGCAAGCGTTCGACTTGCTCACCGGCCCGATCGGGCGCCTCGACCCCATCTCGTTGCGCCAACTGCGGCGCACCCTGCGACGCGGCCGAAGCGATTGCCCGGCACCGAAGTTCGGCGAGCTGCTGGTCGAAGCGCTGACGAATGACGTTCCCAAATCAGGACCGCAGGCCCGCCCCGTCCTCGCGGTGCGGGCGGTGCTGTCCGCCGCGGCGCGCTGCCATGGCCAAGGGCAAGATCCCCGGTACACGCTGTGGGCGGCATGGCAGCGGTCCGGGCTGCAACGTCGTTGGCTGGCGACCGTTGAGCGCGGCGGCTCGGGCGTAGCCCAGGCCGCCCGCGACCTAGAAGCGGTGACCGCGCTGTTCGACCTCACCGACCAGTACGTGTCCCGGACCTCGGGTGCATCGCTGCGGGGTCTGGTGGACCATGTTTCGGCGCTGCAAGTGCCCCACGTCATGCCGGGCGCGGTGACCCACGGTGAGCAGGTGCAGGTGCTCAGTGCGCACGCGGCCCTCGACCACGAATGGGACTTCGTCGTCATTGCCGGCTTGCAGGAAGGCTTGTGGCCCAACACCGTTCCGCGTGGCGGTGTGCTGGCCACGCAGCGGTTGCTCGACGAGCTGGACGGCGTGGCCCATGAGGCTTCGGTGCGCGCGCCGTTGTTCGCCGAGGAGCGCCGGCTACTGCTGGCAGCGATGGGTCGGGCCCGGCACCGGCTGATGGTGACCGCGGTTGACGGCGATACTGGCGCCAGTGGTCAGGACGCCGCGCTGCCGTCGGCGCTGTTTCACGAGGTCGCCGCGCTGGTTGGCGTCGACGACGTTGCGATGCAGCCGGTTTCCAGTCCGCGCGTGCTGGCAGCGGCGTCGGTCGTGGGTCGACTGCGTGGTTTGGTATGCGCCCCCGACGGCGCGGTCGACGATGTGGCGCGCCGGTGCGCGGCCGAACAGTTGGCCCGGCTGGCCAAAGCCGGTGTGCCGGGGGCTGATCCGGCGGGTTGGCATGGCCTCATGCCGGTGAGCACCGATGCGCCGTTGCGCGACAGCGACGAGGCGGTCACCTTGACGCCCTCGACGCTGCAAGCTCTCAACGATTGCCCGTTGCGTTGGCTGGCCGAACGGCACGGCGCAACCCAAGCACGCGACCTTCGCTCGACTATCGGCTCGGTCATGCACGCGTTGATCGCCCAACCGGGCAAGACCGAATCGGAATTACTGGGACAGCTCGATCGGGTGTGGCAGCACTTACCCTTTGAAGCACAGTGGCATTCGGCCAACGAGTTGGACCGTCACCGCGCCATGATTCAGGCGTTCGTCGAATGGCGAGCGCAGACGCGCGGCGAACTGACCGAGATCGGCGTCGAAGTCGACGTCGACGGTGTGCTGCCCGCCCGAGGCGACGACGACGATCCGGTGCGCCTGCGCGGACGGGTTGATCGGCTCGAGCGTGACGGCGCGGGTCGGTTGGTGATCGTCGACATCAAGACGGGCAAGTCACCGGTCAGCAAAGACGACGCCCAACAGCATGCCCAACTGGCGATGTACCAGCTCGCGGTGGCCGACGGCCTATTGTCGGACGGCGACCAGGAGGAGCCGGGGGGCGCGCGGTTGGTTTACCTCGGCAAGCAAAACGCCGGCGGTGTCACCGAGCGCGACCAGGACCCGCTGACGCCGGACGTGCGCGACGAGTGGCGGCACCGAGTCCATCAGGCCGCGGCGGCGACGGCCGGCCCACAGTTCGTCGCGCGGCGCAACGCCGGATGCTCGCATTGCCCCATCCGGCCGATCTGTCCCGCCCACACCGACGGACCGCAGCTATGACCGCGCGGTACAGCCCTTCCGAATTGTCAGCCGCGCTGGGTCTTTTCGCGCCGACCGACGAGCAGGCCGCGGTGATTTCCGCGCCGCCAGGCCCGCTGGTTGTCATCGCGGGCGCCGGTGCGGGCAAAACCGAGACGATGGCTGCCCGGGTGGTGTGGCTGGTTGCCAACGGCTACGCCGATCCGGGACAAGTGCTTGGCCTGACCTTCACCCGCAAGGCCGCCGGTCAGCTGCTGCGCCGGGTCCGCTCCCGGCTGGCCCGGTTAGCGGGCATCGGCTTGGTTGGGATAGGCGGGCCGGGTGAGGCCGCCGACGACCCGGCGGGGTCACCGACGGTGAGCACCTATCACGCATTCGCCGGCTCACTGCTGCGTGACTTCGGCCTGCTGCTGCCCGTCGAGCCCGATACCCGGCTACTCAGCGAGACCGAACTGTGGCAGCTGGCCTTCGACGTGGTCAACGGGTATCGCGGCGAACTGCGCACCGACAAGACACCCGCGGCGGTCACCTCGATGGTGCTGCGCTTGTGGGGTCAGCTGGCTGAGCACCTTGTGGACACCGCGCAATTGCGCGATACGCATGTCGAGTTGGAAAGACTGGTGCACGCCTTGCCGGCGGGACCCCATCAGCGCGACCGCGGCCCCAGCCAATGGTTACTGCGGATGCTGGCGACTCAGACTCAGCGCGCGGAACTGGTGCCTTTGCTCGACGCGCTCCATCAGCGCATGCGCGCCGACAAGGTCATGGACTTCGGCATGCAGATGGCGTCAGCCGCTCGGCTGGCCGAGACCTTCCCGCAAGTCGGTCAGGACTTGCGCCACCGCTACCGCGTGGTGCTGCTCGACGAATACCAAGACACCGGTCATGCCCAGCGAGTCGCGCTGTCGGCGTTGTTCGGTGCCGGCGCCGACGACGGGTTGGCACTGACAGCCGTTGGTGACCCGATCCAATCCATCTACGGGTGGCGCGGCGCCTCGGCGACCAACCTGCCACGGTTCACCACCGACTTCCCCCGGTCCGACGGAACCCCGGCGCCCGTGCTGGAACTGCGCACCAGCTGGCGGAACCCACCCGAAGCGCTGCAGGTCGCCAACGAGATCTCCGCGGAGGCGCGGCGGCGATCGGTGGCGGTGCGCGCCCTGCGACCCCGGCCAGACGCCACACCCGGAACCGTCCGTTGCGCTCTGCTCGCCGATGTGCAGGCCGAACGCGACTGGATCGCCGACCACCTGCGCGATCACTACCGGCAGGCCCACGACGAAGGGAACAGCCCACCCACCGCGGCGGTGCTGGTGCGGCGCAACGCTGACGCCGCGCCGATCGCCGACGCATTGCGTGCCCGCGGCGTGCCCGTCGAAGTGGTCGGCCTGGGCGGACTGCTGGCCGTGCCCGAGGTCGCCGACGTGGTCGCGATGCTGCGCCTGGTCACCGACCCGACCGCCGGCGCGGCGGCGATGCGAGTGCTCACCGGGCCTCGGTGGCGCCTGGGCGGTCGAGATCTGGCTGCACTGTGGCGGCGCGCGCGGACCCTCGTCGCTACGCCCACGCCAGCCGAACTGGCGTCACCGGAATCTATTGCGCTGCTGGCCGGACCGGATGCCGACACCGCATGCCTGGCCGACGCTATCTGCGACCCGGGCCCGGCCACGGACTATTCGGCCGCCGGATACCAGCGCATCGAGGCGCTGGCCGGCGAGTTGACCGGGCTGCGTGGCCATCTCGGCCGCTCGCTACCCGACCTGGTGGCCGAGGTACGCCGCATCATGGGCATCGACTGCGAAGTCCGCGCCGCCGTCGCCTCCCGCGACACGAACGCCGGCACCTGGGCGGGCGCGGAGCACCTCGACGCGTTCGCCGACGTCGTCGCGGACTACGCCGAACGGGTCAGCGCAGCGTCGGTGGCAGGATTGCTCGGCTATCTCGACGTGGCAGCGGTCGTGGAGAACGGGCTGGCGCCGGCGCAATTAGCGGTCGCCCGGGACCGGGTCCAAATTCTCACTGTGCACGCCGCCAAGGGATTGGAGTGGCAGGTGGTCGCGGTGGCACACCTGTCCGGCGGCGTCTTCCCGTCGTCGGCATCGCGCAGTAGTTGGCTCACCGACCCCTCGGAACTGCCGCCGCTGTTGCGGGGTGACCGGGCAGCGGCGGGCGCGCTTGGCGTCCCGGTCATGGACACCTCGACTGTCACCAACCGTAAACATTTGTCCGACACCATCTCCGAGCACCGTCGCCAGCTCGACCAGCGGCGCGTCGACGAAGAGCGTCGACTGCTCTACGTCGGAGTCACCCGGGCCGAGGAGACGCTGCTGGTGTCGGGTCACCAATGGGGCGCCACCGGATTGAAGCCGCGCGGGCCGTCGGAGTTCCTGTGTGGACTGAAGGACATCATCGAGCGTTCCGCCGCAGCGGGTGAACCCTGCGGAACGATCGAGCACTGGGCGCCAACACCGGCCGACGGTGAACGAAACCCTCTGCAAGACAACATCGTCGAAGCGGTATGGCCCGCCGAGCCGCTGAGCCGACGCGACGACGTACGGCGCGGCGCGGCGCTGGTTGCCCACGCCATGTCGACCGGCAACCCGGCACGCGATGCGGGTGACCTCGACGGCCTGGTGGCAGACGTCGATGCGCTGCTGGCCGAACGTGCCCGGGCAACCGCGCCGCGGGTACCTGCACTGCCAAGCCAGATCTCGGTGAGCGGACTGGTCGAACTCGCTCGAGACCCCGCCGCGGCGGCGCAGCGAATGGCGTATCGGCTACCCACCCGGCCAGACCCACACGCGTTGCTCGGCAATGCGTTTCACTCCTGGGTGCAGCGGTTCTACGGCGCCGAGTTATTGTTCGACCTGCGTGACCTGCCGGGCGCGGCCGACTCCGAGGTGGAGGACAGCGAAGAATTGGCCGCCTTGCAGTCAGCCTTCACTCGATCCCGGTGGGCGGCGCGCACCCCCATCGCGGTCGAGGTGCCGTTCGAGATGCCGATCGGTGACACCGTGGTGCGGGGCCGCATCGACGCGGTGTTCGGCGATCCGGATGGCGGCGTAACGGTGGTGGACTGGAAAACCGGTGAGCCGCCGCGCGGTGCCGAAGCGATGCGGCAGGCCGCCGTCCAGCTCGCCGTCTACCGGATGGCGTGGGCCGCACTGTCCGGCTGCGCCGAATCGTCAGTGCGCACCGCCTTCCACTACGTGCGCAGCGCCATCACGGTCGCCCCGCAGAAGTTGCCCGAAGCCGAGGAGTTAGTTGCACTGTTAGCCGACTCCGACCGCCCGAATGAGCAGTGAGCGTGGTTACATTTGTCTGGTGCGGGTGTGGGGCGCGGCGAACAAGCCGGTGACGGGTTTCCGTGGCGAAAGGTAGCTGGCGCAGGCTGAGGCGGCTCGACGAGACGCTGACGGCTCAGCCCAGTTACGCGCTCGTGGGCGTGCTGCGCATTCCGCAGGGCCGGGTCAGTCCGGCGAGCATCATCTCGCGCCGGGTGGCCATCGCATTGATCGCGTTGATGGCCGCAGCGGTCATCGTCTACCTGGATCGCGACGGCTACCGCGACGCCCAGGGCGACCGGCTCACTTTCGTCGACTGCCTGTACTACGCCGCGGTGACGCTCTCGACCACCGGATATGGCGACATCACGCCGATCTCGGAATTCGCGCGCGGGATCAACATCCTGATCATCACGCCGCTGCGGATCGCGTTCCTGATCTTGCTGGTCGGAACGACGCTCGAGGTAGTCACCGAGACGTCCCGCCAAGCGTTCAAGATTCAGCGTTGGAGGAGCAGAGTGCGTAACCACACGGTCGTCATCGGCTACGGCACGAAAGGCAAGACAGCCATCGCCGCCATGCTCAGCGACGAGGTGGTGCCCGGGGACATCGTCGTCGTCGACACCGACCGGGCGGCTCTGGACCGCGCGGCGGCCGCCGGGTTGGTCACCGTCCACGGCGATGCCACCAAGTCCGATGTGCTGCGCCTGGCGGGAGCTCAACATGCGGCGTCCATCATCGTCGCCGCCAGTCGAGACGACACCGCGGTGCTGGTAACGCTGACCGCGCGGGAGCTGTCACCGAAAGCCAAGATCGTGGCGTCCATCCGGGAAGCCGAGAACCAGCACTTGCTGCAGCAATCCGGCGCGAACTCGGTGGTCGTGTCGTCGGAGACCGCGGGCCGGCTACTGGGACTGGCGACCACCACACCCAGTGTGGTGCAGATGATCGAGGATCTGCTCACGCCCGACGCGGGGCTGGCCATCGCCGAGCGGGAGGTCGAGCAATCCGAAGTCGGCGGTTCGCCGCGGCATCTGCGCGACATTGTGCTCGGTGTGGTGCGCGACGGTCAGCTGTTGCGTATCGGCGCGCCCGAGGTGGATGCCGTCGAGGCCAGCGACCGGTTGTTGTACATCCGAAGCGCGGGGCACTAGATGGATTTTCGGCTGCGGGAGATCCCGCTGCTGTCGCGGGTGGGCGCCGACCGCTCGGACCAGTTGCGCACCGATGTGGAAGCGGCCGCCGCCGGCTGGCCCGACGCGGCACTGCTGCGAGTGGATCCCCGCAATCAGGTCATGGCCGTCGACGGCAAGGTGCTGCTCGAGTCCGCCGCCGCGCTGGGCGACAAGCCTCCGCCGGAGGCGGTGTTCCTCGGCCGCATAGACGGCGGGCGCCACGTGTGGGCCATCCGCAGCGGACTGCAACCACCCGACGACCCCGACGTGCGCGCCGAAGTCGTCGACTTGCGCAGGCTCGGTCGCGTCCTCGACGACACCAGCAGCCACCTGGTGTCCTCGGCAACCGCGCTGCTCAACTGGCATGACGCCGCCCGCTTCAGCCCGATCGACGGCACTCCGACCAAGCCGGCGCGAGCGGGCTGGGCTCGGATCAACCCGCTGACCGGGCATGAAGAGTACCCCCGCATCGACCCGGCGGTGATCTGCCTGGTGCACGACGGCGGGGACCGTGCCGTCCTGGCCCGTCAGGCGGTCTGGCCGGAGCGGTTCTTTTCGCTGCTGGCCGGTTTCGTCGAGGCCGGCGAGTCGTTCGAAGTGTGCGTCGCCCGGGAGATCCGCGAGGAGATCGGCCTGACCGTCAGCGACGTGCGATACCTGGGCAGCCAGCCGTGGCCGTTCCCGCGCTCGCTCATGGTCGGCTTCCACGCCGTGGCCGACCCCGACCAGGAGTTCTCGTTTAACGACGGCGAGATCGTCGAGGCTGCCTGGTTCACCCGCGACGAAATCCGCGCTGCGTTGGACGCCGGCGACTGGAGTACCGCGTCGGACGCCAAACTCCTTCTGCCCGGCTCGATTTCAATCGCACGGGTGATCATCGAGTCGTGGGCCGCGCAGGAGTAAGGCCCGCCGCCGCGTCTACTTGACCCGATCGGTGATCGTCTGCATCACCGTGGCCGCGATCCGCTCCGCGGGTTCGATGCCCACCACGCCGACCGATATCAAGACCGAATTTTTCGCCCGGTACAGGTGGCTCCAGCCCTGGTCGATGATCTTGAGGGTGGTGGGATCGGACTTGTCTAGGGTGAAGTCGTATTTCGGGTCGTGCAACGCGGTGCACGCCGTCAGCGAAGACTCCAGTTGATTGAGCGCATTGCGCGCCGCCAGGGAATCCGGGTAGATCGCCGCGGCCTGGCTGACGGAGTCGACCAACGCGTTGCCGCCGGGATCAATGTCGTCGGTGACCCCGCTGTAGCCCGCGCTGCGAAATTCCGTCCAGCCGTTCGCGAACGTCAGATCGCTGGTGCCTGCGGCCCGGCACGGCCCCGGTGCGGTCAAGTCACCGGGCGGCGGATGCCGCAAATCGGCATGCGAATGTGGCGTCAGCTCTTCGTAATTGGCGATCCGACGGACTTCTTCGACGCTGACGATCAACGCGTCGACGCCGGACGGTTGGCTGGTGGTCTTGGCCGCAGAGTTGCTGTGCGAACACGCCGTGATCGCCACGACCGCGGTGCACGCCATGACGGCCAACCTGACAGCGGCCGATGCCATGGTCCTCATGGTAAGGGGCAGAGCACCCGCGACCCGACAAAACCAAAGGTGACGTGTCGCCGCGGCGCTCAGCTGGCTAGCTTGGCTTTGACCTCGTTAGCACTGGGGTTGGTCATCGTCGAGCCGTCGGCGAACTTCACCGTCGGCACTGTCCGGTTACCTCCGTTGACCGAGCCCACGAACTCCGCGGCGGAGGGGTTCTGTTCGATGTCCACCTCGTCGTAGGAGATGCCTTGGGCATTGAGCGCTTTCTTCAACCGAAAGCAGTAGCCGCACCATGACGTCGTGTAAATCGTGAGCGCCGCGTTGGTCATGACTGGTTAACGTAGCCGGGCGACGAAGCATTCCGTGTCGCGGGTACCGGCGGCGACGAGGGCGAACAAACACCGGCGTGGCGACATGCCCGGTTTGTCGGCGACCGCTGCCAAGATGGACGCCATGCCGATGGTCGCTGACGCATTGACCGCCGGGCTGGACGATGAGCAGCGCGAAGCCGTCCTGGCCCCGCGCGGACCGGTCTGCGTGCTCGCCGGCGCGGGGACCGGCAAAACCCGCACCATCACCCATCGCATCGCCCAACTGGTCGGCGGCGGTCACGTCGCCGCCGGCCAAGTCTTAGCCGTGACCTTCACCCAGCGGGCGGCAGGGGAGATGCGCGCCCGGCTGCGCGCTTTGGACGCCGCGGCGCGTTGCGGCGCCAGCGTGGGTGGGGTGCAAGCGCTGACCTTCCACGCCGCCGCGCGCCGTCAGCTGCGCTACTTCTGGCCGCGAGTGGTCGGCGACACCCGCTGGGAGCTGCTGGACACCAAGTTCGCCGTCGTGGCCCGGGCCGCCAGCCGCTGCCGCATCAACACCAGCACCGACGACGTGCGCGATCTGGCCGGCGAGATCGAGTGGGCGAAGGCGTCGCTGATCGGTCCGGAGCAGTACGCCGGCGCGGTGGCTGCCGACGGTCGCGACACCCCGCTCGACGCGGAAAAGGTCGCGGCGGTCTACGCCGCCTACGAAGCGCTGAAGGCTCGCGACGAGTCGGTGGCCCTGCTGGACTTCGACGACCTGTTGCTGCACACCGCGGCCGCCATCGAAAACGATCCGGCGGTGGCCGACGAATTCCGCGACCGCTACCGCTGCTTCGTCGTTGACGAGTATCAGGACGTCACTCCGCTGCAACAGCGGGTGCTGTCTGCCTGGCTGGGCGACCGGGACGACCTGACCGTCGTCGGAGACGCCAACCAGACCATCTACTCGTTCACCGGCGCCTCACCGCGGTTCCTGCTCGACTTCTCCCGGCGCTTCCCGGACGCGACCGTAGTGCGGCTGGAACGTGACTACCGGTCCACCCCGCAGGTGGTGTCGCTGGCCAACCAGGTGATCGCCGCTGCCCGCGGCCGGGTTGCTGGCAGCAAACTGCAACTGGTGGGTCAGCGCGCGCCGGGCCCGGCGCCGTCGTTTCAGGAGCATCCCGACGAGCCCGCCGAAGCCGCCGCGGTCGCCGCCGCCATTGCCCGGCTCATCGAGTCCGGTGTCGCTGCCGCGGAAATCGCCATTCTGTACCGGGTCAACGCCCAGTCCGAGGCCTATGAAGAAGCGCTGACCGAAGCCGGAATCGCCTACCAAGTCCGCGGCGGTGAAGGGTTCTTCAACCGTCAAGAGATCAAGCAGGCCCTGCTGGCTCTGCAGCGAGCGGCCGAGCGGGGCGCCGACGGCCCCCTGCCCGACGTGGTTCGTCAGGTGCTGGAACCGCTCGGACTGAGCGCCGAAGAACCCGTCGGCACCCGCGCCCGGGAGCGCTGGGAAGGGCTCACCGCGCTGGCACAGCTGGTCGACGACGAGATCGCGCAACGCCCGGACCTGCAGCTCCCGGGGTTGCTGGCCGAGCTGCGGATGCGCGCCGATGCCCGGCACCCACCCGTGGTCCAGGGCGTCACACTGGCCTCGCTGCACGCGGCCAAGGGGCTGGAATGGGACGCGGTGTTCCTGGTCGGCCTGGCCGACGGCACCTTGCCCATCTCCCATGCGTTGGCGCACGGACCGGAAAGCGAGGCCGTCGAGGAAGAACGGCGGCTGCTCTACGTCGGAGTCACCCGGGCGCGTGTCCACCTGTCGCTGAGCTGGGCGCTGGCCCGCGCCCCGGGCGGACGGCAAAGCCGCAAGCCCTCGCGGTTCCTCAACGGCATCGCCCCTCAGACCCGTGTCGACTCGGCGCCGAACAAGACCAAACGCAATCGCGGCGCGGCCCGCTGCCGCATCTGCAACAACATGTTGACCACTCCGGCGGCAATCATGCTGCGGCGCTGCGAAACCTGCGCCGGCGACATCGACGAGGAATTGCTGTTGGCGCTCAAGGCGTGGCGGTTGGACATCGCGAAGGAACAGAAGATTCCGCCGTACATCGTCTTCACCGACAACACCCTGATCGCCATCGCCGAATTGCTCCCAGCCGATGACGCCGCCCTGATCGCGATCCCGGGCATCGGCGCGCGCAAGCTCGAGCAGTACGGGGCCGATGTGCTGGAGTTGGTCCGGGCCCGGGGCTGACCGGAGACCGCCGCAAACGCCCTGGTCAGAAAATCGGTTGTGAGCAACGACGGATACCGTCTAGCCTCGATAACGCACTACGCCAGTCACATTTCGGAAGGAGGGCGGCCACGATGATCAGCAACGCGTTCGGTGCAGGCGTGGCTGCCGCGGTACGTGCCGCGGCGACCCTCCATGCCGCCCATGCCGCCGCACCGGCGGCAGCGGCCAAGCGCCGTATCGCCGCCGCGACTGCAGCGTCCGTGGATTGGGGCAGTACCTAGGTACGACACCCAGTTTCGCCGAATGGCCACGGACCCGAAGTCACAAGGATCCGTGGCCACACCTTTCTGGTGAACAACCTTCTTGGTCCGGATTCCGTCACAAGGACAGCCAACCGACCAGGAAGCAGGTGAAGAGGACATGTCAGCACTGACAGTCCCCAGACAGACGCTGCCCGCCCTGCCGTGCCATCGCGGCGATCCTGACCTGTGGTTCGCCGAGGCTCCCGCCGACCTCGAGCGTGCCAAGACGCTGTGCATCGGCTGCCCGATCCGGCGAGACTGCCTCGCCGAGGCGGTGGAACGTGCCGAGCCGTGGGGTGTGTGGGGCGGTGAAATCTTCGAACGCGGCGCCATTGTGGGGCGCAAGCGCCCGCGCGGGCGCCCACGCAAAGGGGGGAGTCCGGCCGCGGCTTAGGTCGCGGCCGGACTAGACGACGACCGTGTCGGGTTCGGTGAAGCCGGGGATCAGCTCCTCCGACAGCTCTTTGATGGGCACATGTGCGTCCAGCTGACACAGGATCGCGGCGACCGACGAGATCACCCGCATCGGAATGGCGAGCTTGACCGGCAGGTCCAGCTGTCGCGCGGTCTTGAGCTGGGAGACGGATTTGTCCAACTGGCTGACGGTCATCTTCTGCAGCCACTTGCGGGTGTAGTGGAACACGTCGACCGAGATGGGCTCGACGTATTGGCGCAGCATCTCGTCGATGTCGGGCACCGACACCTGCTGGCCTTTCTGGATGAAGCCGGCCTTCTCCATCGTCGGCAACAGCAGGTCGTAATTCTTCTCCTTGGCCAGCCGCATGATCCGCCCCAGCTCGATCGGGAAACCTCCCGGCAGGGGCGCCACGGCGCCGAAGTCGATGACACCGAGCCGTCCGTCGGGCATCAGCATGAAATTGCCCGGGTGGGCGTCCCCGTGCATCATGCCCACCCGCCGGGGCGCGTCGAAGGTCAACTCGGTGAGCAGCGTGCCGATCCGGTCGCGCTGCTCGGGAGTGCCGTTGCGGATGATCTCCGCCATCGGAATGCCCTCGATCCACTCCTGGATGACCACCTTGGGCGCGCTGGCCACGATGTGCGGCACCAGGAAGTGGGGGTGCTTGTCGTATCCCTTGGCGAATGCCCGCTGGTTGTCGGCTTCGAGCCGGTAGTCGAGTTCCATTTCGGTGCGCTCGACCAACTCGTCGACGACGCCCTGGACGTCGGCGCCGGGGGAGAGTTGCTTGAGCACGCCGACCATCCGCTGCATCGTCTTCAGATCCGCGCGAAGCGCCTCGTCGGCGCCCGGATACTGAATCTTGACGGCGACCTGGCGCCCGTCGGCCCACACCGCCTTGTGCACCTGGCCGATGCTCGCCGAGGCCACCGGTGTGTCGTTGAACTGGGCGAACCGCTCCCGCCACTTGGTGCCCAGCTGGGCATCGAGCACGCGATGGACCTTGTTGGCCGGTAGCGGCGGCGCATCTTTCTGCAACTTGGTCAGCGCCTCGCGATAAGGCTCACCGAATTGCTCGGGGATGGCCGCTTCCATCACCGACAGGGCTTGGCCGACCTTCATCGCCCCGCCCTTGAGTTCACCCAAGACGGTGAACAGTTGATTAGCCGCCTTCTCCATGAGCTCGGCGTTGACTTCGTCTCTGGACTTGCCGGTCAGCCGTTTCCCAAAGCCAAGAGCTGCGCGCCCGGCCATGCCCACCGGGAGGCTGGCGAGCTTCGCATTGCGGGCCGCGCGGCCACGCTTGATGTCTGCCACAACATCCATCATCCATGACCACTGGTCGTTTCCGGCATTGATCTTGGCAACAGTTGTATTCATCGTGGTGCGCTGCCCACGTCGGTCGTGCGGCGAATCGCTCAGCATGGGCACAGCGGGTGCTTGGTCCACTGCCGCGAAACGATCGAGCCGGCGTCCAGGTCGAATTCCAAGGTGGCGTTCAGCGCCGGCGGCGGAACCGGTGTCACGGGATGCGCACGCACCGCCGCGACCACTTGATTGACCTGGCTCAGGGCCAACGCCGCAGTGGCGAGCACGGTGGCCCGGTCGGCCACCCCTACGGTGTCGCGCAGCTGGGCGGCGATCGCCGGCCAGGCGGCATCCCGATCGCTGCGATGCAGGTCAGCGCAGCCCAAGCAGCTGGTCACCCCGGGGATCACCAGCGGGCCCACCAGCCCGGTGCCGTCGCGAACCCGAACCGGCAGGTGCGGAACTCGGGCGGTGTGCAGATCGCGCACGATGCGCGGGTCGGTCACCAGGTAGTCCGACAACACCACGAGGTCGACGTTGGCGTGGGCGACGCCGGCGTGCGGCTGGCTGCTGTGCCCGACCTTCGTCCCCGAGCAGCGCAGCGCCTGCACCAACAGGTCCGACAGCGGGCCGCGGCCATGAACCCGGATCGACGGTGCCCGGCTGCTACCGGTTCGGAGCCCACCCTTGACCACCCCAGCTCGGACCAGCTGGCCGATCAGTCCGGTCACCTCCTGCGGACCCATGCCGTGGGAACGGGCTTGGCGGTGAAGTTCGGCTAGCGGGACCGGTGATCGCAGGCCGCGCAGGAACCCGGCCAAGTCGGTGGCGGTCATGCCGTGGGGCGGGCGGATGAGCACCGCACGGCGCGGGTCCCAGCCGATCTGCACCGCGCCGTCGGGCCGCAACAGCACCGGCATGGCCGGATTCAGTGAATACGACGACGGCGTGACCCGCGGCATGACGTGACACTGTGCCACGCCGGTGAAGGTCGCGGGCTCAGTTATCCACAGACCCCGGTCCGGGGTCCTTGTCGTCGCGCTCGAGTTCGGCTTCCAAGTCCACCAGGGCCTCGTCGATGCCGCTGGTGTCACCGCCGATGACGCGGTCGATGAAGCCTGCCGGGTCGTCGAGATCCTCCGAGGCGGGCAGGAGGTCGGGGTGCTGCCAGACGGCGTCGCGGGCATCCATGCCGACGGCTTGGGTCAGCCGGTCCCACAACGCGCCGGCTTCGCGAAGCTTGCGGGGCCGCAGTTCCAGCCCCACCAGGGTGGCGAAGGTCTGCTCGGCCGGCCCGCCGCTGGCCCGGCGCCGGCGCAGCGTCTCGCTGAGGGCCGCTTCTCCGGGCAGTCGCTCGCCCAGCGCGGCGGTGACGACGGTCTGCACCCAACCCTCGATCAAGGCCAGCAGCGTTTCCAGCCGCTCCAGCGCCTGGGTCTGGGCGGGGGTCGCTTTGGGTTCGAAGACACCCTGGCTTAGCAACTCCTCCATGGCGGCCGGATCGGTCAGCGATGCCGGGTTGAAGTCGCGGGCCAACTCCTCGATGCCGCTCATGTCGATTTTCATGCCCATCGCGTAGGCCTCGACCGCCCCCAACAACTGGCTGGGCAGCCAGGGGACGTGGCTGAACAAACGGTGATGGGCGGCCTCTCGGGCGGCCAGGAAGGTCAGGATTTCGCTGCGTGGCTGCTCAAGGCCCTTGGCGAAGGACTCCACGGCGTCGGGCATGATCGCGGCCACGCCCTTGGGCCCCAGGGGCAGGCCGATGTCCGTCGAGGTCAGCACCTCACGGGAGAGCCGGCCCAGCGCCTGACCCAGCTGGGAACCGAACGCCATGCCGCCCATCGACGACATCATCGACAGCAGCGGGCCGGCCATGGACTTGGCTTCTTCGGGCAGGGAGGACACCCACACCGACGAAATCTGTTGCGCCATCGGGTCGCACAGCCGCTTCCAGGTCTCCAGGGTGTTGTCCACCCACTCGCTGGGACTCCACGCGACCGACTTCGACGTGCCGGCTGGCAACGCCGTCGCACCGTTCAGCCAGGTCTCGGCCAGGTGCACCGCATCGGCGATCGCCGAAGTGGTGGTGGCGGGAATCGGCGCGACGAACCCGATCGAGCTGGACGCCACCTGCCGGGCCAAGTCGTAATTGACCGGGCCGGAGTCCTTGCCCGACGCCATCGCCGTGCCCACGCCGCCGAACATCTCGCCGAGTCGGGTGAAGATCTGTCCCAAGTCGGCCATGTCGAAGTTCCCGCCCATGCCGAAGGCCCCGAACGGGTTTGCCCCCGAACCGGGATCGTTCTTCCCCTTGTCGCGGTCGGGGTCGTCTCCAGCGGAGAAGCCGAAAGGCAGGTCAGCCATGTTGTCAACGGTACCCATCGGGAGACCGGAAAGCGCGCGCCGCCGTCACGCTCGCAGCTGAATCGGTGCTCGGCGGGTCCGTCTACTGTATGGGCGTGAACAGGCGGATTTTGACCCTGATGGTCGCGCTGGTGCCGATCCTGGTGTTCGGTGTGTTGCTGGCGGTGGTGACGGTGCCGTTTGTTTCACTCGGTCCCGGGCCGACGTTCGACACGCTCGGTGAGGTCGACGGCAAGCAGGTCGTCCAGATCGACGGGACGCAGACCCATCCGACGTCGGGTCATCTCAACATGACGACGGTGTCCCAACGCGACGAGTTGACGCTGGGTGAAGCGCTGACGCTGTGGCTGTCCGGCCAGGAGCAGCTGGTGCCGCGCGACCTGGTCTACCCGCCGGGCAAATCCCGCGACGAGGTGGACAAGGCCAACAACGCCGACTTCAAGAATTCCGAGGACAGCGCGGAGTACGCGGCCTTGGGCTACCTGAAGTACCCCGAGGCGGTCACCGTGGCCACGGTCAGCGATCCCGGCCCCTCGCTGGGCAGGCTCAAGCCCGGTGATGCCATCGACATGGTCAACGGGACCCCGGTCGCCAACGTCGAGCAGTTCACCTCGCTGTTGAAGACCACTAAACCCGGCCAGGTGGTCACCCTCGACTTCCGGCGCAAGAACGAGCCCGCCGGCGTTACCCAGATCACGCTGGGCACCAACAAAGACCGCGACTACGGGTTCCTAGGTGTTGCGGTGCTCGACGCGCCGTGGGCGCCGTTCTCGGTGAACTTCAACCTGGCCAACATCGGAGGTCCTTCGGCCGGGTTGATGTTCAGTTTGGCCGTCGTCGACAAGCTGACCACCGGAGATCTGACCGGCAACGCGTTCATCGCCGGCACCGGCACCATCTCGGTCGACGGCAAGGTCGGGCCTATCGGCGGCATCACCCACAAGATGGCCGCCGCCCGCGCCGCCGGCGCCACGGTGTTCCTGGTGCCGGCCAAGAATTGCTACGAGGCGGCGTCCGACGATCCGCCGGGCCTGCGGTTGGTGAAGGTGGAGACCCTCGGGCAGGCGGTGGACGCGCTGCATGCGATGACGTCCGGGGCGCCGGCTCCGAGTTGCTAGTCGCGCCGAGCGTCACGCTGGCGTGGCTCTCGACGTCAACGGTCACGCTGGCGTGACGCTCGGCGGAGGTGCGGTGATGCGTACAGTTGTGACCGTCTAGAAAATCTCTAGCAACCGAGCAGGAGCG
>NZ_LZLE01000255.1 GCF_001673155.1 Mycobacterium sp. 1423905.2 | reverse complement strand
TGTGCGGCATGACCGGTGCGCGTTCGGTGCCGGCGTTGGTGGCCTGGAAGTTGGGGTTGTCGTCGACCACCGCGCACACGATCGCCACCGTTGCGCGCCGGGTCGAGGAGTTTCCGCGCTGTGCGCAGGGGATGCGGGAGGGGCGGCTGTCGCTGGATCAGGTCGGTGTCATCGCCGCGCGCGCCGGTGAGGGCTCTGATGAGCATTACGCGCAGTTGGCGCGGGTGGCCACGGTCAATCAGCTGCGCACCGCGATCAGCCTCGAACCGCGACCCGAACCCGCGTCCCGGCCGCAGCCGCAGCCCTCGATCATTAAGACCGCCGATGAGGACTTCACCTGTTGGCGGATCAGACTTCCGCACCTGGATGCCGCGAAATTCGACGCCGCCTTACAGTCGCATCGGGACGCGCTGATCGCCGAGTGGAAGCACGACCGCGCCGAGGGCGGGTCAGAGAGCGCGCCGCCGCTGCCCGGCACCCTTGAGGCGTTTATGCGGCTGGTCGAGGCCGGGTGGGACGCCGAGGCGGCCCGCCGCCCGCACGGGCAGCACACCACCGTGGTGGTGCACGTCGACGCTGAAACACGCGCCGCGGCACTGCATCTGGGTCCGCTGCTGTCCGACGCCGAACGCCGCTACCTGAGCTGTGATGCCACCGGTGAACTCTGGTTCGAGCGCAACGGCCAGCTCGTCGGCGCCGGCCGGACCACCCGCCTGATCAGCCGGCGCCTGCGCCGTGCACTCGAGCACCGCGACCGCACCTGCGCGGTACCCGGCTGTGGTGCGACCCGGGGTCTGCACGCCCACCACATCCGGCACTGGGAAGACGGCGGACCCACCGAGCTGGCCAACCTGGTCCTGGTCTGCCCGTATCACCACCGGCTGCACCACTGCGGGGGCATCACCATCACCGGGCCCGCCGACGCCCTGGTCGTCACCGACACCGCGGGCCGACCGCTACGCGCGGGATCGCTGGCGCGCCCACCCACACAGCCGCCGCCCGCCGTCCCGCCGTGCCCGGGACCAATCGGCGAACGCGCCGACTGGTGGTGGTACGACCCCTTCCAACCCCAACCACCACCGTCCA
>NZ_LZLE01000254.1 GCF_001673155.1 Mycobacterium sp. 1423905.2 | reverse complement strand
GGCATTTCCAGGCCCGGGTCCCTGCCCACCAAGACCGCGCGGGTGACCGCGGACTTGCCGTAGCGATGGCGGATTCGGTCTACCGCCGCATCGATCGCCGGTGGCTCCCCGTCGAACGGGAGCAAAAGCTGCTGTGCGCCGCTGCGGTCGATGCCCGACACCGCGAATCCGATCAGCGTCAGGCCGCGCTCGGCGATGTCTGGCTTGGCCGAGGCGAGTAACCGGCGAGCCGCCGCCAGGATGGGCTGCGTCGAGGATGTCGCCTGCGGCAAAGTGTGTGATCGGGTCGCCCGGGTGAAGTCGTCGAACCTCAGCCGCAACACCACCGTTCGGCCGGTGCGTTCCGCGGCGCGCATCCGGGTGGTGATGCGGTCGATCAGCGTGATCACCACCGCGTCGAGTTCGGCTGGTGACATGGTGTTGCCCTTGCGGCCCAGCGCGCGCTGGGCCCCCACCGAGCGGCGACGCACTCCGGTGACCACCCGGCGGCGATCGATGTTGTGCGACAACGCATACAGCTGGCGACCCATGGCACCGCCGACCATGGACGCCAGGGTTGACTCGCCCAGTTCGGCAACATCGGCGACGGTTCGGACGCCGTGAGCATTCAACTTCTCCGCGGTTTTGACGCCAACGCCCCATAGGCGGCGTATTGGAAGCGGGCGCAGGAAGGCCAATTCCTGGTCGGGCGGGACCAGGAGCAATCCGTCGGGCTTGGCCTCTTGGCTGGCCACCTTGGCCAGAAATTTCGTCCGCGCCACCCCAACGGTGATAGGCAGGCCCACGCGGTCGCGCACGTCGGCCCGCAATTGTGCCGCAATCTGTACCGGCGTTCCGGATACCCGCCCGAGCCCGCCGACGTCCAGGAACGCCTCATCCACCGACACCGGCTCGACCAGTGGCGTGCAGTCCCGGAACACCTCGAAGACGTCGTCACTGGCCCGCGAGTAGGCACTCATCCGCGGCGGAACCACGACGGCTTGCGGACACAGGCGCCGTGCCTGTCCGCCCCCCATGGCGGTGCGCACGCCGAACGCTTTGGCCTCATAGCTGGCGGCCAGCACGACGCCGCCACCGACGATCACCGGCCGGCCCCGCAACGTGGGGTCGTCCCGTTGCTCGACGGAGGCGTAGAACGAGTCCAGATCCGCGTGCAGGATGGACGCCTCACACCGCACGAACATATGTTCGCATGCGCGGGCGACAAGCCGATGCCGCGGTCTAGGCGTCGCTTCCCGAACCGATGACCACGATGCCGTCGTCGTCGCTGTAGGCGATGTCGCCGGGCACAAAAGTGACGCCCCCCAGGGCGATCTCGACATTGCGGTCGCCGGCGCCGGTCTTGGTGCTCTTGCGCGGGTTGGTACCCAGCGCCTTGATCCCAATGGCGATGCCGCGCAGGGCGGCGGCGTCGCGCACCGCGCCGTTGACGATGAGACCTGCCCAGCCATTGGAGCGGGCCAGTTCGGCGATGACATCACCGACCAGCGCGGTGTGTAGGGAGCCGGCCCCGTCGATCACCAGCACACCGCCGTCACCCGGCTCGGACAGCACCGATTTCAGCAGCGCGTTGTCCTGGAGGCACTGCACGGTGCTGATCGGACCGGCGAACTCGGTCTGCCCGCCGAACTGGCGGAACTGCAGGTCACAGCTGCGGACGTCGGGCCCGATGTCGTCGACCAGATCGGCGGTGGCCCGGAAAGACACGGACATGCCGCTCAGCCGCGGCGCAGCTGGCGGACCAACAGGATGGCCAACAAGCTCAGTGCGATCGCCACGACCAGCGGCACCGGCGACTGCAGCGCGGACGCGGCCGTCACCTCGCGCGGGAGCGGGTCGTTGGCGCGCTCCACAGTGGATTTCGCTTGAGCGGCCGCATCTTTGGCGGCGGCGGCCAACTGTCCGTTGGTTTCGGCCCGATGCTGCACGCCGAGTATTTCGTCGGCCAAGGTCGGCGGCGCTGATTCGGGACTCGCGGCCGGTGCCTTTTTGGCCGGCGGTTGGTCTGCAGGTGCCTTTTTGGCGGGCGCTTTCTTCGCGGGCGCTTTCTTCGCTGGCGCTTTTTTGGCGGGTGCTTTAGCCGCCTTCTTAGCGGGCTGCTTTTTGGCTGGCGAGGGCGGATTCTGGTCCGGTTGGCCCTCGGGTAGATCCTGCGGGTCTGCCATGCGGCCGCTCCTTCGAGCTGTGTAGTCGCTGATTAAGTCGGGGAACGCTCGGGTCCCATCATGCCAGGAGCGGCTGGGGCCGCCGGGGCTGCTCGGCCACCTAGGGGCGCCGCCGTGTCGACCAGAAGGCGACGACCGCCACCGACGCCACCGCGCCGACCACGAACGGCCACACCGGGAGATCGCTGTCGTGTTGGGGAGCAGCTGCCGAGGGTCCCGGGGTCCCGGTTCCCGGCACGGTCAGCCGGAAGGACCACGACCCCGGCACCACATGTCCGTCGGCGGAGGTGACGCGATAGTTGACCGTGTAGGTGCCGGCCGGTCCGAGCGGCCGCACGCCGACGCTGACGACGGGCCCCTGCACCGTGGGATCGCCCGTCGACCACAGCTTGTCGTCCGGCCCGACGACGGTCATGGCCGCGAACGCCGTCTGCAGTCGCTCGTTGAAGGTGGCGCTGACCTGCGCGGGTCCGGCCGCCACGACGGCGTTGTCCGCCGGGTCGGCGGCCACCCGGGTCGCGTGGGCGCTGGCCACCCCGGCGGTCAGGGTTGCGCTCACCACCATGCCGGCAAGGATCAGTCCCAACCACGCCATCGGCGCCAGGCGCCCAAGGCCCCTCATGTCCGCCGCCGCAGCGCGAGTCCAGTACCCATGGCCCCAATTATCAGGGCGGCTCCGCCTAACCAGCGCGCGGTGTTGTCGGCGCGCGATCGGGGCTGGTCTTTCGGGGTGACGTGGGGGTTCGTCGCGGTCGGGGAGGCGTGCGGGGCCGCCGCAGGCCCCGAGGTGAGCGTCAGCAGTGGTACCGGATGTTCGGGCTCACCGCCGCCGGGCGACGGCGGCTGGTCCCACTTGACGCTCGTCCCGTCGGAGTAGGTCTGGGTGGTCGGGAAGCTGACCGTGTCGGTATCCGGCAGCAGCAACGCGATGCGGAACAGACCGAATTGGTCCATCGGCACACCACCGTTGGGCACCGCGCTCCATGTCACGGATCGCACCCGGCCGCCGTCGCGGTCCACTGCGACCGTCCAGCCGGTGATGGTTTCAGCGCGGGCCGAGGCGACGTCAGGCAGCACGACGGTGAGCCCGGTGGTGGCAGCACCGGTAGTGGATTCGTTGGGCACCTGGAAGGTGACCATCGCCATGGCGCCGCGCACGGCGTTGTCACTGCTGGCGCGGACGTGAGCCCACGCCGGCGATGCGACGACGGCCGAGCCGAGCCACAACGCGACGACCCCGCTCAATACCCGTACGGCGGTAGAGGCGATCAGCTCAACCCAAGCCGAGCCATCAGGTCCGCCTCGATCCCGTCGAGTTGGGCGGCGATCGCGGTGTGTGCGGTGCGACGGCGGGCCGCCGGCATATTTTCCGCGGCCATGACGGCGGCGGACAGGTCACCGAGCCGTTCGGATATCGCTGAGGCGAACTGGTTGGTCTCGGCGTCTTTCGGCTTCTTGTTCTGCACCATCCGCAGCGATTGCTCAGCGCTGGCGATGCGAGCGGACAACCGTGCGCCGTGGCCGGAGAACTGTCCGATCTGGGCCAGGGGGATGCCTAGTTGGTCGGCGCGACGCTGATCGATAAGCCCTCGAGCAGCGATGGCCGCGCGGTAGACCAGCGGCGTCAGGATCGGCGCCAATAGTCGAGAGACGGTCAGTGCCCGCCGAATCCGGTTAGGCGACAACACTTTCCCTTCGCGCACCGCTTTCAGTTGGGTTTCGGCAACTTTCAACGCCGCCCGATCGCTGTCGCGCTGCGCCTTCAGTTGCGCCTTGAGGGCCTTGTCGGCGGCCCGTTGGGCGGCCTTAAAGCGGCGCACCTCGTTCCTGGCGGAGAGCTTGGCCTCCAGCTTGGCGCGAGCCTTGATCGCACGGGCCTCGGCGCGACGGGTCGCACGGCTCTTTCGCTTGCGGAACAGGCCCATTCCCGGCCGCCTCCCGGTATCTCGTGACTATCGCGGTGCGCGCGAACGCTGGGCCAACCCTAATCGGAGCCGGCCGTCAACGGCTTGTCAGGTCCGGGTGACTGTCGTAGGGACTATGCGTCGAGCCGCTCGGCTTGCCGCAGTTCCTCGATCCGCTCGACAATCTGCTGCTGAGCGTCGTTGGACAGCCCTTGGGCGCGCTCGGCGATGCGCCGCACACCGTCCTCGCGAGTTGCGGCGAGCCACTGCAGTTCCCTGTCGAGCTTCTCGTAGTACTCGTCGTCGGTGAAGTAGGCCGGCTTGATGCGGAAGAAGTTGGCCAGCGCGGCCATGGTCGCCGACGACGGGTTCGTGCGGTTGCCGGAGCGTAGCTGGGAAAGGTAGGGAGCCGACATCGTGATGCCCTCCGCCTTGAGTGCGGCAATCACCTCAGCGGACGTGTGAGGTCCGCGTCCGGGGGGATACACCGTGTCAAACAGGCGGTTCAGGCGCGCAGCGAACGTCGTGCTCATCGATATGACCTCCACCGGAGTGAAAGAAGCGGAACAGTTAGCAAAAGGTATTTGCTGACTATGGTAGCGAGAAACTTCGTGCACGACCAAGTGCAAACCTTCGGATAGTGGGTACGGGTAGTGGGGCAGGCTATCGAGGCAGCCCCCGCCGAGCATCCAAGTGATTTCGCGAAGTGTCCATAAAAATAGCCAATTTCACAGGTTATCCGCAGAAATGAGCGCCGGAGGCGGCGCGGCGCTGCGGCTGTCCGGTGATCGGCCAACGCGTCAAACGGGCCTATTAACACGGATTCAGCCGACTCTTGGCAACCAGCATCCGGTAGAAAACCGGCGAAAGGTATCTTTGCTGTCCGCCTCCGTTCGGACAGTCTAGGTCACTCGGTGAAGTGCCCGGAGGCCGCGGTACATCACTGGCGGGGAAGCTGCCGAGGCAGGCCGGCGAGACCACCTCGCCGCTGCGGGCGGGTCAGGCGGTGTCGGGCGGTCCGGCAACCGCGTCCGCCGTCGCGCGTCGCCGGCGCCGAGTTTGCGCCAACCTTGCGGACACGATGCCGACGACGGCGGCGAGCGCCACTCCCGCCGTCACCGCGATGGCGACCGAACGCCAGCCCAACGCGCTGTCGAAGAGGATCCAGAGACCGAAGAGAAGGAACAGCAGGCTGGCCAGAATGTGCAGCACACCTTCGGGCAATCGCCGGTGCAGGAACAATCCCGCGATGATGGCCAATCCGTCGGCCAGGATCATGCCCAGGGTCGACCCGACCCACACACCGACCCAGTCGTGGTCGCTGGCCAAGGTCAGGGTGGCCAGCGTCGTCTTGTCGCTCATCTCGGCCAACACGAACGACGACACGACGGTGAGCAGCGCGAAGCGAGGCTCGCCCGCGGCGGCGACGTCGTCGTTGCCGTTGTTGCCTTCCCGCCAGGCCCAGATGGCGAACAAGAGGAAGGCGATCGCTGACGCGAAGGCCATCGGCCGCGACGGCAGCGTGGCGCCGAGGAAGTGCCCGATCGTGACGGAGACTCCGTGCACGGTGCAGGCTGCGATCGCCACGCCGGTCAGCACCACCCACCACCGGTAGCGCAGGGCGTACGTCAGGGTGATCAGCTGAGACCGATCGCCGAGTTCGGCGAGAAATACCACACCGAGACTGAGCAGGGTGGCTGCGAGCATGGCAGGCGACCTTTCGACGCGCTGGCAGTCACCGACAGGGGTCACTGCTCATCGGTCGAAGGTCTCGCCCACCGCCCCAATTGAGCGGTTCGCCGGCCGGGCTGTTCGCCAGTATGTCGACGCGACGATTCGGGGCTACTCCCCTTCGCTAACGCAACCCAGGCTAGCGGGCGCATTTGGTGTTCGCCAGATTGGCGGCGAAGTTCGGGTACCCGTATTAATTCGTTTGAATTAGCTTATGCCGCAAGCAGCATTGCCAGAATGGCCGTGTCGGGATGGCTGATGGGGTCGACACCCACGCGGCTGACCATAGATGTGATCGTGCCGTCCGCTTCTGCTTCCACCCACGCCGCCCGATGCTCCAAGCCGAGATAGGGCAATCCGGGCAGGAGCACACATCCCGACGCAGCGCCCGTGCACTCGGGCAGGGAAGGGGTGGTTTCTGAGGGCGGATGCAACATCAACAGCGCGGGCGGTTGGTGATCGGCGAAATAGCCTGGCTGAATTGCGGATTCACCGAACACGGTGCCTTCGGCCAACACCAGACCAACGGTGCCGGGCTCGGGCTCATCGGGCAGTTCTTCGCGGGCGCCGAAGACGGTTGTGGTCGAGAGCAATCCGGGCAGCGAAGCAACCCGAACCGCAACCATCAGTAGCTGGGCCCATTCCTTTGTCGAATCCGGCCAACGGCCCGAGATGACAAACCCTTTCAGGGCACCCCGAGAATGAAAAGGAGCAACCCCAATTGGCTGACCTGACCCTGCGTCCATTTGGCCCTCCGCGACGCCTCCGTCCGAAATAACCACGCTGGTAGTTCGACAATGGTAGCTCGAATGATCAAGCATGCGCGGGCTTTACGCGCGGTGCAACTCGACCCGGCTTTACCGGCGCCAGACCAACACGCTGTCAGTGCTGCACTAAAAGCGAAGGGCGCCGCGCGAACTCGCGCGACGCCCCTGCCTCGGTGCTACTGCGGTCAGCCGAAAATCAAGCCGGCCGTCTTGGTTGTTGCCGCCTCGTAGCGCGACTGGACGTCGGCCCAGTTGACGACGTTCCAGAACGCCTTGACGTAGTCGGCCTTGACGTTCTTGTACTGCAAGTAGAACGCGTGCTCCCACATGTCGACCTGCAGCAGCGGAATGATCCCCAACGGGATGTTGCCCTGCTGGTCGTACAGCTGGAACGTCAGCAGCTTGCCGCCCAAGGTGTCGTAGGCCAGGACAGCCCAACCCGACCCCTGCAAGCCGTTGGCCGCCGCGCTGAACTGAGCGCGGAACTTGTCGAACGAGCCGAAGGCGTCGTCGATGGCGGCGGCGAGTTCTCCTTCCGGCTTGTCGCCTCCGTTGGGAGACAGGTTCTTCCACCAGATGGAGTGGTTGACGTGGCCGCCGAGGTGGAAAGCGAGGTTCTTTTCGTTCAGGAAGATCGCCGAGTGGTCGTCCTTGGCGCGCGCCTCTTCCAGCTTGGCGATCGCGTCGTTCACGCCCTTGACGTAGGTGGCGTGGTGCTTGCTGTGGTGGACCTCATTGATCTGACCGGAAATGTGCGGTTCCAGCGCTGCGTAGTCCCAGTCCAGGTCGGGCAGGGTGTATTCAGCCACGGCATTCCTTCCTAATTCGTTAGTGCTCGTCGTATCGCGTCAGTTGCCGGGTTCCGCCGCGCGGAGGCCTAGCGTAATCAACCCTGCTCCAAGACCGCGCGCGCCGCAAGGAAGACCGCTCGGCCCCATGGGGTCACTTCCGGGCAAGCGGGCTTACGACAATGCGATAAGCGCGAGAATGGCCAGCAGCGCCAAAGCGATCAGGCCGGCGCGTAAAGCGGCAACGACATAGGCATGGTTCCAGACCGGCGAGCCGGAGTAAGACTTTGACGACGACGTCGACCCGGGACCAAACGGATGTGTGGTCATCCACTGCCTTTCACCTGCCGCCACCTCGCAAGTGAGGTGGGTCACAAGAAGCGTTGCGTCCGAGATCATAGCGCTTCCTGGACAGGTTGGAAAAGTGCTGCGCCGTCGACCCGCCGCAGCAGCCGCGTGGCGTCGCCGTGGGTGCTCCATAGCTCTGACGCCCGTGGGATCAAACGCTCCGGAAAAAATAGGTGTTTAGCTTCTGACCGACTTGGGTACGTGAGGTTAACGCGACGAAAATTTCGCTCTGATGAGCGCTGGGCTGTCGATTGACGCCCGTCAAAAGTCGCGGGTTATCCACAGTCGCTTCCCGATTTTGGCCGATAGAGGCGGCGATGCGTGCCCTGTATAACGCCGTTATCTGTGGACAAACCTGTGGAAACTGTGGATAGGTGTTTTTTAGCTGAGCGCGGGGTGGGGTTAGATGGCCGGGCTCCTCCTCACGCCGCTGCGCCGGGCTCCTCCTCACGCCGCTGCGTCGCGCTCCATCCTCACGCCGCTGCGCGGCGCGCATCGTCGCCGCGGCTGGGTTGGATGGCCGGGCTAGTCTGGTGCCGTGATCCAGGTGTGCTCCCAGTGCGGCACTCGGTGGAACGTCCGCGACCGGCAACGGCAGTGGTGCCCGCGCTGCCGCGGGGCGCTCATGGCACCGCTCGCCGACATGCCACCTGCCGACCCGCGCTGGCGCACCCCGACCGCTCCGCAACTGCCCGCGGCTCCCACGATGCGCCGCACCGCCCCGCGGCTGCCACCGGGTTTCCGCTGGATCGCAGTCCGTCCCGGCGCCGCCCCGCCGCCGCGGCGCGGCCGACGCACCCTCGGCCCGACGCCCCGCTACGCCGTCATCCCACGCTGGGGCTTGCTCGACCGTGTCGAGCAGACCGCGGCCGCGCCGGACGCGTCGGCCAAAACTGCACCGTCCATCCCGAAGTTGCGGACCTCGCTGTTCCTGAGCCTGCTGATGCTGTGCATCGCCGCCTTGGCGTTTGTCGTGCGCTACGTGCTGCTGATCGTCAACCGCAACACCCTGCTCAACTCGTGGGTGGCCGGTGGCGCGACCTGGCTTGGCGTGGTCATCAGTGTGGTTGCGCTGGTCGCGGTCGGGACCAGCGCGGTGTTGTTGATCCGGTGGCTCATCGCCAGACGTGCGGCCGCGTTCTCGCATCGGGGCGTGGCCGATCACCGCTCCAACCGGGCGCTGTGGGCGGGTTGCCTGGTGCCCTTCGCCAACCTCTTCTGGGCGCCGGTGTACGTGATCGAGCTGGCGCTCGTCGAAGACCACTACGAACGGCAGCGCAGGCCGATCCTGATCTGGTGGCTGCTGTGGGTGCTCAGCTACCTGGTCTCCCTGTTCGCCATCGCGACCAGCTGGGTCTCCGACGCCCAGGGCATCGCCAACAACACCGTCATGATGGTCCTCGCATACCTGTGCGCCGCGGCCACCGTGGCGGCGGCCGCGCGGGTGTTCGAGGAATTCGAGCGCAAACCCGTCGAGCGGCCCGCGCATCGCTGGCTGTTCGTCGAGCCAGAATCCGGAGAGCGGCCCAATTCGTCCGAATCTTCGGCTCCGGTTGAGTTAGCGGGCCGGGAACCGGCAGCATAGTCGGCATGGGCTGGGCCGACGAGGTGCTCACCGGGCATCCGTTTGTGGTCGCCCATCGCGGAGCGTCACACACGCTTCCCGAACACACCCTCGCCGCATACGACCTGGCCCTCAAAGAAGGCGCCGACGGCGTGGAATGCGATGTGCGGCTGACTCGCGACGGCCACCTGGTCTGCGTCCACGACCGGCGCCTGGATCGCACGTCCACCGGCGCCGGCCTGGTCAGCACCATGACGCTGGCCGAACTGCGCGCCTTGGAGTACGGCGCCTGGCACGACAGCTATCGTCCCGACGGAGGACACGGCGACACCAGTCTGCTGACGCTGGATGCGCTGGTGTCGCTGGTGCTGGATTGGCACCGGCCGGTGAAGATGTTCATCGAGACCAAGCACCCGGTCCGGTATGGGTCTCTGGTGGAGAGCAAGCTGTTGGCCCTGCTGCAGCGCTTCGGCATCGCCGCCCCGGCCTCCGCCGACCGCTCGCGGACCGTGGTGATGTCCTTCTCGGCCGCGGCGGTATGGCGAATCCGGCGGGCCGCGCCGCTGCTGCCGACCGTCCTGCTGGGCCGGACCGGCCGTTATCTGACCAGCAGCGCGGCCACCGCCGTCGGCGCCACCGCCGTGGGCCCGTCGTTGGCGGCCCTCAAGGAATATCCGCAACTCGTCGACCGCTCCGCCGCCCAAGGGCGCGCCGTGTACTGCTGGAACGTCGACGAGTACGAAGACATCGACTTCTGCCGTGAAGTGGGAGTGGCGTGGATCGCTACCCACCACCCGGCCCGGACCAAGGCCTGGCTGCAACGCCAGCGGGCCAACGACAGCAGCGGCTAAAGGCGCCCGCCGGCCGCGTGTGGGGCGTCCGATTGTGACGGCGCTCCGCCCACTTCGCGGGCGACGAAGTTCTCCAGTTCGAAGAGATTGGACCCGGCGCGGTCGGCAACGCGTACCAGCGTCGACATCAACGCCACCTCCTCGACCTGCTCCTTGAGGAACCACTGCATGAACTGCTCGCCCAAGTAGTCGCCCTCGTCACGAGCCACGGCGGTGAGGCGACTGACCTGGTCGGTGACCGCCCGCTCCTGGTCGAGCGCGAGCGCCAAAGCTTCGCGAGGCCGATCGAACTGGTTGCGCACAGCGTCGACTCGGGGGATCTCGACGCGCAGATCACGATCGAGCAGATGTTGTACCAGCATCATGGCGTGATTCCGCTCCTCGACGGCTTGGCTGTAGAAGTGCTTCGCCAATTGCGGTAGGTCCGCGCCATCGAAGTAAACAGCGATCGCGACATATTGTTGGGCTGCAGTGAATTCATTGAAAATTTGTTCCTGCATTAACGCGTGAAATTTGGTCTTGGGTCCATCGTAATCCGTCATACAGCGAGATTATCGCAGCTCAAGCGGGGTAACAATGAAGGTGACGCTTACTGAGGGAACCGTATCCAAAGACAGGATCGCCTTAGTAAAGTTAGCCTCAAATAAGTTCTTCTAACTGAACATTCACAATTCGTATGAACCGATTACGACGGGCCGTCGACCAGATTGGCAGGCACGGCCGCGTCGGAGGCCAGCGCCTCGAACAGGGCGCGCGCGGCGTCATGGTTCCACACGACCACCGACCCCACCGCGCTGTCGGCGAAGTCTCCGATAGGAACCGTTGTCGAGGTAGTGGGCCCGTGCAACGCCCAGCCGAGCCGGGCCAGATCCCAGACGTGGTCGCCCCGGTCGACGGTGAGCGCCCCGGCCGCCGCCCGCGGCACCGTATACCAGCGCCAGGGGTTGAGGTAGACCGCCGGGCTCGCAGCTCGATGCAACAACGCCGCCATGAATTGCCGTTGGTGGACCATGCGATCCAAGTCGGCCCGCGGGGTTGCCCGCGTCCGGACGTAGCCCAGGGCATTGCGGCCGTCGAACTGCTGACAGCCGGCGGGCAGGTCGATGCCGGCCAGTGGGTCGCTGATCGGTTCAGCGGGGCATACCCGCACCCCGCCCAGCGCGTCGACCAGCCCGGCGAACCCGGCGAATCCCACCTCGGCGTAGTGGTCGAGCCGGAGGCCGGTGGCCTGTTCGACCGTCTGCGCCAGCAAGGGCGCTCCGCCCTGGACAAATGCGGCGTTGATCTTGTCCCGGCCATGGTTAGGTATCGGCACGTAGGAGTCCCGGGGTATGGAGACCACGGTCGCCGGCGCGCTCGAGGTGATGCTCGGGAGGTGGACCAGCACGATGGTGTCAGTGCGTCCGCTGCCGACGTCGCCGCCGGTGGCCAGGTCTTGTTGCTGTGCCGCGGTGAGGTCTTGGCGGCTATCGGAGCCGACCAGCAGCCAGTTGGTGCCGCTGCCGGCCGGGGGCCGGTCCGGGTAGTCGGCCAGCACCGTTTGACGGTGCACCGCGTTGTCGAACCAGAGGGCGGTGCCCAGCATGGCGACACCGATCAGCAGTGTGGTGATCAGCAACGCCGACAGCAGCCGCCGGCCCCAGCGGCGTGTGGCGCGGACGCGTCCCGGGGGCGCCGGAGGTGGCGGTGGAAGCGCCGGACGTGGCGGAACCGCCGGACGTGGCGCAGGCGCCACCGGGCGTACTGGGCGCGGCGGCGCCGCCATCGGTCGCGGCGGTACCGCCTGCCGCGGTAAGACCGGCGGAGCACCGTCGCGGCGAATGACTTGCGAGGGCTCTCGACGGACGGGACGCGGCGGCACCGGACCTCGCGGTCCAGGACTCGATCGGTCGCCGCTCACCTGCTCAACGTACGTGGCTGGCGCACCGACCGCCCTCAGCCACCGCCGTGTGCGCCAGCTAACGCCGGGCGCGCAGCCCGTTGACGAACGGGCAACCCATCAGCACTCGGATGGCCTGCCGCAGGCCGATCATGTCGTCGACGGGCCGGTGAAACGGCAGCCGGACGTCCCGGTCACCGTCGTTGCCTTCGACGCGGAACCGCATGCCGTACCGGTCCAGCCCAAGCGGGCGCACCTGGCCGCGCCGCAGCGCCACCGGCAGCCGGGACACCAGTCGGGCGACGATGTCGTCGTGGGCGGTGGAAAGGTGCCACAGCAACGTCGACTCGATCTCACAGAACGGGTCCGGCCGCGCGGCAAGCAAGTCCTCCACGCTGACCGGCTCCGCGCCCGTGGCGTCAGTGACCACGACGGAGTCGATGTCGAGACGCAGCAGCGTGTACCGCGTGTCGCCTTCGGCGGCGGGTTCCGACCGGGGGGTTTCCACCTGCAGCAACGCCGGGTTGGGGTGCTCGGTGGCGATCAGGTCGAGCATCTTGGTCACCGCGCCGGGCGGAACCCGACGGATGCGACCGCGCACCCATACCAGCGCGCGGACGGGTTCGCGCAGGGGCAGCGGCGCGTAGTCGGTCAACTCCAGCACTGCCTGCGAACAGCACGGCACCTCCTCCCCGCGGTCGACCGGAACGGCGACCGCGAAGGACCCGTCGTACAGCAGGTGATGAACGGCGGTAGCCACCGGTTCGTCGCCCTCGACCGCGAGCAGCGCGCCACCGGCGCGGAGACAGGCGCTCCGGATGCGCTCGGCCGTCGTGGGTGTCGGTTGTGTGACCGGTAACACCGTACCTCCTTGGCTTAGGTAAGCCTAAGTTAACTTACCCGAGTGGACGCCGCAAGGGTGGTGCCGCACCTCCCGCCGTTAGGGTTGAAGCGTGGCCCGCATCGCTTATCTCGGTCCGGAGGGAACCTTCACCGAAGCGGCGCTGCTGCAAATCACCGCGGCCCGCCTGGTACCGGCGCACGCGTCTGAGGGCGTCCAGCGGTTGCCCGTAGAAAGCACCCCGGCCGCCCTAGACGCCGTTCGCGGGGGCGCCGCGGATTACGCCTGCGTGCCCATCGAGAACTCCATCGACGGGTCACTTGCCCCCACCTTGGACAGCTTGGCCATCGGCTCGCCGCTGCAAGTGTTCGCTGAAACCACCCTGGACGTCGCGTTCAGCATCGTCGTCGGCAATGGAGTCGGCCCTTCCGACATCCGCGCCGTGGCGGCGTTTCCGGTGGCCGCGGCCCAGGTGCGGCAGTGGCTCACCGCCCATTTACCCGGCGTCGAGCTGCGGCCGGCATATTCCAATGCCGATGCAGCCCGGCAAGTTGCCGAAGGCCAGGTGGATGCCGCGGTGACATCGCCGCTGGCCGCCTCGCACTGGGGCCTGGAAACGCTGGCCGAAGGCGTCGTCGACGAGTCCAACGCGCGCACCCGGTTCCTGCTGATCGGACCGCCCGGTCCGCCGCCCGACCGCACCGGAGCTGACCGCACATCGGCGGTATTGCGCCTCGACAACGTGCCCGGCGCGCTGTTGCTGGCACTCACCGAATTCGGCATGCGCGGCATCGACCTCACCCGCATCGAATCTCGGCCCACCCGAACCGGCCTGGGCACCTACATGTTCTTCGTCGACTGTGTCGGACATATCGACGACGACGCCGTCGCCGAGGCACTCAAGGCGCTGCACCGGCGTTGTGCCGATGTGCGGTACCTGGGTTCCTGGCCGGCCAGCCAGCCCAGCGGCGTGCCGCCGCCGGACGCCGAAGAGGCAACGCGGTGGTTGGCGCGGATACGGGAAGGCAAGCCCGACCCGGACGGGGAGTTGGTGCAATGAGCGGTCGGTTGGTACTGGTTCGGCACGGCCAGTCCTATGCCAACGTCGAGCGCAGGTTGGACACGCGGCCGCCCGGGGCTGCGCTCACGCCGTTGGGCCGCGACCAGGCGCGCGCATTTGCGTTGGGCGGTAGCACCCGGCCGACCTTGCTGGCGCACTCCGTCGCCACCCGGGCGGTCGAGACCGCCGGAGTGATCGCCGCCCACCTCGATGTGTCACCGGTGCGGTTGGAAGGCATCCACGAGGTGCAGGTCGGGGAGCTGGAAAACCGCAACGACGACGAGGCGGTCGCCGAGTTTAACGCCATCTACGACCGATGGCACCACGGGGAACTGAACCTGGCGCTGCCCGGCGGGGAGACCGGCGACGACGTCTTGGACCGGTACGTGCCGGTGCTGACCGAACTGCGGATGCGCTACCTCGACGACGACGACTGGGACGGCGACATCGTCGTCGTCAGCCATGGCGCCGCCATCAGGTTGGCGTCGGCCGTGCTGGCCGGGGTGGACGGCGACTTCGTCCTGAACAACCACCTCGAGAACGCCGAATCGGTCGTGCTGACACCGATCACCGACGGGCGGTGGAGTTGCGTGCGCTGGGGTGCGCGCACGCCGCCGTTCTACCCCGAAGCGGACGCGACGCCCGTGACAGACGCCGTGACGTCAAGCGATCCGATGGGTTGACCGCACCACCGTCACCGACTCTGCGCATTCGCAGCCGATCGCGTCGCAGTCGATGACGAACGTGTGTATGAACAACTCGGGGGCGGTGCAATCCGGCTCGGTACATTCCGGCCGACTCACAGCGTGACGAATGATGGTGCCGTGACAGTGTTCTAGGCCGTCCCGGCAGTCGCGACAACCTGCGCTCATAAGCCGTTCATAGCACTCCGCGCCGACAAATGTGCGATGCCGCGCCAACTTGAGCCACTCATCAGCCCCAGCCCAATTCCTCCAACCGGTCGTCGTCGATGCCGAAATGGTGGGCGATCTCGTGGATCACCGTGATCGCCACCTGCTCGACCACCTCGTCCTCGGATTCGCACACCGCCAGCAAGGCCTCGCGGAAAATGGTGATCGCGTCGGGCAGCGTGCCGGCGTAGTCGGAGTCCCGCTCGGTCAATGCGACGCCCTCATAGAGTCCGAGCAATTCGTCGTCCTCGGGGTGTCGGTCCGCGACCAGCACCACGACGTTGTCCATGGCCGCCGCCAATTCCGGCGGGATGAGATCGAGTGCGTCGGAAACCAGGTCGTCGAACCGCTGCGGGTCCATCCGCACCGGCACCGGTTAGCCCGCCGGTGGAGGCTCAGCCGGTGCGGGGCCCTGAGGTTCGGGCGCCTGGGCTGGTGCTCCGCCCTCGACCGGCGGCGGCGCGGCCGGTGCTTGCGGCGCGGGCGCCTGGGTCGACGGTGAGGCGGGGGCCTGCGACGGGGGAGCTGTGGGCTGCTGATTGGGCAGGTGCTGATTGCTCGGCGGGATGGTGGGCACTTGCTGCTGCGTCGGCGCGGACGGCGCCGGCGCGGGCAGCTGCACCGGGACCGGCGGCAAGTTGAGGCGCTCCTGAGGAATGTCGGGGGGAGCCAAAGGAGGCTGACCGTTGATCAGCAACGGGCCCTTGGCGCTGTTGAGCAGGGTCGCCCAGCCGCCGTTGCCGAGCGTCGCGCCGATACTACAGGCCACCTCGCGACTTCCCGCCGACCAACTGGCCAGCGAGACGG
>NZ_LZLE01000253.1 GCF_001673155.1 Mycobacterium sp. 1423905.2 | reverse complement strand
CCGGCTCATGGAGACTGCGCAGGGCGGCGTTGAGGGTTTCCGCGGCGTCGTGACCCAGCGGGTCGTCGTCGTCGGTCCGGTAGAAATCGGGCAGCAGCCGACTCAGCGTGGGATCACCCGGACGGTCCGCATGTCCGGTCTTGATGCCGGTGATCTCCTCGAGTTCGTCGGACGGCGCCGAGGATTCCCGGTCATCAAGCAAGCCGATCATCGCGCCCACCAGGTTCCTCAGCAGCGCGGCCTCATGGGGAGCCAGTGACGACCGAAACCGGGGACCGTTGCGGGTCTCGACGCGCTTCCATTTGCGCACAGCGAATCGCCGGTACCTTTGGCTGTCACCGGTCCTGCTGCATCGTCGCCCACAATCCGGCGGCATGCAGCTTGGACACGTCGACTTCCATGGACTCGCGACTGCCCGAGGAGACCACTGCCTTTCCTTCGTTGTGCACCTGCAACATCAGCTTGGTGGCATGTGGCTCGCTATAGCCGAAGAGCTTCTGGAACACGTAGGTCACGTAGGTCATCAAGTTGACCGGGTCGTCCCAGACGATGGTGACCCAGGGACTGGCCGTGACCTCGACCGGCGCCGATTCTCGTTGTTCAGTCGAGCCCGGCTTGGCGGGCGCTGCCGCAACAACCATGGCCCCAGGATAGCGAGCCAGGCCACGACACGAACCGTTACGGTTGCCGTGTGAATGACTCGGCCTTGGTCGGCCTACTGACCGACAAGTACGAGTTGACCATGCTGGCCGCGGCGTTGCGCGACGGCTCCGCCGAACGCCGAACCACGTTCGAGGTGTTCGCCCGGCGGTTACCGCACGGTCGTCGCTACGGGGTGGTGTGCGGTACCGGAAGGTTGCTGGAGGCGTTGCAGCTGTTCCGTTTTGACGACGAGGCGTGTGATCTGCTGGCCGGATTCCTCGATGCCGACACGGTCAGCTATCTGCGTGACTTCCGATTCGGCGGGGACGTCGACGGATACGCCGAAGGCGAGCTGTATTTCCCCGGCTCACCGGTGCTGTCGGTGCGCGGCAGTTTCGCCGAATGCGTGGTGATCGAGACACTGGTGCTGTCCATTTTCAACCACGACGCGGCCATCGCGTCGGCGGCGGCACGCATGGTCAGCGCGGCCGAAGACCGGCCGCTGATCGATATGGGCTCGCGGCGAACCCACGAACACGCCGCCGTCGCGTCGGCCCGGGCGGCCTATATCGCCGGCTTCGCCGCGTCGTCCAACCTCGAGGCGCAGCGGCGTTACGGGGTGCCCACGGTCGGCACCGCCGCGCATGCGTTCACCATGCTGCACACCCGCGACGACGGCGCCTTGGACAAGACCGAATTGGACGCGTTCCGGGCGCAGGTCGATGCGCTGGGTGCCGACACCACGCTGCTGGTCGACACCTATGACGTGACGACGGGAGTGGCCAACGCCGTCACCGCCGCAGGCACCGCGTTGGGCGCGGTGCGCATCGACTCCGGCGAGCTGGGCGTGCTCGCCCGGCAAACCCGGGAACAACTCGACCAATTGGGCGCCACCGGCACCCGCATTGTGGTCTCCGGTGACCTCGACGAGTTCAGCATCGCCGCGCTGCGCGCGGAGCCGGTCGACAGTTACGGCGTGGGCACCGCACTGGTCACCGGCTCGGGCGCACCGGCGGCCAACATGGTCTACAAGCTGGTCGAGGTCGACGGCATTCCGGTGCAAAAACGCAGTAGCCACAAGCAATCTCGCGGCGGCAGCAAGCAGGCGCTGCGACTGGCGCGCCCTTCCGGCACCGTCACCGAGGAAATCGTGCATCCCGCCGGCCGCCCGCCCGCCACCACCGAACCCTTCCGGGTGTTGACCACACCTCTGGTTCGGCAGGGTCAGATCGTCGCCGACACCGGCGACACCGCCTTGGCCGCAGCGCGCGAGCTGGTGGCCGCCGGATTGCGCAGCCTGCCGTGGGAGGGTCTGAAACTATCGGCCGGTGATCCGGCGATTCCCACCCAGACGATCACCGGCTGAGTTATACCGTCGACCTACTTCGCGACCCGACGACTCGAGGAGTCACCACGCCCGATCTGTCCGTGCCCGAGCTGCTCGCCGTCGCCGTTGCGGCGTTGGGCGGCAGTGAGCGGCGTGGTCAGCAGGAAATGGCGGCCGCGGTCGCGCATGCCTTCGAGGTGGGAGAACATCTCGTCGTGCAGGCCGGCACCGGCACCGGTAAGTCACTGGCCTACCTGGTCCCGGCGATCGTCCGGGCGGTGACCGACGACGAGCCGGTCATCGTGTCGACCGCCACCATCGCGCTGCAACGCCAACTGGTCGATCGCGACCTGCCCCGCCTGGCCGATTCGCTCGCCGCCGCACTACCTCGCCGTCCCGCCTTCGCGTTACTGAAGGGTCGTCGAAATTATCTGTGCCTGAACAAGGTTCACAATGGCGGCACATCCGGTGAGGCGGGTGGCGGCGATGACCGACCGCAGGAGGAACTGTTCAATCCGATGGCGGTCACCGCGCTGGGCCGTGACGTCCAACGGCTGACCGAGTGGGCCTCGACGACCGACTCCGGTGACCGCGACGACCTCAAACCCGGCGTAGCGGACCGCTCCTGGTCGCAGGTCAGCGTCTCGGCGCGCGAATGCATCGGTGTGGCCCGCTGCCCGTTCGGCACCGAGTGCTTCTCCGAACGGGCCCGCATGCGGGCCGGGGCGGTCGACATCGTCGTCACCAACCACGCGCTGCTGGCCATCGACGCCGTCGCGGATTCCGCGGTGCTGCCCGAGCACTCGCTGCTGGTGGTCGACGAAGCCCACGAATTGGCCGATCGGGTCACCTCGGTGGCCACCGCGGAACTGACCTCGGCCACCCTCGGTGTGGCCGCCCGCCGCGTCGCGCGCTTGGTGGACCCGGAGATCACCGAGCGCCTCGAGGCGGCGTCGGCCGTCTTCACCTCCGCTATCCACGACGCACCGCCGGGGCGGATGGATCACCTCGACGACGAATTGGCGACGTATTTGACCGCGCTGCGGGATGCCGCCGCTGGGGCGCGCTCGGCAATCGAGACCACCGGCGACGCGAAGGCGGCCGCGGCCCGCGCCGAAGCTGCCGCGGCCATGAGCGAGATCTCCGACACCGCCTCGCGCATCCTGACGTCGTTCGGGCCCGCCATCCCGGATCGGACGGAGGTGGTGTGGCTGGACCAGGAGGACACCCGCGTCGCATTGCGGGTGGCTCCCCTGTCGGTGTCCAATTTGCTGGCACAGCATGTGTTTTCTCGCGCCACGACGGTGCTGACGTCGGCGACGCTGACGGTCGGCGGGTCGTTCGAGGCGATGGCTTCGGCGTGGGGGCTGACCGGGCAGGACTCCGGTGACCAGCGCTGGCGAGGCCTGGACGTGGGCTCGCCGTTCCACCACGCCAAGTCCGGGATCCTCTACGTCGCCGCCCACCTACCGCCGCCCGGCCGTGACGGCACCGGGTCTTCCGAGCAGCTGACCGAGATCGCCGAGCTGGTCTCGGCCGCGGGCGGGCGCACGCTGGGACTGTTCTCCTCGATGCGCGCGGCCCGGGCCGCCGCCGAGGCCATGCGCGAGCGCCTCAGTACACCGGTGCTGTGCCAGGGCGACGACAGCACCTCGGCCCTGGTCGAGCAGTTCAGCGGCGACCCGGAGACTTCGTTGTTCGGCACGCTGTCGCTGTGGCAGGGCGTCGACGTGCCGGGGCCGTCGTTGTCGCTGGTACTGATCGACCGCATCCCCTTTCCGCGGCCCGACGATCCGCTGTTGAGCGCCCGGCAGCGTGCGGTGGCTGCGCGCGGCGGCAACGGCTTCATGACGGTCGCCGCCAGCCATGCCGCACTCCTGCTGGCCCAAGGCTCGGGGCGGCTGCTGCGCCGCGTCACCGACCGCGGCGTGGTGGCCGTACTGGACTCGCGGATGGCCACCGCCCGATACGGCGGTTACCTGCGCGCCTCGCTGCCGCCGTTCTGGCACACCACCAACGCCGCACAGGTAAGAGGGGCGCTGCAGCGATTGGCCGAGGCTGACCTCAAGCCAGGGTGACCAGACCCAGCTCGTTGCTGTCGGCGAGCATCGGATGGCGCGGCAGCACTCGCACCGTGTACCCGAGCGCTCCGGCCAGTGGCAGCGGCGTCGTCGTCGAGAACACCTGGTTACCGCCTTCTGCGCTGCCGGTGTAGGACATTTCGACCGTCGTCGGATCGACCAGTACGTCGCTGGCGTCGACTCGGCCCAAGACGGCCTGCACCGTCACTTCGTCGGGACTCAGGCCGGCCAGCTGCACCGTGGCGGTCAGCGTCAACTTCGACCCGAGCAGTGGGGTGTCGGGCAGGCCCGTGCTGTCGACGTCGGTGATGTCGATCTTGGGCCATGCTTCTTCAGCTCGGCGCCGGTAGGCCGCCAGTTCGCGCGCCGGCTCGAACTGGTCATCCCCGTCGGCCGGCGCTTTGACGGTGTTGCGCAGTGACTGCGCCGCGGGCGTGTAGTAGTGCTCGACGTAGTCGCGGACCATTCGGGAGGCCAGCACTTTGGGACCCAACGTCTGCAACGTGTGCCGCACCATCTCGATCCAGCGCGGCGGCACTCCGTGTTCATCGCGTTCGTAGAATTTCGGCGCGACCGCCTGCTCCAGCAGGTTGTACAGCGCGGTGGCTTCCAGCTCGTCGCGGCGGCCCTCGTCGGCCAATCCGTCGGCAGATGGTATCTCCCAACCGTTTTCGCCGTCGTACCACTCGTCCCACCAGCCGTCGCGGATCGAAAGGTTCAATCCGCCGTTCAGCGCGCTCTTCATTCCGGAGGTGCCACAGGCCTCCAGCGGGCGCAGCGGATTGTTCAGCCACACGTCGCAGCCCCAGTACAGCAGCCGGGCCATCGACATGTCGTAGTTGGGCAGGAACGCGATGCGGTGCCGCACTTCTGGCCGGTCGGCGAACCGCACC
>NZ_LZLE01000252.1 GCF_001673155.1 Mycobacterium sp. 1423905.2 | reverse complement strand
GTGGGCACCAGGTCGGGGGTGAACTGGATACGGGCGAAGGTGCCGCCCACCACGCGCGCGAAGGTTTCGACGGCCAGCGTCTTGGCGACGCCGGGCACACCTTCCAGCAGCACGTGTCCTTTGGCCAGCAGGCCAACCAGCATCCGTTCGACCAGTTGGTCCTGGCCGTCGAAACCTTCGCGCGCGTGGTGGGCGGCACCTTCGCCCGTATCCAGTTCACCCCCGACCTGGTGCCCACCGACATCATCGGTACCCGCATATACCGGCAGGGTAAGGAGGAGTTCGACACCGAACTCGGGCCCGTCGTGGTCAACTTCCTGCTCGCTGACGAGATCAACCGTGCGCCGGCCAAGGTGCAGTCGGCGCTGCTCGAGGTCATGGCCGAACGCCACGTGTCGATCGGCGGCAAAACCTTCCCGTTGCCCAACCCCTTCCTGGTGATGGCCACCCAAAACCCGATCGAACAAGAGGGCGTCTACCCGCTGCCCGAGGCGCAGCGCGACCGCTTCCTGTTCAAGATCAACGTCGGCTACCCGTCGCCGGAGGAAGAGCGGGAGATCATCTACCGGATGGGCGTCAAGCCGCCGCAGGCCAAGCAGATCCTCAACTCGGGTGACCTGGTGCGTCTGCAGGACATCGCGGCCAACAACTTCGTCCACCACGCGCTGGTCGACTACGTGGTCCGGGTCGTCACCGCCACCCGCCACCCCGAGCAGTTGGGGCTCAACGACGTCAAGAGCTGGATCGCTTTCGGTGCCTCCCCGCGCGCTTCGCTGGGCATCATCGCCGCGTCGCGGGCGCTGGCGCTGGTCCGCGGGCGTGACTACGTCATCCCGCAGGACGTCATCGAGGTGGTGCCCGACGTGCTGCGGCACCGGTTGGTGTTGACCTACGACGCGCTGGCCGACGAGATCTCGCCGGAGATCGTGATCAACCGCGTGCTGCAGACTGTCGCGCTGCCGCAGGTGAATGCCGTTCCGCAGCAAGGTCATTCGGTGCCGCCGGTGATGCAGGGCGCCACGGCCGCGGCCGGTCGGTGACCGATAGCAAGACGCCGGCGGTCGTCCACCCGCCGTCGATGCAACGCGGCTCCATCGACGACCCGAAGCTCGCGGCGGCGCTGCGCACTCTGGAGCTGACCGTCAGCCGCAAGCTGGACGGCATCCTGCATGGCGATCACCTCGGCTTGATCCCGGGACCCGGCTCCGAGCCGGGGGAGTCGCGCATGTACCAGCCCGGCGACGACGTCCGGCGCATGGACTGGGCCGTCACCGCGCGCACCACTCATCCGCATGTGCGGCAGATGATCGCCGACCGGGAGCTGGAAACCTGGCTGGTGGTCGACATGTCGGCCAGCCTGGACTTCGGTACCGCCGTCTGTGAGAAGCGTGACCTTGCGGTCGCGGCGGCTGCGGCGATCTCGTTCCTCAACACCGGCGGCGGCAACCGGCTGGGTGCGCTGATCTCCAACGGCGTCAACACCATTCGAGTGCCGGCGCGATCGGGACGTCAGCACGTGCAAACCATGTTGCGCACCATCGCGACCACCCCCCGCGCGCCGGTCGGTGTCCGCGGTGACCTGGCCGCCGCCATCGACTCGTTGCGACGCCCCGAGCGCCGGCGCGGGATGGCGGTGATCATCAGCGACTTCCTCGGGCCGATCAATTGGATGCGGCCGCTGCGTGGCATCGCCGCTCGCCACGAGGTGCTGGCCATCGAGGTGCTCGATCCCCGCGACATCGAACTGCCCGACATCGGTGACGTGATCCTGCAGGACGCCGAGTCCGGCGTCACCCGCGAATTCACCATCGATTCCCAGCTGCAGAGCGACTTCGCCAAGGCCGCGGCGGCCCATCGCGCCGACGTGGCCCGCACCATCCGCGGCTGCGGGGCGCCGGTGATGACGCTGCGCACCGACCGTGACTGGATCGCCGACATCGTCCGTTTCGTCGCGTCCCGCCGGCGCGGAGCCATGGCGGGGCGCCGGTGAGGGGTCTGCTATGACGTTGCCCTTGCTCGGGCCGATGACGCTGTCCGGCTTCGAACACTCCTGGTTCTTCCTGTTCCTGTTGGTCGTCGCCGGGTTGATCGCGCTGTACGTGATCCTGCAACTCGCGCGCCAGAAGCGGATGTTGCGATTCGCCAACATGGAACTGCTGGAAAGCGTGGCGCCCAAGCGGCCGTCGCGCTGGCGGCACCTCCCGGCGATCCTGCTGGCGTTGTCCTTGGTGCTGTTCACCATCGCCATGGCCGGGCCCACCAACGACGTCCGCATTCCCCGTAACCGGGCGGTGGTGATGCTGGTGATCGACGTGTCCCAGTCGATGCGCGCCACCGATGTCGAACCCAACCGCATGGCCGCCGCGCAGGAGGCCGCCAAGCAGTTCGCCGACGAACTGACCCCGGGTATCAACCTGGGATTGATCGCCTATGCCGGCACCGCGACCGTCTTGGTGTCCCCGACGACCAACCGCGACGCGACCAAGACCGCGCTGGACCGGTTGCAGTTCGCCGACCGCACCGCCACCGGGGAGGCCATCTTCACCGCGTTGCAGGCCATCGCGACCGTGGGCGCGGTAATCGGTGGCGGTGACACTCCACCGCCGGCGCGCATCGTGTTGTTCTCCGACGGCAAGGAGACGATGCCGACCAATCCGGACAACCCCAAGGGCGCCTACACCGCGGCACGCACCGCCAAGGATCAGGGTGTGCCGATTTCGACCATCTCCTTCGGCACTCCGTACGGGTTCGTCGAGATCAACGACCAGCGCCAGCCGGTGCCCGTCGACGACGAGACCATGAAGAAGGTCGCGCAGCTTTCCGGCGGCAACTCCTACAACGCGGCGACCCTGCAGGAGTTGAAGGCCGTCTACGCGTCGTTGCAACAGCAGATCGGCTACGAGACCATCAAGGGCGATGCGAGCGTGGGCTGGCTGCGGCTGGGTGCGCTGGTGTTGGCGATCGCGGGGCTGGCGGCGTTGCTGATCAACCGTCGCCTCCCGACCTAACCCCCGTTTCCTTCCTTCCGCGAGTGGAACCTGGCTGCGCTTTTGGGCCTCGATTTTCGCAGTGTGGTTCCACTCGCGGGGGCGTTCAGGCTCCTCGCGACGCCCACGCATCTCGAACCCGCCGAATGATGTCCGCGGGATGGTCGCCCGCGACGACCCGCACCACGATCCATCCGTAGTGGTGGGTGATTTTCTCGTGCCGTCGAATGTCCTTCTTGACGTGGTAACGGTCGCTGAGGTGATGGTCACCGTCGTACTCGACCGCGACTTTGATGTCCTCCCAGCCCATATCCAAATAGGCTTCTGCCCAACCCCATTCGTTGCGGACGGCGATCTGTGTCTGCGGACGGGGGAAGCCGGCCCGGATGAGCAGCAGACGCAGCCAGGTCTCTTTGGGAGATTGTGCGCCGGCGTCGACCAGGTCGAGGACTGCCCGCGCGGACTTGATGCCGCGACGGCCTCGATAGCGTTCGACCAGCAGATTGACATCGGCGGGCTTCACCTCGGTCGCCTGGATCAGGGCGTCCACCGCGGCGACGGCGGCGCCGACCGGGTATCGACTGGCCAGGTCCAGGGCCGTGCGGTCGGGCGTCGTCACACACATGCCGTCGATGACCCCGATCTCGTCGGCCTCAATCCGATCTCTCCATACTTGGACTCCCGGTGCTGGGCGGTGATTCGTGTCGATGATCGCGGCGGGCCTCTCCGGGCCGATCCACTTGGCGCCGTGCAGCGCGGAGGCGGAATAGCCGGCCAACACGCCACGCCGCCGCGAGCGCAGCCACAACGCCTTGGCCCGCAGCGACGCGCTCAGTTCTTGCTCGCGCGCGATGTAGACGTCCTTGTGCAGGGCGACGTAGCGGCTGCGCAGTTGGTACGGCGTCAGGACACCCGCGCTGAGGGCCTCGCTGCCCAGAAACGGCTCGGTCATGGCCGAAGTGTGGGAAGTCAGCCCGACAGATACTCGCCTGGCCGTTACCGAGGAAACGTGTCTGTGGATAGCCGCGGCGCTCGGGATGATCCACCCCTGCCGCCAACGGAACCGCACGGTGAAATGTCGGCCCCGAATTGGCAGCCTGGTTCCATTCGCGGGCTCGGACGTAGCCAGCGGGGCGATTTCGGCGTCAAGACGGCGAGGCGATAGGTTGGCCGGGTGACTGACACAGCCACTGAACTCGCCCCAGCCGGCGGCAGACCTCCCTTCGTCTCTCGTTCCGTCCTGGTGACGGGCGGAAACCGGGGGATCGGACTGGCGATTGCCCAGCGGCTGGCGGCCGACGGTCACAAGGTGGCCGTCACCCATCGCGGATCCGGGGCACCCGACGGCTTGTTCGGTGTCGAGTGCGACGTCACCGACAACGACGCTGTCGACCGCGCCTTCAAGGAGGTCGAAGAGCACCAGGGACCGGTCGAGGTGGTGGTGTCTAACGCGGGACTGTCCGCGGATGCGTTCCTCATCCGGATGACCGAGGAACGGTTCGAAAAGGTCATCGACGCCAACCTCACCGGGGCGTTTCGCGTCGTTCAGCGGGCAGCGCGCAGCATGCAGCGAAAGAAGTTCGGCCGGTTGATTTTCATCGGTTCGGTCTCCGGCATGTGGGGCATCGGTAATCAGGCCAACTACGCCGCCTCGAAGGCCGGTGTCATCGGCATGGCCCGCTCGATCGCCCGGGAGCTGTCGAAGGTCAACGTGACCGCGAACGTGGTGGCCCCGGGTTACATCGACACCGACATGACCCGCGGGCTGGATGAGCGGATTCAAGAAGGGGCGCTGCAGTTCATCCCGGCGAAGCGGGTCGGCACCGCCGCTGAGGTCGCCGGGGTGGTCAGTTTCCTGGCTTCCGAAGACGCGAGTTACATCTCCGGCGCGGTCATCCCGGTCGACGGCGGCATGGGCATGGGCCACTAACACACAAAGGACGGACATGGCAGGACTGCTCGAAGGCAAACGAATCCTGGTCAGCGGGATCATCACCGACTCCTCGATCGCCTTCCACATCGCGCGGGTGGCCCAGGAGCAGGGCGCGCAACTGGTGCTCACCGGGTTCGACCGGCTGCGCCTCATTCAACGCATCGTCGACCGGTTGCCGGAGAAGGCGCCGCTGCTCGAACTCGACGTGCAGAACGAGGAGCATCTGAGCACGCTGGCGCAGCGGGTGACCGAGGTGATCGGCGAGGGCAACAAGCTCGACGGCGTGGTGCACTCGATCGGCTTCATGCCGCAAAGCGGGATGGGCATCAACCCGTTCTTCGACGCGCCCTATGCAGACGTCTCCAAAGGGATCCACATCTCCGCGTATTCCTATGCGTCGCTTGCCAAAGCGCTATTGCCGATCATGAACTCGGGTGGTTCCATCGTCGGCATGGACTTCGACCCGAGCCGCGCGATGCCGGCCTACAACTGGATGACAGTGGCCAAGAGCGCCCTGGAATCGGTCAACCGGTTCGTGGCGCGCGAAGCCGGCAAGTACGGTGTGCGCTCGAATCTCGTTGCCGCCGGGCCGATCCGGACGCTGGCGATGGCCGCCATCGTCGGCGGTGCGCTCGGTGAGGAAGCCGGCGCGCAGATCCAGCTTCTCGAAGAGGGATGGGACCAGCGCGCTCCGGTGGGCTGGAACATGAAAGACCCCACGCCCGTCGCCAAGACCGTCTGCGCGCTGCTCTCCGACTGGCTGCCGGCCACCACGGGCGACATCATTTTCGCCGACGGCGGCGCACACACCCAGTTACTGTAAGGCGCAATGGAATTCGACGCCGTCCTGCTGTTGTCTTTCGGCGGGCCGGAAGGCCCCGAGCAGGTGCGGCCCTTTCTGGAAAACGTCACTCGGGGACGTGGGGTGCCCCCGGAGCGGCTCGACGCGGTGGCCGAGCACTACCTGCACTTCGGCGGTGTTTCCCCGATCAACGCAATCAACCGCGCGCTGATCGAACAGATTGTCGCTCAACAAGATCTCCCGGTGTACTTCGGCAACCGCAACTGGGAACCCTTCGTCGAAGACACCGTAATCACCATGTACGACAACGGTGTCCGGCGCGCGGCGGTGTTCACTACTTCGGCATGGAGCGGATATTCCAGCTGCACACAGTATGTCGAAGACATTGCCCGCGCCCGGCAAGGGGCCGGCCCGCAGGCGCCGCAATTGACCAAACTCCGGCCCTACTTCGACCATCCGCTGTTCGTGGAGATGTTCGCCGAAGCGGTCACCGCGGCCGCCGCCACCGTAGCGGCCGACGCGCGCCTGATCTTCACCGCACATTCCATTCCGGTCGCCGCCGACCAGCGTTTGGGTCCTAACCTGTATAGCCGCCAAGTGGCCTATGCCGCAAGACTTGTCGCGACGACCGCCGGATACGACGACTATGACCTGGCTTGGCAGTCCCGCTCGGGACCGCCGCAGGTGCCGTGGCTAGAGCCCGACGTCGGCGACCGTCTCAAATCGCTGGCCGATGACGGTGTCCAAGCCGTCATCGTGTGCCCCATCGGGTTCGTCGCCGACCACATCGAGGTCGTGTGGGATCTGGACAACGAGTTACGCGACGAAGCTCAACAGCTGGGCATTGCGTTGGCCAGGGCCACTACCCCTAACGCCGATCCCCGGTTCGCCCGGCTGGCAATTGATCTGATGGACGAACTTCGTTATGGCCGCGAGCCCGCGCGAGTGCGCGGCGCCGACCCGGTGCCGGGTTGTCTGGCCAGCGTCAACGGCGCGCCCTGCCGCCCGCCGCATTGCGCACGTCAAGACCCCGACGGCGCGGGCTAATCAATCCGCCCACGCGGAGTACAGAATCGCGTTGACCGCGGCCATGCGTGCTGAGCGCACCACGGCGGTCAACGGCCGCAGCGCACTGTTGGCGATGTGTGCTTCCGAGGACGACTGCGTACCAAGCGGTTCGATGCCCGCGGTGATGCGCGACGTCGACGAGTCGGGAAGCCGACTCAGCCCGGCGCTGACGGCGATGATGGCGTCGACGTGTGCGGCGTTTTCCAGCACCCGTAATGCACGGCACGGGGCGTGGTCCGGAACGCAGTGTTGCCGAGTCGATTCCAGCATCTGCTCTACCATCGCCCGCGGATTGTCCACACCGGCAGCCGCCGAACCCAAGCCGATGGCGCTCAACGCATCAGCGGCCGATCGCACCGCTGACCGCAAGGCGTATTCGGCGTCCCCCAACTCGTAGTGGTCGATCACGGGGGCGACCGGCAGCGAGTACACCGTCCAGGACAACGCGCAGATCTCCGGGAATTGGTCGTCGTCGGTCTCTTCGACGTCGTCGTAGGAGAACTCCGGGACGAGCCCGATGGCGGTGCCGGGGTCGGCCGCGTTGGTGATGATCACCGCCTCGCCGGCGGCCAGCGCGTCACGCTGGAACTGGGTGCCGGCCGACAACCCTCGCACGTCTCCGGGAACGGGCAGCACCACGCTGATCGGCCCGGGGGTCCGACCCGTCGCGGAGCTGTTGTTCCGGCCCGCGGCGGCCCGAACGGTCTGCAACAGCGACATGGTGCCGCCGTCGTGCACGTCAGGCCACGGCAAGCCGGTGTGGCCGGCGGCGACGGCATCGTAGGCTGTCACGGATTGCTTTGGCGCCCATAGCGATAACGCATCCAAGACGTCGTCGGGCGCGGCCTTGCCGGCAAGCCAGGCATTGGCCCACATCGACAGCGAAACACTGGGACACCACATGATCTCGCAGTGTAGTTGTTCGCCACGACTAAGGCCGATCACGCGTATTCTCAAGCCATGCCCGTGGCGCTGATCTGGCTGATCGCAGCGTTGGTGCTGGCCGGTGCCGAAGCGCTCACCGGCGACATGTTCTTGTTGATGCTCGGCGGTGGAGCGTTGGCGGCCGCCGGCACCAGCTGGCTCACGGACTGGCCGGTGTGGGCGGACGGCGCGGTATTTCTCGTCGTCTCGGTGCTGCTGCTGATGTTGGTGCGCCCGGCACTGCGGCGCCGGTTGACCCCGGCCAAGGGCGCGGTCATGGGGGTGCAGGCGCTGGAGGGCAAGAGCGCCCTGGTGCTGGACCGGGTGGCCCGCGACGAAGGCCAAGTGAAGCTCGACGGTCAGGTCTGGACGGCGCGCCCCCTCAACGACGGTGACACCTACGAGCCCGGTCAGCAGGTGACCGTCGTGCACATCGACGGTGCCACCGCGGTGGTCTTCAAAAACGTGTAACGCATCGAGAAAGGAATTCGGGTGAACGGTGCAGTTGCTGGTCTGGTGTTGTTGGCCGTCTTGGTGATCTTCGCCATCGTCATCGTCGCCAAGTCGGTCGCGCTGATCCCGCAGGCCGAGGCGGCGGTGATCGAGCGGCTGGGGCGGTACAGCCGTACCGTCAGCGGGCAGCTGACCCTGTTGGTGCCCTTCATCGACCGGGTGCGGGCCCGGGTGGACCTGCGTGAGCGGGTGGTGTCGTTTCCGCCGCAGCCGGTGATCACCGAGGACAACCTGACCCTCAACATCGACACCGTCGTCTACTTCCAGGTCACCGTTCCGCAGGCAGCGGTCTACGAAATCAGCAACTACATCGTCGGCGTCGAGCAGCTGACCACCACCACGCTGCGCAACGTCGTCGGCGGCATGACGCTGGAGCAGACGCTGACCTCACGGGACCAGATCAACGGTCAGCTGCGCGGCGTGCTCGACGAAGCGACCGGGCGCTGGGGCCTGCGGGTGGCCCGGGTGGAACTGCGCAGCATCGACCCGCCGCCGTCGATCCAGGCGTCGATGGAAAAGCAGATGAAAGCGGACCGGGAAAAGCGCGCGATGATCCTGACCGCCGAGGGCACCCGGGAAGCGGCGATCAAACAAGCCGAAGGGCAGAAGCAGGCGCAGATCCTGGCCGCCGAGGGCGCCAAGCAAGCAGCGATCCTGGCCGCTGAGGCCGAACGGCAGTCGCGGATGCTGCGCGCGCAGGGTGAACGAGCCGCGGCGTACCTAAAGGCGCAGGGTGAGGCCAAAGCCATCGAGAAGACGTTCGCCGCCATCAAAGCCGGTCGGCCGACTCCGGAGATGCTCGCCTACCAGTACCTGCAGACGCTGCCGCAGATGGCGCGCGGGGATGCGAACAAGGTGTGGGTGGTGCCGAGTGACTTCAGTGCCGCGCTGCAAGGGTTCACCCGGCTGTTGGGTGCCCCGGGTGAGGACGGGGTGTTCCGATTTCAGCCGTCCCCGGTCGACGACACGCCCCGGCATGCCGCCGACGGCGATGACGCCGAGGTCGCCGACTGGTTCTCCACTGAGACCGATCCCTCGATCGCTCAGGCCGTGGCCAAGGCCGAGGCCATCGCTCGCAAACCCGTGGACGGTGTGCTGGGCTCGCCGCCAGAGCTTCGGCAATAGGCTCGCACCATGAGCTTCCTGACTTCACCGAAAACCTATGCAGCTTTGGCGGCGTTCCAAGCCGGTGATGCGGTGGCGTGTGCCATCCCATTGCGGCCGATCGCCGACCTCCTCGATGACCTCGGCGTGCCCGAAGGTGTGCGGCCCGTGATGCCGGTGGCCAAGGCCGCCTCTGCGGTGGGCCTGGTGTCCGTCACCCGGTTCCCGGGTCTGGCGAGGCTGACCACCGCGATGCTGACGTTGTACTTCGTCTTGGCGGTAGCCGCGCACGTGCGCGTGCGGGATTTCCTGCGGGGTATCCCCGCGGTGGCATTCTTTGCGCTGTTCGCCGCGATGACGGCCAAGGGCCCAGACGGGAGTTAGTCCAGAGTCGGCTAACCCGGCACCGGATCGTTCGACGCGCGTACTTCCTAACCGAGGTGCGTCGTAAACCAGTCCCGCGCGGCCTGTGATGCCAGCGCGAACCCGTCGCCGGTGTAGGCCGCGAAGTGACCGCCCGGAATGAAGACGATTCGTTTCGGTTCGGCCGCCGTCTGGTATGCGGCGGTCGCCAGGTTCCCGCCGGTCAGGCCATCCTCGCGGCCGACAATCATCAGCAGCGGCGTCGGTGCAATGTCGGGCAGGTGGCGTGCCGGCTCGTAGCCGTAGAAGTTGTCCAGGCTGCGCAACGTCACCTCGTTGGGCCAGTCCTGATCCAGCGTTGCGCGTGCTTCGGTGAAGAACGCGTAGGCGTCGGGCGTGGGCAGGCCCACCAATGTGGTCGGGTCCTTCCCGACAACCGCCACCATGGCCGGCGCACCGCCGAGTGCGCGAGCGCGCCGGTCGGCGGTGAACCGCTCCGGGCCGACCACCTGGTTGTTGACCCGGGCAAGGTTGGCGTAGGTGACCCTGCCGCTGATGAACGGCGCCTGCCCGCAAACAGCCTGCACCCGCCGGTCGATCGCGGCGACGACGAAAGCGTGCGCGGCCGAGAAACTCGTTCCCCAGACGCCGATGCGGTCGGGATCGACCTCGGGTCGGTTCTGCGCGAAGGTGATCGCATGCCGGTAGTCGCCGACCTGCTCCCACGGGTCAACCTCGTGGCGGAGCTTGCCGGGTGCTGTCCCGGAGTCGCCCCAACCCCGGTGGTCGAAGACGAGCGCGCACAGTCCCGCCGCCGCGAACACTTCGGCGAACTTGTCGAGGTACATCTTCTTCGTTGACGTCCACCCGTGCGCCATGACCACACACGGGCTCGCCGTCCCAGCCTGGCGGGCTCTCAGGGCGGGGTACCACCAAGCGTGGAGCATCGCTCCCTCGGCGTCGAACGTGACGTGCTCGCGCAGCATTACTCTCACTCCTCGAAATGGCTTGCAGCGGACACGATTCCACAGTGGGCCGAACTCGGTCCAATACCGAATCGGGCGCTCAGTGATACCTGCCAAGCATCACGGTTGGCTTATCGGTCAGGCGCTTGCGCGCGGGCCCCACTACGGCGGCCCGGGATCACTTGCGTCGCTTGCCGGGAGAAATGAGGAGGTCCGCCGTTTTCTGTGCGGCGTCGAGCACCTCCGCCTGCGTGGCGGCGTCGGCCATGGCGCGCGAGATCGACACCGCCCCAACCATCAGCGCGACGACGCTCCACGCCCGGCGTTCCCGGTCCGCGCCGTCGAGCAGCTCGGCCATTCGACCCGCCAACGCGGCGATCTTGTGCTCGTACGCCTCCCGCGTGGCCGACCCCGCCCGTGCTACATCGGCACTGAGGGTCGGCATCACGCATCCTTCGGCCGGGTTGTCCACGTGGTAGGCGCTGAGATATTCGGCTACAAAGGCTTTCAGTTTGGACCGGCGCTCGGCCTTGCTGCCGGACTCCGTATCGGAAACAAACGGCTCACCGACGGCGGCCTCGACGATGGCCTCGAGCATCGCTTCCTTGTTGGCGAAGTTCGAATAAAACGCCCCCGACGTCACATCCGCCGCGGCGGCCAGCCCGTCCACCCCGATACCGTTGAACCCGGCAACCTTCATCGAGCGCGTGCCCCCACGTAGTAACGCGGCGCGCGCTTTTGCCTTCTGGTCTGCTGGGTATCTCATGGCTCGGCTTTAGTATAACTATCGGTATCTTATGCTCGCGAGGCCGGATCGATCGTCTGCCCGGCACACGCCAACGCCGCGGCGATGAACGCGTCGCGCGCCGCGTCCGCGACGGTGGCGTCCCAGGCCAGCACTACCCGGCTGGGAGCCAGGCCATCGGCCGGCACCACCCGCAGGTCGGGCCGCCGGTATGACATGGTTGTGGACCGGGGAAGTACTGCGAAACCGGCACGTGCGGAGACTAATTCGAGCTTCTGCTCGACCCCGCTGACCGAGGACTGCACCGCCGCGCGGCGCAACTCCGGGCTGGCGACGGCATACCACTCGGGCACCGACGCGGGGTTCTGCAGCAGCCGCCGTGACGCCAGATCGTCCAGCGATACCGACCGCCGCTCGGCCAGCGGATCACCGGCGGCCAGCACTACGTCACGCGGCTCCTCGAGCAGCGGCGCCGTCGCGAGACCGGACAAGTCGAACGGCGAACGAGCGTAGACCACTTGCACGTCACCGCGGCGGATCACCTCGGCCTGCTCGTTCCACATCACTGGGACGATCACCGCGCGCCGCGCCGGATCGTCCGCCTCGAACGCCCGAGCGGCAGCGGTCGCCAACAGGCCGGGCAGGACCCCGACCTTGACCACGACGGCGGGGGCTTCAGCCTGCGATAGCCGCTGCCGCAGCGCCTGCACTTCGGTGAGCAGGAACCGGCCTTCGTCGAGCAGCCGCGACCCGGCAGGGGTCAGCGTCGTCCCGCGGGTGTCCCGGTTGAGGAGCTTGATCCCCAGTTCGCGCTCGAGCGCGCGAATTTGACGCGAAAGCACCGGCTGGGCAATGTGCAGGCGCGCGGCGGCGCGGCCGAAGTTGAGTTCCTCCGCCACGGCGACGAAGTAGCGCAGTTTGCGCATGTCCAGATCCACCGTGGTCATACCGAAAGGGTATCTTCCCCGGACGAAAAGGGTGTTGGACGAGCGAAGCCCGCGCCTCGACCCTGGATGCATGAGTTTGTGCAACCAACGTGTCCTAATCATCGGGGGGACGTCGGGCATCGGCCTGGCGGTGGCCGCCGCGGCCGCTGAACGTGGCGCCACGCCTGTCGTGGCCTCGCGCCGATCGTCCAGCGTCGACCGTGCGTTGGGCTTGCTGCCCGCCGGGGCTCGTGGCGCGACGGTCGACCTCGCCGACCCCGCATCTATCGAGCGGCTGGCCGATTGGGTCGGCCCTGTTGACCACGTCGTCTACACCGCGGGCGAGCCGCTGGAGATGGTGCCGCTGGCCAAACTGACGCCGGACGTCATCGCCGGCTTCTACCAAACCCGCTTCATCGGGGCGTGCAGCACGGTTCGGGTGTTCGGCCGACGACTGACCGCCGGCGGCTCGATCACCTTGACCAGCGGATCGGCCGCCGAGCAGCCGGAATTCGGCGCGTTGCCGGTTAGCTTGTGTGGCGCGATGAACGCGCTGACCGCCGCCCTGGCGGTCGAGTTGGCCCCGGTGCGGGTGAACGCTGTCGCGCCGGGCATGGTGCGCTCCCCGCTATGGGACTACATGGGCAAGGAGGACCGCGACGCGATGTTCGCCGATGCGACACAACGGATCCCGCTACGCAGAATCGCCGATACCGACGAAGTGGCGCGGGCTTACTTGTACTGCATCGAGCAGACGTACTCCACCGGAGCGGTCGTCAAGGTCGACGGCGGCAGCGTCCTCGTCTAGGTGTCATTCGCAGCAAAGTCGTGTTACGCCAGGAAGATTCAAGATTCCGAATCGGGGTGGCGATACTTTCTTGGCCGTGCCGAGCAAGTCTGGCCATCAGATAGCGATCGTTATATAGTGATCGTTATTCTATGGTTCTGAGGAGAAAGGCAGCTGAATGGCAAGCAAGCAGGCGGTTGAATTCGCCGATTTCCTGGCGGAGATCGGCAGGCGATCTTCGAATCCCAGCTTCGAGCTCGAGACGATTCGTGACGTGACCGAGAATATCCATCTGGCTACCAAGGAACCCGAAGGGGTCACCTATGCCGAGGTGGAGGCCGGTGGGGTTGAGGCATTGTGGTGCATCCCCGTCGACAGCGACCCGGAATCGGTGCTTCTGCACGCGCATATGGGCGGAAGCGTATTGATGTCGATGCATTCGGACCGAAAGGCGGCTGCGCACATCGCGAAGGCGGCCGGCGCGCGCTCGCTGGTGTTGAACTTCCGGCGTTCCCCGGAACACAAGTACCCGGCGCAGGTTGAAGACGTGCAACGCGCCTACCGCTGGCTGCTGGGTCAAGGCCACCGGCCCAGTAAGATCGCCAGCGTCGGCCACTCGATCGGCGGCTATCTCGCGGTCGAACTCGTGCTGCGACTGCGAGATTTAGGCGAGGCGTTGCCCGGCGCGGTGTTGTCGATCTCGCCGTGGACCGACGTCACCCTGTCGGGCGAATCCATCGAAACCAACGCCGAGCGGGACAAGCTGCTCACGCGGGGATTGCTCGAGCTGTTCCGGTCATGCTGGCTCGACGGAACCGATGTCGGGTTCACCGACCCACGGGTGCACCTGCTTGCCGCCGACCTGTCCGGGTTACCCCCCACCGCCGTGTATTACGGCGAGTACGAACTGCTCGCGTCGGATGCCGTCGCTTTCGCCCAAACGGCAAAGGAGGCAGGCAATGACGTCGTCGTCCGGCAGGTCGAGGAGGGGCAGCATTCCTTCATCATGGGAGCCGGTCGGGTAGACGAGGTGGACCGTGCCATCGCTGAAATGGGTCTCTGGTTGCGCTCCACGTTGCGACTTCAAACCGCGGTGGCCTAGCCGACGAGGCGACGGTGCTGCGCGTCGGCCACGCCTACCAATCGGCGGCCGACTGGCGTGATGGATTGAACCGCAGAGCTTTTCCGCTCGTGTTCTAGTTCTAGGTATTTGTCGCTATACCCAGCTAATGAGTCAGGAGAATTGGTGGAGACTGTTTTTGACCCGTGGTACGACGTCATCGTGTGCGGTGCTGGCTCATCAGGGTCGGTGATCGCCGGTCGGTTGGCCGAAAATCCCGACGTCAAGGTCCTGCTTCTGGAGGCCGGCGGAAGCGACGAAGTCCCCAGCGTGACCGACGCCAGACAATGGCCGGCTAACCTTGACAGCGAACGTGATTGGGGATTCGTATCCGACCCGGACCCGCGGCTTCATGGGCGCGCGATCCCGTTCTCGATGGGCAAAGTACTCGGCGGCGGGTCCAGCATCAACCTCATGATCTGGGCGCGAGGACACCGCAGCGACTGGGACCACTACGCGTCCGAATCCGGCGAGCCCGCGTGGGGATACGAGCCAATCCTGGGTCTTTACCGTCGGATCGAGGATTGGCACGGTGTCGGCGAGCCCCATCATCGGGGCAAGGGCGGACCGGTGTTCGTCCAACCGGCGCCGGACGCTCATCCGCTCACCGCGGCAACGTTGGAAGCGGCCCGGGCGCTAGGGATTCCCACTTACCAAAGCCCCAACGGCCGGCTGATGGAACAGACCTGCGGCGCTGCCGTCATCGATCTGCGCTGGCGCGACGAAAAACGCCTATCGGTGTTTCGCACCTACATCGGACCGCATCAGCAGAACCTGACCGTGGTGCCGCACGCACTTGTCACCCGCTTGATCTTGGACGGCAAACGTGCCACCGGTGTCGAGGTCGTCCATGACGGCGCAGTTCATCGGGTGACCGCCGGCGCCGAAGTTGTCCTGTCGCTCGGCGCCATTCACACGCCCAAGGTGCTCATGCAGTCCGGCATCGGCGACGAAGACGAACTGCGTCGAGTGGGCATCACCGTTCGCCAAAACCTGCCCGGAGTGGGGCGCAACCTTCAGGATCACTTCGGGTTCGACTGCGTGTGGGAATTCCCCGAGACCATTCAGGGCAGCACTCAGGTGGGGACGGCACTGTTCTGGGACTCCGGGGCGGCCGACGTGCACGGACCGGACCTGTTCGCATGTTCGGGACCCTTCCCGAAAGCTACTGTGGAAAACGCTGCGAAATATGGCCTGCCGCAGAGCGGGTGGACCCTGTTCGGATCACCCACACACCCCCGCAGCCATGGTCGACTTCGGTTGTCGAGCAACGACCCGACCGATCCCATTCGGATTGAAGCCAACGCGCTATCGCACCCCGAAGACCTCAAAACCGCGATCGCTTGCATCGAAACGCTGCGCGAAATCGGCAACTCTGCACAGCTTCGACCGTTCGTCGCGCGCGAAGTCATGCCGGGCGACTTGACCGGCGCTGAGTTGGAGACCTATTTGCGGGACGCCGTCACCACCTACTGGCACGAATGCGGTACAGCGAAGATGGGCCGCGATTTCATGTCCGTGGTCGATGGACACCTCAAGGTCTACGGCATTGAGGGCCTGCGTGTTGCCGATGCCTCGATCATCCCCCGAATCACTACTTCCAACACCATGGCACCGTGCGTCGTCATCGGTGAGCGCGCCGCACAATTCATCCAATCCGAACACCACATGTGAGATCTGTGCGAGACCCCCGAAGTGATCGACAGAGGTCAAACCAGCGACCTCCACCGACACTTGACGGCTTTCCCTTCACGGGCATGGCCCAGTGGCTGGCAAAGCAACGACTATGACGCTCGGCGCCCTAAGGGCGCGGTGTGGGAGTGGCCGGACCTGATGTCGGCGTGGGCAACGGCGGACCCGCGGGCCCTTGGCCCGGAGGCTGCCCCGGTGCGGGCGCGCCCGGCGGCGGCCCGAAGCGGAATCCGGGCGGGCCGCCGAAGCCGGGAGGTGGGCCCTGGTGTTGCCAACTCATCGGCCCCATGGGTGCCGCGGCAGGTCCGAACGGCCCCGGCGGAGGTGGCGGTGGTTCGAAAGCAAAAGCCCAGAGGAACAGCGACGTTACGGCGCTGGCGAGGGTGCCGATGACCAGCCCTGCCGCGCCGGCACCGATTACCGTCGCGGTGGAGTGGCGCCGGCGCTCGGGCGCAGGTGGCGGCACGGCCGGGGCAATGGTCGGCGGGGGATTGGTGCCCTGGTCTGCGGCACGGGCACCGGTGTCTTCGCTGGTCATGTGGACCTCCACTTCGTCAGTTCGTCGATATCGGCGACGGTAGAGAGCGAAGTTGAAGTGGATCTGAAGAAAGCTACGGACCCGGTAGCCCTGGCAGTCCGGGGGCCGCCGGGGGCCCGGGTACGACGCTCGGCACCCGGGTAGCGCTCGGCGTGGGAGCCGGCGGTGGGGTCACCGGGGGCGTCGAGGACAGCTGCGGATACGGCGGCGGTGGCAACTCGACTCGAACGGTGAAGACTAGGCCGGTGATCGCGAACGCGACGACTGCACCGAGCACCGCGCCCACCAGGCCCGCAGCCACGACAACGCCGGTGGAATGTCGCCTTGGCGCAGTAACAGCAGGTGGTGTCGCGACGGGCGGCGGAGTCGTGTTGCCGGCGGTCATCGCGCCTCCCTTGTCCTCGCTGCTGGCTACCGGAGACGGTAGCGGTCGGCAACGCAGGAAACCAGGCGTTCTTCAGGCTCATCTCAGCGCAACGCGTTAAGAATGGGCTCATGACCGATCGCTCGCGGGCCGACGGGGCCGGCACTCGCTCGGTTGCCGACCAATTCAGGGCGGGTGCGGCCCGGGTGCTCGTCGTGGAAGACTCCGAAACGATCCGCGAGATGGTCAGTGAGGCGTTGACCGACGCCGGCTATTACACCGAGAACCGTTGTGACGGGAATGGTTTGGAGCAAGCTCTGGAGGGTCTGCGGCCCGATTTGGTGGTCCTCGACGTCATGTTGCCGGGCCGGGACGGATTCACCTTGATCGATGTCATCCGCGAGTGGGGCGACATCGGAATCGTGCTGATCACCGCGCGCGACGGGCTTCCGGACCGATTGCGCGGTCTGGACGGCGGGGCCGACGACTACGTCGTGAAACCCTTCGAGCTTGCCGAACTGGTATCGCGGGTGGGCGCGGTGTTACGCCGCCGCGGCCGATTACCCCAAGTCGTGCAAATCGGTGATGTGGTGCTCGACGTCGACGCCGGTGTCGCCGCCCGCAACGGCCAGCCGTTGGACCTGACCGCCACCGAGCTACGGCTGCTGCAATTTCTGGTGGAGCAACGCGGCCGGATCGTTAGTGCCAACCAGATCCTCAACGCCGTCTGGGGCTACGACGCCTACGACGTCAACCTGGTTCAAGTTCACGTCAGCGGGCTGCGGCGGAAACTCGAAGCCCATGGGCCTCGGATACTGCACACGGTCCGGGGCATCGGCTACCGACTGCGCCCGCTGCGGTCATGACCGCGGCCACCGATGCGCCGACGCCGACACCGTCGTTGCAGCGACGAGTGGTATTGCTCGTGGTGGGTCTGTTGGCGGTGCTGCTGGTTGGGTTGGCGGTGACCATCGACTTCAGCCTGGGCCTGCAGGCGCGCCGCAATCTGCATGATCGGCTGCTGGCGGCCACCTCTCGGGCAGACGCGTTAGCAGCGGCGCGTACTTCGCCGGAACTCATTGCGGCTCAACTCAATGGCGGCAGCGTGCGGGCGCTGGTTGTCACCGCTGACGGCACCGCGTACGGCGACGCGGGCATCAGCCCCGATACCCAGCCGGGCCCGATGACCCCGCCGCCCGGGTTGCCGCCGCTGGCTCCGCCGGGGCCTCCGCCGTTACCGCCGGATGGTTTACCGCCGTTGCCCCCACCGCCGCCGCCCGCAATCCCGCCCGACGGAACCGCCACCGTGGTGGTGCACCCGTTGCCCGGCGGGGCTCGGGTGATCCTGGTGGCAGACACCACGCAGACCACACAAGTCACCCGACAGTTGCGTCAGCTGATGATCGCCGCGGTGGTTGTGACGCTGGGGGTGGCGGCGCTGTTGCTGATCGCGGTGAGCCGGGCGGCGCTGCGGCCGCTGGATCGGCTGACCGCCCTGGCCAACGACATCACCACCGGTGATCGCGGTCGGCGTCTGCGACCGAACCGCTCCGGTACCGAATTAGGCCGCGCCGCTTCTGCTTTCGACGGCATGCTAGATGCGTTGGAAGACTCCGAGACGCGCGCCCGGCAGGCGGCCGCCGATGCCCAGCGCGCCGAGGCGCAGACGCGGCAATTCCTGGTCGACGCAGCGCATGAACTGCGCACTCCGATCGCGGGCATTCAGGCTGCCGCGGAGCAGATCGCCGCGCACGATTCGGAGTCCGACGCGCAGCATCGCCGCGCCAGCCTGTTGCACTCCGATGCTCGACGGGCGGGACGACTGGTGGCCGACATGCTGGACCTGAGCCGCATCGACGCGGGTCTTCCGCTGGATCTCCATGACACCGATCTGGCCGCGATCGTCGACGCCGAAGTGCAGCGTGCGGCGATGCTGGCCCCGCAACTCGACGTGATCCGCACGGGCGCTGAGCAGGTGCCCATCCATGCCGATCCGACCCGCATCGCGCAGATCATGTCGAACCTGCTCGACAATGCGCGCAGGTACACCCCGCCCGGCGGGTCGATCACCGTGGACCTCAGCACTGGTCTTCGAGCGATAGAAGTGACCGTGACTGACTCGGGGCCCGGTGTTCCCGACGACGAACGCCTTCGGATCTTCGAGCGGTTGGTGCGCCTGGACGCTGGCCGCGCCCGCGACCACGGCGGGGCTGGCCTAGGGTTGCCCATCGCGAGGGCGCTGGCTCGCGCGCACGGCGGTGACTTGGATTGCGTGCCGCATGAGGGGGGCGCACGGTTCCGGCTGAGCCTGCCTGTCTCTACCTAGACATGTCAGCCGGAAGGGAATGCGCGGGCGAGCGGGCGGAGCTCGGCCACGAAGCCTTCGTTCAACTCGACCAGCGCGGTGGCCGATGTTCATGCCGACGGGCCCGCCAGTTACCTCAACCCGTCGAAACTGCGCTCAGCGCTTTGAGTCTGCGCTCAGACGCTAGAAAGCCGGGATTTCGTGCTGTGAGCGCAGACTCGATGCGCGAATCGGGTGAATAGCGCGCAGCGGTGGTCGTTTCTACACTGCTGGCGTGGCCGAACAGCTTCGCTTGGATACCGCAGAAGTGTCGACGATGTCGGGTCGGTGGAGTGCGATGGCGGGTGCGCTGAATGAAGTTGCGGCGCCCGCCACTTCGGGGTTGCCGAGTCAGGCCAGTGCGATGGCGGTAGTCGCCGCACATGATGATGTCGCGGCTTTCCGGACGGCGTTGTTGGCCCACCTGCGAAATCAGGCATGCCATGTCGCCGCGGCTGACGGTGGATACGTGGCAACCGAAAGCCGTTCGGCTACCGAGCTTGCCGCTGTCGTCGTGTAGCGATGGCTGCTGTTGCCGGACTCTCGGACCTGTTGGCATGGCCGATTGACCACCTGACCGAGGCGGCCCAGTATTGGCATGTCGCCGGTGCGCAGAGCTACGACTTGTCAGATCGAATCTGGCTGGAGGCTGCGTCGATTGATTGGCAAGGCGAAGCCGCCGAAAAGCTGCGTGCCCGCACTTCGGCCGACCGGGCGACCGTCGGCGCGGTGAAGGATCAACTCGAGGCAGCAGCGAGGGTCGCTCGTGGTGGTGCATCCGACCTGCAGGCGGCTCGCTCGCGGCTGCGGTATGCCGTCGAGGACGCTCATGCGGCGGGCTTCTCCGTGGGGGAGAACCTCGCGGTAACCGATCGATTCGTCGGGGGCTCACCTGCACTGCGGGCGGTGCGGGCCGCCCGAGCGCAGGCGTTGGCTGCCGACATCCGGCACCGTGCGATGCAACTGATGAGCCTGGATCAGGACGTGGCTGGTCGGATTGCTAACGCGGTGAGCGGGATTAGTGAGCTCAGATTCGACGACGGTTCGGGACACTCGAGACCCTCCGTGCAAGCAGTCGACCACCACGCCCCCATTCCCGAGCGGCCCAAAGTTGAGCCCGAGCCGCCACCGGACGGGTGGAGCAGCGACCCGCTCAAACGGGCGGCGCAGAAGATCGCCTATGGGCACGCTGATAAGCACCTAGCGGAGTTTCCAGGCATGTCGAAGGACCAACTCGCTGAGGTCATCGAGGACATGTTCAGACGCAATAGCAGTGATCCGGGCAGCCTGTTCATTGGGCGGACGAAGGACGGCGCCCCAGTCCTGTATGACCCGAAGACAGAAGTGCTGGTGATACGCGACCCCAAAGCACTCGACGCCGGAACGGTCTACAAGCCAAAGGTGCCCAACATCCCGGCATACGTGGCGGGGAAAGCCCCGACCACCGTGGCCTCAATACCCCCTGAAGAGCTACAGGACGCAACCATCCGTCCGCCAATCGCCGCCGCGCCGCAACCCGTTGAGCCGCCCGGACGTCCAGCACCACCGGCCCCGAGGATGCCAGGTGCATTCGGCGGTGGCCCCGTGCCGCCCGAAGCCGTACCGCATCCCGTGCACCCGCCGCACAGCCACCACGGACCGCCGGTCCTCGGTAAGGATGAACTTCCTGACTTAGATGAATTCAACGAATCACCCTAAATCGCGGAAGGTTTCGATTATGAGCGAGTCAGAAGCGATTGCGTTCCATCTGACCGACGACGAGCGCGCTCTCATCCTGCACGGACTCAATCAGTACTTCGTATCCGCAGAAAGGGCTGTGCCGCTGCTGTGTCCGATCCTCGGCGTAATCGGTTACGACGAATTCGGCGCGCTCGCGCGAAGGTTGTACGAAGCCATCCGCGAGCGTGCACCGTTGTCTGAACTCGACTGGGCGCGCGCCGTGGTTCTCACGGAGATCTCGTGGGCCAGTGACCTGGTCGGTGCGGCAAGCGCCTTTGCCACCATCGTTCCAGACGAAGTCGCGATTCAGTTGCTGCGGGACATTCAGCGAGAAGTTATGTTCCCCGGTCGTTACAAGAAGCTGGAAAATAATGCGACAGTGGTTGGCCGAACGAAATGGACATTGCCGCTGATCAACGCGGTGCATCCCGAGGACGATCCCTCTTCGTCAGTGGCGTCCGCGGGTGAGGTCGTCGCAATCGATCTCCGGACGACGAGCGCATGCTCTTGTTTCATGCGTTGAACGAGTATCGCGGGTCGGCAAAACGAGCGATGCCGTTGCTGACTCCACTCGTCGGGCTGTCGGACACAGAAGAGTTCAGCGCACTCTTGTCGAGGCTCATCGATGGCGTTGAGGGAAAGGAGCCACTCTCCGATCTCGACTGGGCGCAAGCACTGTTCCTCACCGAGATCGGCTGGGCTAGTGACGTGGTTGGCTCGGGCATTGACTTCGCGACCAACATTCGCGACGAGAAGGCGGCGCCACTGCTTCGCTCGATCCAGCGGAAGATCGTCACTCCCGAGCGGTTCGCGCTGCTCCGAGACAACGCCTACCGCGTCACCCGCTAGTGCGCCGAGTCTGCGTTCAACACATCGAGACTGCGCTCAACGCGGAACTGCCGCGAATCGGCGCGCTGAGCGCAGCCCCGATGCGGACAAGCCGTCAGGATTGCGACCGGAGGCTCCGGCGCCCCATCGCGTCGGATGATGGGCCCGGTTCCGCTCACTATCCCGCTCGCCGGCAGTGAAAAGCGCGCACTGGTGGTTAGGTAATGGCAGGAGACGAGCTGCCTGACTTAGACGAATCCAACGAATCGGCATGATCAGTGATGAAAGGCTGAAGACATGAGCGAGGCCGTCTTGGTGACCATTGACCTCGATGATGAGGAGCGCTCACTCATGATGCATGGCCTCAACGAGTATTTCGGCCCGGCCCGCGGTCAAGCACTCCTTGCTCCTATGGTCGGATGTTCCACCATCGACGAGTTCTACGACTTAGTCCTCCGACTCAAGAAGTCAGTCATCAACGTAGAACCACTATCTGACCTCGATTGGGTACGCGCGCTCGTACTAACCGAAATATGCTGGGCCAGCGATGTGCTGGGAGCTGGAATCGATTTCGCGACCAACTTCCGCGATGAAAAGGCAGCGCCACTACTCCGCTCGATGCAACGAAAAATAAACACCTCTCAACGGCTCATACTGCTGCGGGACAACGCCAAGGCCATCGCCAGCTAGCGAGTCTGCGTTCAGCGCATCGAGGCTGCGCTCAGATCGACAAACGCCCCGATTCGACACTGTGAGCGCAGACTCGATGCAAAACACGTCAAGAGGCGACCGCAGGCTCCGGCGCGCGGTCGTGCGACGACCGGTGCTCCCGACGGTATTGCCGGATCTCCAGAATCAGCCCGGCCACCCCTAGCGCGCCCGTACACACCGAGACCAAGACCAGCAGCGGGCTGCCGTCGTTGACCAGCGCATCGCCGAGGATGACGACGGCGGCGGTGCCCGGGAGCAAACCCGCCAGCGTTGCCCAGGTGTAGGGCAGCACCCGCACCGACGATGCGCCCGCGGCGTAGTTGATGGCCGAGAACGGTACGGCCGGAATGAAGCGCAACGACAGAATCGGTTGCCAACCTCGCTGCCGCAGTCGCTCGTCGAGCCGTTCCACCCCGCGGCGGCGCGCCAGGCGGTTCAGCCGCCACCCGGTGGACCGCACCAGCAGCATCGCGATCACTGCGCTCGCCGTGCTGGCCAGGACCGCGATCACGATGCCGAACACCGGCCCGAACAGCAGACCGGCGGCCAGCGTGAAGGCGGTGCGGGGAAACGGCGGGACAGTGACCACGACGTGGGCCACGAAGAACGCCAGCGGGAACCAGGGCCCCACCGAGGTCGCCCAGTCGCGTAACTGCACTGCCGTGGGCAGCGGGACCAGCACCGCCACCACGATCAACGCTGTGATTCCCACCACTGACGCGATGACGCGCAACGGCGACGCCTGACGTGCGGCGGCGCCCACGGCACCGGCGATGCCGCGCACTACAGCGGTGGCTTTGCAGGTCGCGGGCGCCGTCACGGGTTCCAAGGGTACGGGCCGAAGGTGAATATCTCGTTGCCCGAGGCTGGCGTTTCCGCACCAGCCGGCACCGCCGCGAGCACCTGGGCGACCAGACCGCGGCACCCATCAATTAGCCTTATTAGCACTAAACACTCCGGAGCAAACGCGGTAGTTGCTGGGAAAACAGGAGCAGTCGGTGTCCGTTGACGTACCCGAGCTCGCCGACCTAGAACAGGTTCGCGCGCGCTGGCGCAGTGCCGTCGCCGGTGTCTTGGCCAAGAGCACTCGCAAAGATCCGGAGCAGCTTGGCGAGCGGCCCGAGCATCTGCTGGAGACGCCCACCTATGAGGGCTTCGCCGTGCGGCCGCTGTACACCGCATTCGACGAACTGGCCGAGCGGCCGCTGCCGGGGGAGTGGCCATACGTGCGTGGCGCTGACGCGTTTCGCGACGTCAATGTCGGCTGGAAGGTGGCCGAAGCCTTTCCCGTCATGGGCACCCCAACCGCCGACGCCAACGCCGCGCTGCTGGGCGCCCTCAACGACGGCGTCAGCGCCCTGGTCATCCGGGTCGGAGGAGCCGGCATCCCGCCCGAACAACTCGACGCGCTGCTCAACGGGGTGTATCTCGAACTCGCGCCGATCATCGTGGATGCCGGAGCCGATTACGCCGCCTCCAGCGACGTCATGGTCGCGCTGGCCGCCCGGGTCGATCCGGACAAACGGGCGACACTGTCGATCGACCTGGCCGGTGACCCGCTCACCGCGGCGTTGAGCGGGCGTCCCGCGCCGTCGGTCGAAGAGGTCGTTGCCATCGCCACCCAAGTCGCCGACGCGCCCGGCGTGCGAGCGATCACCGTCGACGGGCCCGCCTTCCACAACTTGGGCGCCAACGCCGCCTGGGAACTGGCGGCCGCCACCGGGGCGGCCGTGTCCTACCTACGCCTGCTCACCGAAGCCGGACTGTCGGTCAGCCAGGCGTTGCGCCAGATCAGCTTCCGGTTTGCCGCCGACGACGACCAGTTCATGACGATCGCCAAGATGCGCGCCGCCCGGCAACTGTGGGCCCGGGTCGCCGAAGTCGCCGGTGACGCGGACGGCGGCGCGGCCCGAATCCACGCCGAGACGTCGCTGCCGATGATGACCCAGCGCGACCCGTGGGTGAATATGCTGCGGACCACGCTGGCCGCATTCGGTGCGGGCGTCGGCGGCGCCGACACCGTACTGGTGTTCCCCTTCGACGTCGCCATCCCCGGCGGGTTTCCCGGCGTGGCAGCCAGTTTCGCCCGCCGCATGGCCCGCAATGTGCAGCTTCTGCTGCTCGAGGAGTCTCACGTCGGACGAGTGCTCGATCCCGGCGGTGGCTCCTGGTTTGTCGAAGACCTCACCGAGGAGCTGTCCCAACATGCATGGCAGCACTTCCAGGACATCGAGGCCCGCGGCGGATTCGCCGACGCCAGCGACTATGTCGCCGACCAGATCGCCGAGATCGCCGCGCGCCGCGCCGACGACATCGCGCACCGCCGCACCGCGATCACCGGAGTCAACGAATTCCCTAACCTCACCGAACCGCCTCGCGCACAAGATGATTCAACCAACTCCCTGAACCGCGTGGGCAACCTGATTCGCTACGCCACGGAGTTCGAAGCGCTGCGAGACCGTTCGGATGTCTACCTGGCTCGCACTGGTGCCCGACCGCAGGTGTTGCTGCTGCCGTTGGGGCCGCTGGCCGAACACAACATCCGAACCACCTTCGCGTCCAACCTCCTGGCCTCAGGTGGAATCGAAGCGATCAACCCCGGCCCGGTCGATGCCTCCGGCGTGGAACAGGCTGTCGCGCAAGCCGACACACCGACTGTGGCGGTGATCTGCGGCACCGACAAGCGGTATCAGGACGAAGCCGCCGAAGTAGTGCGGGCAGCCCGCACCGCCGGAGTATCGCGAATTTATCTCGCCGGGCCGGAGAAGGCGGTCGGGGAGGCCAGCGACCGGCCCGACGGCTACTTGACCGCGAAAATTCACGCTGTGCAAGAACTCTCGGACCTGCTCACTCGGTTGGGAGCATAGATGACCACCACTACACCTGTTCCGGGCAGCTTCGTCGGCAGCTTCGCCGACGTTCCGTTGCATGGTGAGCGCGCCGCGCGGCCCGCCACCGAAGCAGCCGTGCAAGAACATTTTGCCGCGGCCGCCGCGGCGCATCCTTACGCACCCGACCAACTGCACTGGCACACACCCGAAGGCATCGACGTCAACCCGGTCTACATGGGCGCCGACCGCCGCGCCGCCGAGGCCGACGGCTACCCGCTGCACAGCTACCCGGGCGAGCCGCCCTTCGTGCGGGGGCCCTACCCGACGATGTACGTCAACCAGCCCTGGACCATCCGCCAGTACGCCGGCTTCTCCACCGCCGCGGACTCCAACGCCTTCTACCGCCGCAACCTCGCCGCCGGGCAGAAAGGCCTGTCGGTGGCGTTCGATCTGGCCACCCACCGTGGCTACGACTCCGACCACCCCCGCGTTCAAGGGGACGTCGGAATGGCCGGCGTCGCAATCGATTCCATCCTCGACATGCGGCAATTGTTCGACGGGATCGACCTGTCGACGGTGTCGGTGTCGATGACGATGAACGGGGCGGTGCTGCCGATCCTGGCGCTCTATGTGGTGGCCGCCGAGGAACAGGGGGTGCCGCCGGAGAAGCTGGCCGGCACCATCCAGAACGACATCCTCAAAGAGTTCATGGTGCGCAACACCTACATCTATCCGCCCGAGCCGTCGATGCGCATCATCTCCGACATCTTCGCTTACACCAGCGCCAAGATGCCGAAGTTCAACTCCATCTCCATCTCCGGCTATCACATCCAAGAAGCCGGTGCGACAGCCGATCTGGAGCTCGCCTACACCCTGGCCGACGGTGTCGACTACATCAAGGCGGGTCTGGCCGCCGAGCTGGACATCGACTCCTTCGCACCCCGGCTGTCGTTCTTCTGGGGCATCGGCATGAACTTCTTCATGGAGGTGGCCAAGCTGCGCGCCGGCCGGCTGCTGTGGAGCGAGCTGGTCGCCCAGTTCGAGCCCAAGAACCCGAAATCGCTGTCGCTACGCACACATTCACAGACCTCGGGCTGGTCGTTGACCGCTCAGGACGCGTTCAACAACGTCGCCCGCACCTGCATCGAGGCTATGGCCGCCACCCAGGGGCACACCCAGTCGCTGCACACCAACGCCCTGGACGAGGCGCTCGCGCTGCCCACCGACTTCTCCGCGCGCATCGCCCGCAACACCCAGTTGCTGCTGCAGCAGGAGTCCGGAACTACCCGGCCGATCGACCCGTGGGGCGGCTCTTACTACGTGGAATGGCTCACCCATCAACTCGCGCAACGGGCGCGGGCGCACATCGCCGAAGTCACCGAGCATGGCGGCATGGCCCAAGCCATCAATGACGGCATCCCGAAGCTGCGCATCGAGGAAGCCGCCGCACGCACCCAGGCCCGCATCGATTCCGGACAGCAGCCGGTGATCGGGGTCAACAAGTACCAGGTCGACGAGGATCAGGAGGTCGAGGTCCTCAAGGTCGAAAACAGCCGGGTGCGGGCCGAGCAATTGGCCAAATTGCAAGAGCTGCGGGCCAACCGGGACCAGCGGGCGGTCGAAGCGGCGCTGGCCGAGCTCAGCCGCGCCGCGGCGGCGCACGGCCGCGCCGGCGCCGACGGGCTGGGCAACAACCTGCTGGCGCTGGCCATCGACGCGGCACGCTCCAAGGCCACCGTGGGGGAGATCTCCGACGCGCTGGAAAAGGTCTACGGGCGCCACCAGGCCGAGATCCGTACCATCGCCGGCGTCTATCGTGACGAAGTCGGAAAGGCCCCCAACATCACCAACGCCACAGAACTCGTCGAGAAGTTCGCCGAGGCCGACGGCCGTCGGCCTCGGATCCTGGTGGCCAAGATGGGTCAGGACGGGCACGACCGCGGTCAGAAGGTGATCGCAACCGCGTTCGCCGACATCGGTTTCGACGTCGACGTCGGGTCGCTGTTCTCCACACCCGAGGAGGTGGCCCGCCAAGCCGCCGACAACGATGTCCACGTGGTCGGAGTGTCCTCGCTGGCGGCCGGGCACTTGACCTTGGTGCCGGCACTGCGTGACGCGCTGGCCGAGGTCGGCCGCCCCGACATCATGGTGGTGGTCGGCGGGGTGATCCCGCCCGGGGACTTCGACGAGCTATACCAGGCCGGGGCTGCCGCCATCTTCCCGCCCGGAACGGTAATCGCCGACGCCGCAATCGGCTTGCTGCACAAGCTTGCCGAGCGACTCGGATACACGCTGGACTAGCGCGGTCTTTCTGCGGTCGATGACGTCCGAAGCCAATCCGGTCGACAAGCTCGTCGCCGCCATTCGCAACGGCGACCGAGCGTCGCTACCGCGGGCGATCACCATGCTCGAATCCACCCGCGCCGACCATCGAGAGCAGGCCCAGCAGCTGCTGCTGGAATTGCTGCCGGACTCGGGCAACGCCCACCGAGTCGGCATCACCGGCGTTCCCGGGGTCGGCAAATCCACCAGCATTGAAGCCCTCGGCATGCACCTGATCGACCGGGGCCACCGGGTGGCGGTGCTGGCCGTCGACCCGTCCTCGACCCGCACCGGCGGATCGATTCTCGGCGACAAGACGCGGATGGCGCGCCTGGCGATGCACCCGGACGCCTACATCCGGCCCTCGCCGACGTCGGGAACCCTGGGTGGGGTGGCAAAGGCCACCAGGGAAACTGTTGTCTTGTTGGAGGCGGCGGGATTCGACGTGATCCTCATCGAAACGGTCGGTGTCGGCCAGCTCCAGCACACCTTTCTTGATGCCCTGCAATTGATCACCGGTGCGCGCCAACGTCAGCAGCAGGAAGGTGTCGACCATGTTCGCCACCGCCACCTCGGACTGGCCGACACCGACCGTTTCGATGAGGATCACGTCGAATCCCGCCGCCTCCAACAAGACAACAGTTTCCCTGGTGG
>NZ_LZLE01000251.1 GCF_001673155.1 Mycobacterium sp. 1423905.2 | reverse complement strand
CGCCCAGGACCCGGCGGGGAGCTGAGATCGCGAGTCGAGCGATTCGGGATAGCACAGCGGGTCAGCTCGCCTTCATCGGTGGGCGAGCTCGTGCTCGATGAGCTCGCGGTAGACGGCATTGCTCAGCAACTCGGTGTGCGTGCCGACGGCTTGGATGCGGCCTTGCTGCAGCACGAGGATCTGATCGGCGTTGGTGACCGTGGAGAGCCGATGGGCCACCACCACCAGGCTGCGCTGACCGCGTGCTTGTAACACGTTGCTCATGACGTCGTACTCGTTGGCACGGTCGAGGTGGGCGGTGGGTTCGTCCATGAGGATGAGTTGCGAACGTGACAGAAAGGCGCGGGCCAGCGCGAGCCGCTGGCGTTGGCCACCGGACAAGCCGCGACCGCGTTCGAGTACCGGTGTGTCGAGTTGCGCGGGGAGGCGGGCAATTTCGTGGTCGATGTTGGCCTGTTTCAGGGCTGTCCACAGGTCGGCTTCGCTGGCGTCCGGGTTGGCGATGAGGAGATTTTCCCGGATGGTGCCGTGCAGCACCGGGGCGTCCTGTTCCAGGAGCCCGAGTCGGCGCCTGAGGTCGTTGAGCGGGATGCTGCGGAAGTCATGTCCTTGCCAGCGCAGCGCGCCGGTGTCCGGATCGTGGAAGCGGCACAGCAACGCCAGGATGGTCGATTTCCCGGCGCCCGAAGGTCCGATGAGCGCGGTGACCTGGTTGCGGCGCAGCGTAAAGGAGACGTCGTCGAGGACTTTTGATCCGCCGTCGTAGGAGAAGGACACGTGGTCGAACTCGACCAACTCCGCGGTTTGTTGCGGGTCCGGCACGCCACCGGCCGCGCTGATCACCGTCGGCAGGTCGCCTTCGGGCAGTTCGCGCAGGGTAGCCACGAAGTGTTGGTACGCGCCGGCCGACGTGCGCAGATTGGCCAGTGCGGTCATTGCGGCGGTGACGGGAAAGACGGCGTACATCGCGAACGCGAACAGGCTGACGAACTGGCCGACGGGCAAGGCGCCGCCGGCGACTCGGCGTCCGTCCATGATCATGATCGTCAGGAACGCACCGAAGATGCCCAACCGGATCAGCGCGAAGTTGACCGCGGTCGACGAGGCGACGTGGACGCCAGAGCGGTAGGCGGCGCGGGCGGGCACGCCAATCGACTTCGCTTCGCGTTCTTCGGCTCCGAACAACTTGACGGTCCGCGCCGCGCCCAGCGCCCGGTCCAATCCCGCCGTGTAGTCACTCAGTGCTACTTGGCGATGCAAGGACGCCCGTTGGATCCTGGACAGGAACGGACTGCCGGCGGCGTATCCCGCCGCCATGACAACCACCACGACGACCACGGTGAGCGGGTCGATGGTGAGCATGAACCCAGCTGCGCCGCACATGATCAATGCGCCGAACACGAGGTCACCGACGGAGCGAGGCACCGGCTGCAACAGTCCCGCGTCGTTGGTGGCTCGGGCCAGCAGGTCGCCGGTGCGGCCCCGGTCCAGCACGCCGATCGGCAGCCGCACAACATGATTGGCGAAGGTGTCGCGCAGCCGCAGCACGATCTTCTCGCCGGTACGGTCAAGCTGGAAGTGTCCCAGCGACTCCAGTAACAGCTGTCCGACGAGCATGGCCACCAGCGCGGCGGCCGGCAGAAGAATCGGTGCGCCTGCCACTGCCCGGTCGACGAGCCGGCCGGCCAGCAGCGGCTGGGCCAGGGCAAGCGCGGTTGCGGCGACGAGCAGCAAGACGCTTACCGTCATCGACACCCAATGCGCGCGAAGCAAAGTCAGCATCGTGGCGCCTAGAGCAGCCCGAGCCGGTGTAAGTCGGTGAAGTATTTGACGATCACCGACGACGTGACATGCGGTATGTCTGGGTTGTCGCTGTCGGGGCCGATCTTCGCTTCTTTGACCGCGGCCCGGAAGCGGTCGGTCGGGGCAAGCGACCCCACGACCGGCTCTAGCGGTCGCAGATGTTCGGCTCCGCGCAACAGCAGCATCGGCAACACCGAGTGCCGGCGTTGGCGATCCGGCAAGGCGCGCAGCGCGGTCTCGAACCGCTGCGCCCACTCCCCGAAGTCGTCGACGCGCTGGATAGGACATCCGGCCTCGATCAACCAGTCGACGTATTCGTCGATCCCGATGCCGTCGTCGTGCGGGTTCATCACATGGTAGGTCTGGAATTCGTTGCCTTCGCAGGTGCTCAGCGCGGTGATCGCGGTGGCGACGAAATCGACTGGCAGACCGTCGAAGTGCGCGCGTTGCCGGTTGCCGTCGGAGTCGAGCCGGTAGAACGAGCGGGGCGCGATGCCGGTGGCGACCAGGCTCAGCACCACCCGGGAGACGATATCGGTGACGTTGAGCTGGCCGGCGTAGGTGGCCTCGGCCAGGATCATGTCACAGCGGAACACCGCGACCGGCAGCCCGCACAGGTCGTGGGCTTCGCGGAGCAGCACCTCGCCGGCCCACTTGCTGTTGCCGTAACCGTTAGCCAATCTGCCGTTCACGCTGCGGGTCGGGCTGATCACTCGAATGTCAGCATCCTCGGTGAACACCGCTGAGTCGATTTGGGCGCCTACGTCACCGGTCGACACGTACGTGTAGGGCTTGAGCCTGGTGGTGAGCGCGATCTTGATCAGCTCAGCGGTCCCGGCTACGTTGGGCCCGAACAGCTCCTGATAGGGCAAGACAGCATTGACCAGGGCAGCCGAATCGACGATCAGATCGACGGTGTCGGCGAGACGCTGCCAAACCGCTTCGGTCAGGCCAAGGTTCGGTTCACTCTTGTCACCGGCGATGATCTCCAGATGATCGTCGGCCAGTTCGTGGAAGTGCTGCAACAATTCTGGATCACCGCTGTCGAAGACCCGCTCCAGACGGCGACGCGCATTCTCATCGGAATCGGCGCGCACCAAGCAGATCAACTTGCCGTCGGCCAACTCCATCTGTTCCAACAAACACAAGACCAAATAACGGCCGAGGAAGCCGGTCGCTCCGGTCAGCAGCACCGTGCGCACCTGGGCGCTCGGTCCCGGCAGCGTCGGTGCGCTGAGCAGCCTCGGTGCGTCGATGAACTTGTCCAGTGTGAGGTCGCTCGCGCGCACCTCGGTGAGGTCCTGCGCACGCCCGTGCACAAGTTCGAAGCGCGGGTCGCCGGGTGAACTGATGCCGGATGCCATTGCCTCGCTGGAAATCCGGTCACCAAGCCGCTGGCTCAACTCGCTGACGGACGGCGCATCGAACAGCGTGCGCACCGCCAACTGAGCATCGAGCGCCGCGTTGATCGCGGCGACCGCCCGCATCGCCGATAGTGAATCTCCCCCGAGATCGAAGAAGGAGTCGTCGATGCCGACCCTGTCGAGCCCGAGCACGCGGGCGTAGACGCCGGCCAGCGTCTCCTCGATGGGCGTGGCCGGGGCCCGATACCGGTCACCGTGCTGATATTCCGGCGCCGGCAGAGCCCGCTTGTCGAGCTTGCCGTTGACAGTCAACGGCAACGCATCCAGCACCACCACTGCCGCCGGCACCATGTAGGACGGCAGCTGCTCGGCCAACGAGGACCGCAAGGAGGTCGGGTCTACCGACCCGGTGACGTAACCCACCAGACGTTTGTCCGCCGGCCGGTCCTCGCGCAGGATGACGGCCGCCTGCTCCACACCGTCCAGCCGCGTCAGCGCCGCCTGAATGTCACCCGGCTCGATGCGATAGCCGCGGATTTTGACCTGCTCATCGGCGCGGCCCACATACTCCAGTTGCCCATCGGCACGCCAGCGCACCAGATCTCCGGTGCGATACATCCGGGCGCCCGCCGCTCCGAACGGACACGCCACGAACCGCGAGGCCGTCAGTCCGGACCGACGCCAGTATCCGACGCCCACTCCGCGGCCGGCCACATAGAGCTCACCGACCAGCCCGGCCGGCACCGGCCGCAACCACGGGTCCAGCACGAACAACGCCGCCCCGGACACCGGCGCGCCGATCGGGGGTGCTGCCGAATTGGCCTGCAGCGGTTGGCTTATGGACGCATCGATGGTCGTCTCGGTGGGTCCGTACACGTTGACCATCAGCCGCCCCGGCGCCCACCGGTCCACCAGCTGCGTCGGGCAGGCCTCGGCACCGATCACCAACGCCACCGGCCCGACCTCCTCGGGCGATAACATCCCCAGTTCGGTGGGCGTCACGCTGAGCACGCTGACCTGCTCAGCGACCAGCAATGCTTGCAGATCTTCCGGTGAGCGTGTCACCGCTTCGGGGACCACGACAAGGCGCCCGCCGCCGAGCAGCGCACCCCAGATTTCTTGCACCGAAACGTCGAATCCGTAGGAGTGACACTGCGACCACACCGCCGCCTCCGGCAGCGGCGCGTGCAGCGACTCCAGTAGCTGGGTGACGCTGTGGTGGGTGACGGCGACCCCCTTGGGCACTCCGGTGGTGCCGGAGGTGTAGATGATGTAGGCGACGTCGTCCCCGGTCGCGCGCGGGCCGGGCAGCGTCGTGCCCGGGTAGGTCAGGATCCGCGGGTCGTCGACGTCGATCACGGTCAGGTCAGGCCCAAGCCGCTCGGCCAACGCTGCGGTGGTGATCGCGGCGACCGGCGCGGTGTCGGCGAGCAGGAAAGCCACCCGCGTGGCGGGCAACGCCGGGTCGATCGGCAGATAAGCCGCGCCCGTCTTGAGCACCGCCGCCATCGCCACTATGGCTTGCGCGGAACGGGAAAAGTGCAGTGCGACAACATGTCCCGGGACGGCACCATGACGGGCAAGCAGGTGCGCCATCCGGTTCGACGCCTCGTCGAACTCGCGGTAGGTCATCGACGTGCCCTGGTAGGACAGCGCCACTGCCTCCGGAGTGCGCACCACCTGCTCGGCCAGCAAGGCTGGAATCGTCGCCGGGTGGGCGGCCGCCTGGGTCAGCACCACGCGGTTGCCCCAGTCGGCGAGGCGAGCGTGCTCGTCGGGTTCCAGCAGGTCCATCGACGACAACGGCGCCGTCGGCGCGGCCGTCATCGCCGTCAAGATCCGCTGGAACCGTTGCAGCAGCGTTTCGACAAGGGTCGCGTCGAAGATATCGGCGCGGAAGTCGAGGCGAATGCCCATTTCGCGGCCCGGGGCGACCTGCACCACCAGCGGGTAGTGGGTGCTCTCGCGGGTGGTGAGGTCGGTGATGGCCAGGTCGTCATCACCCAACCGCACGCCGGTGTCGACGGGGTAGTTCTCGTAGGCGAAGTGGGTGTCGAACAATTGGTCGTGACCGGTGATGCGGTGGATGTCACCCAGCGCCAGGTGCTGGTGCTCGAGCGTGTGGTTCTGCCTGTGGTGCAACTGGGCGAGCAGGTCCGTGGTGGTGCTGGCCGGCGTGACGCTCGCCCGCACCGGGACGGTGTTGATGAACAGGCCCACCATCGATTCGGCGCCGGCTACCTCGGCCGGCCGGCCCGAGACGGTGGCACCGAAGACCACGTCGTGGTGACCGGTCAGCCCCATCAGTACCTGCGCCCAAGCGGCCTGCAGCACGACGTTGACGGTGGTGTGGTTGCTCCGCGCCAGCTCACCGAGGGCTCGCGTGGTGGCGACGGGCACCCGCAATGAGGTGCTGCCCCGGCTGCCCACGCCTAACCGATCCGGCGGGGCGACCAGGGTGGGGGTGGTGAACCCGTCCAGCACCTCGCGCCACGCCGTCACGGCGGCCTGGCGATCTTCGCGGCCCCGGTCGACCAGCCAGGTGAGGAAGCTGCGGTAGGACCCGGCTGCCGGCAGCCACTGGCCGTGGTAGCTGGCGAAGACCTCTCGCAGCAGAATCGGCATTGACCAGCCATCGAGCAGGATGTGGTGATTCGTGAGGACGAATCGGTACCGGCCGTCGCCGGTGCGGATCAACGCCACCCGGAAGGCCGGATCGCCGGCCAGTTCGCAGACGGCGGCCCGTTCGGCGGCGCACACCCGCTGGATCTGTGCTTGCGGGTCGCGGTCTTGGCTGTCCAACTCGACGTATCGCCACGCCGCCGTCGGGTTGGCCGGGATGATCTGAACCGGCTCGTCGAATTGCGTACAGAATCGGGCCGCCAGGTGGGGATGGCGGGTGATCACGGTCTGCACCGCCTCGCGCAGCCGGTCCGGGTCGAGGTTGCCGGTCAGCGTGACCTCCAGCTGCACCGCGTACACGTCGTCGGCGCCGTGTGCGGTGCTGGCATGGAACAGCAGCCCCTGCTGCAGCGGGGTCAGCGGCAAGATGTCGGCGATCGAATGTTGTTGAGACAACTCGTCTATCTGCTGCTGGCTGAGCCGGGCAGGCGCGATGTCCGACGGCGTCAGCCCGCCGCCGCCGCGCTGCACGTGACGGCAGATTCCGCGCAGGGCGTCGAACCATAATTGGCTGAGCTGGCTGACCCGCGCGCGATCAACCGCCGACGGCGCCCACATCCAGTCGGCGCGCAGGTGCGGGCCGGCGTCGGTGTCGACAGTGCCGGCGTTGAGGTCGACGGCGTGCATCAGCGGCATGGCCACCGCTGTGGCCGCACCGATCAGCTCGCCACCCTGGTGGCTGATCCGCCAGAGATCACCGGCGGACGGCGCGTTGACCCCGAGGCGTCCCAGATAGTTGAACCCGAACGCCGGGTCGGGTCCGGACAGATCCACGCCGGCGTTGAGGTAGCGCAGCAGTCCGTAGGTCAGGCCGTCGGGGTGGGCGCGCAACTGTTCCTTGACGTCCTTGATCACCGCGCCCAAGGCCGCGCCACCGGCCACCACCTGATCCCAGCTCACCGCGCGAACACCAAGTGACACTGGGTATTTGGTGGTGAACCATCCCACGGTGCGCGACAGGTCGAGGCCGGGGGCCAGGTCCTCGTTGCGTCCGTGACCCTCCACGTCGATGCTGATGGGCGCGCCGCGGGTGCCCAGCGATTCGGCGCAGGCCAGCCCGAACGCGATCAGCAAGATGTCGTGCACGCCGGCATGGAATGCCGCCGGGGCGGCACCGAGTAGCAGGCGGGTGGTTTCGACGTCCAGGAGCGCCGTCAGTTGCCCGGCGGTGGCGAAGGTGTCGACCGCGGGCTGCACCGCCGGGAGCGCGGCAGGCGTGGCGGCCACCTCGCGCCAGGCCTGCGCCTGGTCCACGACGTCGGCGCGGTTGGCGTAGTCGTCGAGCAGAGACGCCCAACGTTGGAAGGACGTGCCTGGCGCGGCCAAGGCCACCGGCTGACCGGCGCGGTGCTGCACCCACGCGATGTTCAAGTCTTCCAACAGGATTCGCCAGGACACACCGTCCACCGCCAGGTGGTGAATGCTCAACGCCAGCTGACCTGTGCTGGGGACCCATAACGCGCTGAGCATCACCCCGGCCGCCGGGTTCAATCGGCAACGGTTTGCGATCAGCGCCTCTTCGGACAACGCGCCGACCGTGTGCAGGAGGTCCTCCGCGGTCACCGAACCGGCCGCGGGCACCCGCAAAGACCACTGCCCGGCCTGGTCGTCGACTCGTAGCCGCAGCATGGCGTGCCGATCCAGCAAGGCCTGTAGCACGGTCACGATGTCGGACTCGGTGACCCCAGTCGGAGCCTGCACCAACACCGTCTGGTTGAACTGGTCGATCGCGCCACCCATGCTGCGCAGCCACTGCATGATCGGCGTGGCCACGACTTCGCCGATACCGTCGTCGACCGCGGCGTCCCCGGCGGCCTCGGTGAACGCGGCGACTTGGGCCAGCCGGGACACGGTCTGCTCGACGAAGATGTCACGCGGCCGACACAGCAGGCCGGCCGCCCGCGCCCGGGCGACCACCTGCATCGACATGATGCTGTCGCCGCCCAGGTCGAAGAACGACTCGTCGACTCCCACCCGCTCCAATCCCAAGACCTCGGCGTAGATGCCGGCAAGCATCTCCTCGACCATGCTGCCCGGGGCCCGGTACTGCTGGGCGCCTTGGTATTCCGGCGCCGGCAGGGCGCAGGTGTCGAGTTTGCCGTTGGCAGTCAACGGCACGGCGTCGAGGACGACTATCGCCGCCGGAATCATGTAGGCCGGCAGCCGGTCGGCCAGCCGCGCGCGGATATCGGCCGGGTCTGCCGTTCCCGTGACATAACCCACCAGACGGGTGGCGCCGGGTTGGTCTTCGCGGGCGATGACCAGCGCTTGGTCTACCCCGGCCACCCCGGCCATCGCCGCCCGCACCTCACCCAGTTCGATGCGGTAGCCGCGGATCTTGACCTGCTCGTCGGCGCGCCCGACATAACGCAACTGCCCGTCCGGACCCCACCACACCAGGTCCCCGGTGCGATACATCCGAGCTCCGCCGCCGGCGAAGGGGCACGCGACAAACCGCGAGGCGGTGAGCCCGGTCCGGCGCACATAGCCATCCGCCAAACCGCCACCGGCCATATACAACTCGCCCACCACGCCGACCGGCACCGGCCGCAACCACCGATCCAGTACGAAGAAGCCGAGGTGGGTCAGCGGTCCCCCGATCGGGCTGACGGCAGCCGCCACATCATCGGCGGTGATCTCCCGCACCGAGGCGTGCACCGTCGTCTCGGTGGTCCCGTACAGATTGAGCAGCCGAGGTCCGGGCTGATGACGGTCCAGCCATGTCCGAAGACGCTGCGGGGCAAGCGCTTCCCCGGCAAACAGCACCACCCGCAAAGCGAGGCGATTACCTTGCGGGGCGGCGAGCGCATCAGCGGTTTGGAGCGCATAGAAGGCCGACGGCGTCTGACTCAACACACTTACCTGTTCGGTGACCAGCAGTGCGTGGAAGTCCTCGGGGGAACGCGCGACCCCTTCGGGCACCACCACCAGTCGGCCGCCGTCGAGCAGCGCTCCCCAGATTTCAAACACCGAGACGTCGAAGGCCAACGAGTGCCATTGCGACCACACCCCCGCCTTGGGCAGGTGGGTCCGCAGCGACCCGATCAACTCGGTGACGTTGCGGTGCTTGACGGCAACGCCCTTGGGCACGCCGGTGGTGCCCGACGTGTAGATAAGGTAGGCGATGTCGTCGGCCGCTGGGGCGGTTAGTTCGCTGCGCGGACACGTCGGGATGTCGGGGTCGTCGACTTCGATCACCGCCATGTCCTGGCCGTCCAGCCGCTGGACCAGCGCGCCAGTGGTCACCGCCACGATTGGCGCGGCGTCGGCGAGCAGAAATTGCACCCGCGCCGCCGGCAGACCCGGATCGATAGGCAGATAGGCAGCTCCGGTCTTGAGCACCGCCACGATCGCCACGATCGCGTCGGCAGACCGGGGCAACAGCAGCGCCACACAGCGCCCCGGCGCCGCCCCGCGACTGGCCAGCACCTGCGCCAGCCGGTCGGCGGCGTCGTCGACCTCGCGGTAGGTCCACGAATGTTCTTGGTATACCAGGGCCACGGCGTCGGGTGTGCGCGCGACCTGCGCGGCCCACAGCGACGGGATCGACGCTCCCGAGGGGGCCGGCTGGGCGAGTACCGCCCGGTTGCCCCAGTCGTCGAGTCGTTTCCGTTCATCGTCACCGAGCACATCGATCGACGACGCGCGCCGCCTAGGATCGGCCGTCACGGCGGTCAGCACCTGCCAGAACCGCTCGATCAATTTCTCGATGCTCGCCGGATCGAACACGTCGGTGCGGAATTCCACCGCGCCGCCGATGCCGGCGGGCTCACCGTTGTCCGTCCAGCGTTCGGCCAGCGAGAAGGTCAGGTCCATGCGGGCGGTGTGGGTATCCACCGGGATCGGTGTGACGTTCAGATCTCCCAGGACCAGGTCGCCGCGGGCGTTGTTCTGCCACGCCAGCATGACCTGGATCAACGGGTGATGGGTCAGTGACCGGGTGGGATTGAGCCGGTCGACGAGCACTTCGAACGGGACGTCCTGATGCTCGTAGGCGGCCAGGCTGCGCTGTCGCACTTGGGCGAGCAGCTCGACGAACGTCGGATCTCCAGCCAGGTCGACCCGCAACACCAACGTGTTGACGAAGAAGCCGACCAGCTCATCGAGCTTGGGATCACCGCGCCCGGCAATCGGAAAACCAACTGCCACATCGGAACTGGCGCTCAGTTCGGACAGCAACAGCGCCAGGGCCGCCTGGAGCACCATGAAGCTGGTCGCGTTGTGCTCGCGGGCCACCGCACTCACCCGCTGCTGCAACTGCGCCGGCCAGTCCACTGGCACACTGCCGCCACGGTGGTCGGCAACCGGTGGGTAGGGCCGGTCGGTGGGCAGCTGCAGGCGCCCCGGCAGGCCGGCGAGTGCTTGTTCCCAATACCGCAACTGCGCGGCCAGCGGGCTCTCACCGTCGGCCACATCACCCAGGTTCGTCCGCTGCCACAGCGTGTAATCGGCGTACTGAACCGGCAATTCGGCCCAGTCCGGCGCCGACCTCGCACACCGGCTGGCGTAGGCCACACTCAGATCGGTGGCCAGCACACCGACCGACCAGCCGTCGCCGGCGATGTGGTGCAGCACGGCGACCAGCACGTGGTGCCGGTCGGCGATGCGGAAAAGCGTTGCCCGGATGGGGATTTCGTTGGCCAGATCGAACGGGTGCCGCGCCGCGGCGCCAACGGCTTGGTCGAGGCGGCCCGGAGACCATCCACTGGCGTCGACCACCTGCCAGCCCACCTCGGCGCTGTCGGCAGCGACGATCACCTGCCGAGGTGACCCGTCGACCGCGACGAACCGAGTACGCAGGCTTTCATGGCGGTCCACCACGTCGGCCAGCGCCGCAGCGAGCGCCTGCGCATCGAGTTCACCGCGCAGCTCCAGTGCTACCGCCATGTTGTAAACCGCTGACGGACCGTGCAATTGGTCCAAGAACCACAGCCGGCTTTGGGCGAAGGACAGCGGGATCACGGCCGGCCGCGGCGCTGGGCGCAGCGGCTCGAGGCCACCTTGGCCCGCGCCGATGCGGGACGCCAACTGGGCCACCGTCGGTGCCTCGAACAACGCGCGCACGGGGAGGCGAGCGTCCAGGGTTGCGCTGATCGCGGCCATCACCCGCATCGCCGACAGTGAATCGCCGCCCAGGTCGAAGAACGAATCGTCGGCACCGACCGAGTCGAATCCGAGTACCTGGGCGAAGCTGCCGGCGATGAGCTCCTCGATGGGGCCGGCCGGCGGACGGTGGTGAGCACCGCGCTGGTAGTCCGGAGCCGGCAGCGCGCGGACGTCGAGTTTGCCGTTGACGGTCAGCGGCAACGCGTCGACGACCATCACCGCAGCCGGAACCATATACGGCGGCAGTCGATCGGCCAGCGCGGCCCGCACTGCAGATGGATCGGCGGTGCCGGTGATATACCCGACCAGACGCACGTCACCGGGACGGTCCTCCCTGGCAACGACGACTGACTGGTCAACTCCGTCCAATCCGCGTATTGCGCCCTGGATTTCGCCGAGCTCGATCCGGTAGCCGCGGATCTTGACCTGTTCGTCGGCGCGCCCTACATACCGCAGCTGGCCATCAGCACCCCAGGACACCAAGTCTCCGGTCCGATACATTCGGGTGCCCGGCGCGCCGAACGGGCACGCCACAAATCGCGAGGCGGTCAACCCCGATCGGCGCCAATAGCCCAGCCCAACCCCATGGCCCGCGACATACAACTCCCCCACCACACCGGGCGGCACTGGGCGCAGCCAGCCGTCCAGGACGAAAGCTGCCGCTCCGGGCACTGGTGATCCGATGGGCGGTCGGGCCGGCGCGGCGCGCAACGGCGCACTCATCGACGCGTAGATGGTGGTCTCGGTCGGGCCGTAGGCGTTGATCATCACCCGCCCCGGTGCCCACCGCTGCGTGAGTTCCGGCGGGCAGGCCTCGCCCGCAACGATCAACGTCACCGAATCCAGTCCCTCCAGTGACAGCACTCCGAGCGCCGACGGGGTTTGACTCAAGACGGTGACTCGTTCGGCGACCAACAAGGCGTGGAAGTCATGCGGTGAGCGGGCTACCGACTCGGGCACCACCACCAGCCGACCACCGTGCAGCAGCGCACCCCAGATCTCCCACACCGAGAAGTCGAAGGTGTAGGAATGGTATTGCGACCACACTCCCGCCGACGGTAGTTCCGCTGGCAATGACCGGAGCAGTTGGGTGACGTTGTGGTGCGTGCTGGCAACGCCTTTCGGGACACCGGTGGTACCCGAGGTGTAGATGAAGTAGGCGACGTGCTCGGCGGTCGGCGCGGGCAACGCCGTGTCCGGGTACTCGGAGAGGTCGGTGTCCTCGACGTCGATGACTGGGATGCGGTGCCCCCGCAAGCGCTCAGCCAGCACTTGGGTGGTGAGCGCGGCGATGGGTGCCGCATCGGCGAGCATGAACTCGATCCTGGCCGCCGGCAGGCCGGGGTCGATCGGGAGATACGCCGCCCCGGATTTCAGCACCGCCAGCATGGACACAATCGCCTCGGCGGAGCGCGAAAACAGCAGCGCCACCACTGAACCCGGTCCCACGCCATGCCCGGTCAGTAGGTGCGCCAGCCGGTTGGTGGACTCGTCGAGCTGTCGGTAGGTCATCGAACGGCCGGCGCAGGTCAGCGCTACCGCCGCGGGCGTGCGCGCCACCTGCGCGGCCCACAGCGCGGGAATCGAC
>NZ_LZLE01000250.1 GCF_001673155.1 Mycobacterium sp. 1423905.2 | reverse complement strand
GCGGCGACGAGCACCACCACCGCCGCGACGGCCCCGATGATCAGTCCTTTGCGCTTCTTACGCGGCGGGGGCTTCGGAGTCGGCTGCGGTGGCTGGGCTTGCGGCGGCCCAACGGGGCGCGGGGCGGCGGGTGCGATCCCGGTCGCGACTCCGGGCTGGCTGACCCAGCCGCCCGTGTTGGCGACGGGCGCGGCCTGAGTCCACTGATCCGACGGGTTGGACGTGTTGGCCCAGCCGCCGTTGTTGGGGGGCACCGGCTGTGCCATGGTCTCGTCACCGGTGCGGTACTGCGGTGGTGGAGCCATGGCCCGCTGGGTTTGCGGGTGCGAACCCGAGCCTCCCGTGTAGTTGACCCCGTAGCTCCCGGAGCCGACGCCGAAGCCTTGCTCGGCGACGGGCGCGATCAGCGTCGCGTTATCTCCTTGTCGGAGAATGGTGGCTTCCTGGCGCTGTTCGGGACTGGTCAGGGCGTCATGGGCCGCCATCGCCAAATCGCCGGCGGTCATGTACCGCTCCTGCGGGTTCTTGGCCATGCCCTTGGCGATCACCCGGTCCAAAGCTTCCGGCACCCGGCCGGGCCGAAGCACACTCGGGCGGGGCGGCGGCTCCATGAGGTGTGAGGCGATCAACCGTTCCACGCTGTCGGCCCGATACGGCGGCGACCCGGTCAAGCACTCGCCCAACACGCAAGCCAGGGCGTAGATGTCGGCGCGGTAGGTCACCTCGTCGTTGGTGAACCGTTCCGGCGCCATGTAGTTGTAGGTCCCCACCGCCATCCCGCTCTGGGTCAGTTCCGGGTCGTGCGCGGCGCGCGCGATACCGAAGTCCACCAGGTAGGCGAAGTCGTTTGCGGCGATGAGGATGTTCTCCGGCTTGACGTCGCGGTGGGTGACGCCGCTGGCGTGCGCGGCGTCCAACGCTGCGGCGATCTGTCGCACGATGGCCACCGCGCGCGCCGGGGTGAGTGGACCGAACTGGGTCAGCATGGAACGCAGTGAGACGCCGTCGATCAGGCGCATCTCGACATAGAACTGCCCGTCGATGTCGCCGTAGTCATGGATCGGCACGATGTGCGGCTCGGTCAGCCGGCCGGCCGTATCGGCCTCGCGTTGCATGCGGGCGCGAAAGACCGGGTTGTCGGAGTACTGCGAGGAGATCAACTTCAACGCCACCACGCGGCGTTTGCGGGTGTCCTCAGCCTCGTACACCTCGCCCATGCCGCCTCGGCCGATCAGTCGCACCAGCTCGTATGGCCCGAAGCGCGACCCCACCCGCGAATTCGTCCCGGTGTTGGTCACCGTCGACGCTCCCTTCGCTGACCGCTCAATCGTGCCGGCGAATCAGCCTTGGTTCTTTCTCTTTTCTGCCCAGCAGTACCGCCCCGTCGGAACCGAGGGTTAACACACGGTAAATCCTGGGAGAGCAGGCACACAACAAAATCGTACGACTCACAGTGAACTTTGAATCACGACTAGGTAACGATCGTCGGCCGCTGCCGACGCCATATCAGCCAATGACGTTGACGGGCAGTCGATTTCGTTCGGCGCACCGAATTCAGCGGGGCTGTGCGCGGTGGCGTCCCGTTCGGGCGGCGGCTGACGCTGACCGCCACTCACGCGATGGCGTTAACCGCCGGCAGTAATTTGCCACGGAACGAGCTGGGCAGCGGAATGTAGCCGTACTCGTCCAGGCCATTTTGGCCGTCACCAATTGTGGCCTGCATGAATGCCTTCACCGCTTGCCCGGTGGGTGAATCGGGATACTTCGAGCAAACGATCTCGTAGGTCACCAGCACGATCGGATAGGCCCCGGCTTGAGTCGGTCGGTAGAACGTCGAAGTGTCGACCACCAGGTCATTGCCGCTGCCCTTGAACGCGGCCCCAGCAATGGTTTTACCGACCGATTCGGCGGTGATGTTGACCGGGTCGGGACCGGCCGAGGTAATGATCTGCGCCATGTTCAATTGGTGGCCCACGGCAAAGGACCATTCGTTGTAGGTAATCGATCCGTCAGTTCGTTTCATGGCCTGTGAGGTGCCGTCGTTGCCGGTGGCGCCTTCCCCGACACCGCCGTTGAAGGTCTGGCCCGCACCTTTGCCCCACGCGCCGTTGGAGGCCGCATCCAGGTACTTCTGGAAGTTGTCCGTGGTGCCGGACTGGTCGCCGCGGAAGACGACGTGAATCGGTGTCGGCGGCAGGTTGGTGCCCGAGTTCAGCGCCTTGATGGCCGGGTCGTCCCACTTCGTGATCGCGCCGTTGAAGATCTTGGCGGCCGTGGGACCGTCGAGACTGAGCGAGCTCACCCCGTTGATGTTGTAGGTGATCGCGATCGGGCCGAAGACAACGGGGATGTCCCATGCCGGTGATCCGCAGCGCTCTTGCGCCCGGTCCGGCTCACCCTTTGCTGCGTCCATCGGGGAGTCCGAGCCCGCCAGGTCGGTCTGATTGCCGATGAACGCCTTCATTCCCGCGCCCGACCCGTTGGCGTTGTAGTCCAAGGTGTGGCCGGGGCAAGCATGGATGTAGGCGTAGACGAACTGCTCCATCGCGTTTTTCTGCGCCGTCGAGCCTGCCGCCAAAATCTTTTTCTTGCCGCCACAGTTGACTGGAACGACGGGGCTGCTGGAAGTCGACGACGCCGGCGTATTGGAATGGCCGCCGCACGCCGTCAACGCCATTGCACACACGACGAAAAGGCTCATCGCGGCGTTAGCTCCAGTGAACTTCACGTGACCTCCTGGTGAAGATTCCGGGTCGGCAGCACGACGAGCTTACGCCGGTCGATTTATTTTGACCCCGCTTTCGCGGCGGTCTTCTTGGCGGGAGCCTTCTTCGCCGTCTTCTTGGCGCCCTGTTTGGCCGGGGCTTTCTTTGCCGGTTCTTTCTTGGCCGGGGCCGTCTTCTTGGCCGGCTGCTTACCGTCGCCGGACCGGGCTTTGACGCTGGCCTCCAGCTTGGCGAGCAGGTCGGACACGTCTTCGGTCTCGTCTAGCTCCTTGGGCTGATCTTCGACCGTAAAGGCTTCGCCGCCTTGCAGTTTGGCGTCCACCAGTTCTTGCAGCTGTTCCTGATAGGTGTCGTGGTAACGGTCGGGGTCGAAGTCCTCGGCCATCGACTCCACGACCTGACCAGCCATCTTCAGTTCCGCCGGCTTGATGTCGACTTCTTTGTCCAGCACCGGGAAGTCGGGATCGCGGATTTCGTCGGGCCACAGCAGGGTGTGGATCACCATCACGTCGCGCTTGCCGAAGTCCTTGACACGCAACGCCGCTAGCCGGGTCTTGTTGCGCAGTGTGAAGTGCACGATCGCCATCCGGTCGGTCTCGGCGAGCGTCTTCGCAAGCAGCACATAGGATTTAGACGATTTCGAATCGGGCTCCAAGAAGTAGCTGCGGTCGAACAACATCGGGTCGACCTCGCTGGCCGGAACGAATTCCAGGACTTCGATCTCGCGGCTGCGTTCCTCGGGCAAGGTGGCGATGTCGTCGTCGGTGATGATCACCGATTGGCCGTCGTCGGACTCGTAGGCGCGCGCGATGTCGCGGTATTCGACGACTTCGCCGTCGACCTCGCAAATGCGTTGGTAGCGGATGCGCCCGTTGTCTTTGGCGTGTACCTGATGGAACTTGATGTCGTGGTCTTGGGTGGCGCTATAGACCTTGACCGGCACATTGACGAGCCCGAAGGCGATCGAACCCTTCCAGATGGAGCGCATGCAGTCAGTATGCCCACACCATCGGTGGGTTAACAGCTAGCGCCGCGCACCCCGCGCGGCGCTCGGCCTCACCGCGCCGGGCGGCGCCGGGCAGTCCGCGGCCGGAACACGTCCTTGAGCTTTTCACCGGCGTCCTTGAAGTCGGCCCGCCGCTGGTCGTTTCGACCTTCCACCTCGAGCCGGCGATTTCCGGTGGCTCGGCCCATGGCCTCTTTGGCCATACCGCCGACCTTTTGGAACTTGTTCCTCGCCTTGTCCGCACCAGCCATGGCACAACCTCCTTCGACGTGCAAAGCGGGTACCCGCCCGGCGCGTGAGGTAATCGCGCGTAAAGCCGTAGGGCGTGAAGGTTTTAGCCAGTGCGCGCCGCGTCGAGGGC
>NZ_LZLE01000249.1 GCF_001673155.1 Mycobacterium sp. 1423905.2 | reverse complement strand
GACCTGGTGTTCATCGACGCCGACAAGGAGAACTACCCCGCCTACCTCGAGTGGGCGGTGCGACTGGCCCGCCCCGGCGCGGTCATCGTGGTGGACAACGTCATTCGCAACGGACATGTGGCGGCGGCGGACTCCGGCGACGCCCGGATCACCGCGACCCGCCACACGCTGCAGCTGATGGGGGAGCACCCGCGGCTGGACACCGCGGCGCTGCAGACCGTCGGCGCCAAGGGGTGGGACGGGTTCGCGCTGGCGCTGGTGCGCTAGCCGCCGGCCGGCCGAGTGTGCTCAGGGGGCGTCGAGGGTGCAGTCACGGTGGGATTGGTCGGGATTTCCCGCCGTGTGGACACACTCGACGGCGTCAGCGCACGCTGACGGCTGGCCGGGAGGGTCAGCCGCAGACCGCGCCTACCGCCGCGGAGTTGACCAGCTTGACGTACTTGGCCAGCACACCGGTCCGGTAGCGGGGGGCCGGCGGCGTGAAACCTGGCTTGCGGGCCTCGAATTCGTCGGCGTCGACCAGCACGTCGAGGGTTTGCTGGGCCACGTCGAGCCGGATGCGGTCCCCGTCGCGCAGGAATGCGATCGGTCCGGCGTCCACCGCTTCGGGCGCGATGTGGCCGACGCACAGCCCGGTCGTTCCGCCCGAGAAGCGTCCGTCGGTCAGCAACAGCACGTCCTTGCCCAGGCCCGCGCCCTTGATGGCGCCGGTGATCGCCAACATCTCGCGCATCCCCGGTCCGCCCTTGGGGCCTTCGTAGCGGATCACCACCGCGTCACCCTTGGTGATAGTGCCGTCTTCCAACGCGTCGAGTGCTGCCCGTTCCCCATCGAAAACCCGCGCCGTGCCCTCGAAGACATCGGACTCGAACCCGGCGGACTTGACCACCGCGCCTTCGGGCGCCAGCGATCCGCGCAGGATGGTGATGCCGCCGGTCGGGTGGATCGGGTTCTGCAGCGCCCGCAGCACCTTGCCGTCGGGATCCGGCGGGTTGATGTCGGCCAGGTTCTCGGCCATGGTCTTGCCCGTCACGGTCAGGCAGTCGCCGTGCAGCAGCCCGGCGTCCAGCAACGCCTTCATGATCACCGGCACGCCGCCGATGCGGTCGACGTCGATCATCACGTGGCGGCCGAACGGCTTGACGTCGGCAAGGTGCGGCACCTTGGACCCGATGCGGCTGAAGTCGTCGAGCGAGAGTGTCACGCCGGCCTCATGTGCGATCGCCAGCAGGTGCAGCACCGCGTTGGTCGACCCGCCGAACGCCATCACCACCGCGATCGCGTTCTCGAACGCCTCCTTGGTGAGGATGTCGCGGGCGGTGATGCCGCGGCGCAGCAATCCGACCACGGCCTCGCCGCTGCGCCGGGCGAACCCGTCGCGGCGCCGGTCGGTGGCCGGGGGAGCCGCGCTGCCCGGCAAGGACATGCCCAGCGCCTCGGCGGCGCTGGCCATCGTGTTGGCGGTGTACATGCCGCCGCAGGCGCCTTCGCCTGGACAGATGGCCCGCTCGATGGCGTCGACGTCCTCCCGGGGCATCAGGCCGCGGGCGCAGGCACCCACCGCCTCGAACGCGTCGATGATGGTCACTTCGCGCTCAGTGCCGTCGGACAACTTGGCCCGGCCCGGCAGGATGGAGCCCGCGTAGAGGAACACCGCGGCCAGGTCCAGGCGCGCGGCGGCCATCAGCATGCCCGGCAGGGATTTGTCGCAACCGGCCAGCAGCACCGAGCCGTCCAACCGCTCGGCCTGCATGACGGTCTCGACGCTGTCGGCGATCACCTCACGCGACACCAGGGAGAAGTGCATCCCCGCGTGCCCCATCGAGATGCCGTCGGACACCGAGATGGTGCCGAACTCGAGCGGGTAGCCGCCGGCGGCGAAAACACCCTCCTTGACCGACTTGGCCAGTCGATCCAGCGGCAGGTTGCACGGGGTGATCTCGTTCCACGACGACGCGACGCCGATCTGGGCCTTGGCGAAGTCCTCGTCACCCATGCCTACCGCGCGCAGCATGCCGCGGGCGGCGGCCTTCTCCAGCCCGTCGGTGACGTCGCGACTACGGGGTTTGATATCGACGCCGGTCGATTCATGGGTGGTCTGGGACATCATTCCAGTATGCGCGAGCGACCAGGGCCGCCAAAATCCGGCCATCATACCCCGCTGGGGTATGATGGCGGGCACCGGCCGTTCCTCTTTGGAGAGTAGATGACAACCGCTCACGGATATTCGCAGCAGAAGGACAACTACGCCAAGCGGCTGCGGCGCATCGAGGGTCAGGTGCGAGGCATCGCCCGGATGATCGAAGAGGACAAGTACTGCATCGACGTCCTCACTCAGATCAGCGCGGTCAACAGCGCCCTGCGCTCGGTGGCGCTCAATCTGCTCGACGAACACCTGAATCATTGCGTCACCCGCGCGGTGGAAGAAGGCGGCGCCGAGGCCGACGGCAAACTCGCCGAAGCCTCGGCGGCGATTGCGCGCTTGGTACGTTCGTAATCACCCGGGCGTGTTGAAACCCCAAGTTGGGGTAAAGCGGTCTATGCCGTGCGTACCGTAAGAACGGCGTAATTGCGTCAGGGCCGACAGCGTGCCTGGGCAATGCGCGTCCCGAGTTATGACTGCCGTGACCGAGATACCCACCACTGCCGCGCGAACGTGGACGCCACGGGTCGCCGCGCAGTTGTCCGTGCTGGCCGCGGCGGCGTTCATCTACGTCACCGCCGAGATCCTGCCGGTGGGTGCGCTGTCGGCGATCGCGCGCAATCTGCACGTCAGCATCGTGTGGGTGGGCACGCTGCTGTCCTGGTATGCGCTGGTGGCGGCGCTGACGACGTTCCCGCTGGTGCGCTGGACCGCGCATTGGCCGCGCCGCCGGGTATTGCTCTTGAGCCTGGCCTGCCTGACCGTTTCGCAGCTGGTTTCCGCGCTGGCACCCAATTTCGCGGTGCTGGCCTGCGGGCGGGTGCTGTGCGCGCTTACCCACGGTCTGCTGTGGTCGGTGATCGCGCCCATCGCAACGCGGCTGGTGCCGCCCAGTCACGCCGGGCGCGCGACGATGTCGATCTACATCGGCACCAGCCTGGCGCTGGTGATCGGCAGCCCGTTGACGGCCGCCCTGAGTTTGATGTGGGGCTGGCGACTGGCGGCGGTGTGCGTCACCGTCGCCGCGGCCGTGGTCACGGTGGCGGCGCGGCTGATCCTGCCGGAGATGATGCTCAGCGCCGACCAACTCCAGTACGTGGGTCCGCGCGCCAACCATCACCGCAACCGGTCACTGATCATCATCAGCCTGATCACCATGGTCGGCGTCACCGGTCACTTCGTCTCTTACACCTACATCGTGGTGATCATCCGGCAAGTCGTCGGCGTGCACGGGGCCAACCTGGCGTGGCTGCTGGCCGCCTACGGCATCGCCGGAGTGCTGGCGGTGACCCTGGTGGCGCGGCCGCTGGACCGTCGGCCCCGGGGCGCCATCATCTGCTGCATCGCCGGACTGACGGCCGCGTTCGTCGTGTTGACCGCGCTGGCGTTCGCGGGACATCTGTCGGCGACGACGGCGCTGGTCGTGGGGACCGGCGCGATCGTGCTGTGGGGCGCGATGGCCACCGCCGTCACACCGATGCTGCAATCGGCGGCGATGCGGGCCGGAGCGGACGACCCGGACGGCGCGTCGGGACTGTACGTGACGGCGTTCCAGGTCGGCATCATGGCGGGCTCGCTGGCCGGCGGCCTACTGTACGAGCGCAATGTGGCGATGATGCTCACCGCGTCGGCGGGC
>NZ_LZLE01000248.1 GCF_001673155.1 Mycobacterium sp. 1423905.2 | reverse complement strand
GTGATCACGTACCAGCGGCGCAGCCCGAACACGTCGCCGCGTTCGGCCGCGAACACCCCCATCTGGCAGGTGAACGACGAGGCGATCAGGACCAGCGTCACCGGGACGGCTTGGTACAGATTCAGCTCGGTGGGCGGCGGCGGCCAGTTGCCGCCAGCCTGGGCTCGGGCCGTGAAGTAGAACGCAAACAGCCCAGCAAAGAACATCAACTCGCTAGACAGCCACACTATGGTGCCAACACTGACCATGTTTGGTCGGTTCAGCGAATGCACCCGCGACGTGATGGCAGTACCCGAGGTCCCTACAGCACTCGTCACATCCGCAAGTATGACGCTTTGTAGTTGTTCGCCTCTACCCGGGTCGAAAATTCGCCCGTTTCGGTTCCCTGCCGTCGCCGCGGCGACGTGTCGTGGGACCATCGGCGCGTGGCCGTGTTTGAGGTGCCGTCGCTCGCGTCGGGTGAGCCGGCGTGCTCGTGGCCGCGGTTGCTGGGCCGGTTGACCGAGGGTGAGCACCTGCGCCGCGGCGAGGCCGCCTGGGCCATGGACCAGATCATGACGGGCCATGCCCAGCCGTCGCAGATGGCCGCATTTGCGGTGGCGATGAAGATGAAGGTGCCGGTCGCGGCCGAGGTCAGTGAGCTCGCCGAGGTGATGCTGCAACACGCCCGTCCGCTGCCGGCCGACGCGATCCCCTCGGACGCGGTCGACGTGGTGGGCACCGGCGGCGACGGCGTCAACACGGTCAACCTGTCCACGATGGCGGCGATCGTGGTGGCGGCCGCGGGGGTGCCGGTGGTCAAACACGGCAACCGCGCGGCGTCGTCGCTCTCGGGTGGCGCGGACACGCTCGAGGCGCTCGGGGTCCGCATCGACCTAGGGCCCGACCAGGTGGCGCGCAGCCTGGCCGAGGTCGGC
>NZ_LZLE01000247.1 GCF_001673155.1 Mycobacterium sp. 1423905.2 | reverse complement strand
CGGCTGCCGCCGCCCACGGTTTCGCCGCCAGTGCGACCACGCACACGCCCAACACGAGCGCAACCGCCGGCGCGGTGAACGACAGATAGCGCGGCGTGTAGATGGGATGGACCAACGCCGAGTAGACGATGATCAGCGCGGTCGGTACGACCAGCCAGCACGCTGCGAGAACCAGCAACTGCCACTGCGGCAGCGGGGCGAACCTGGCCAGCCACACCGCGCCGGCGGTTGCGCTCGTGTTGGGCGTGTGCGTGGTCGCACTGGCGGCGAAACCGTGGGCGGCGGCCGCCGTCGTCGCCCTGTTCGCTGTTGCGGCGATCCCGACGTACGCCAAGGCGCAGCGCAATCCGTATGCGAAATACGGGATGGACTACAGCCAGGTGGCCGACGTCATCACCGCGCACGCGGCTCCAGGTGATTGCCTGCTGGTCAACGACACCGTGACGTTCATGCCGGCGCCCATGCGGCCGTTGCTGGCGGCGCGCCCCGAGGCGTATCGCAAGCTCAACGACCTCACCCTGTGGCAGCGAGCCACCGACCGCAACGACGTCTTCGACACCAACCTCATCCCGGAAGTCGTCGCCGAACCGCTGAGCCATTGCCGGGTGGTCTGGATCATCACCCAGGCCGACGCGTCCCGCCCCGCTCGCGAACAGGGTGCGGCGTTGCCGCCGGGTGATCGCTACGGCGTCACTCCGGCCTTCGCGGTGCCGCGCGACTTAGGCTTCCGGCTGACCGAACGCTGGCAGTTCAACCTGGTTCAGGTCATCGAAGCCGTGCGCTGAGCCTTACCAGACGCGGATGTAGTCGATCAGCATGGACGCTGGGAATCGCCCGCCTGCCGGGTCGCCGGCGCCCACCCCGCCGACGGCAAGGGTGAACATCGGCGACAGCCAGTAACCGGGATTGTTGAACGGCCAGCGGAAGTCGTCCGGTGCGCCGCCGGCCACATGGATCGGCTTGGGCGGCACGCTGAAGTACTGGGCGCCATCCCGGGAGAACTTGAACCCGCTCTCATCCCAGCGCATCTGCCAGGTGTGCCAGCCGCCGTCGACCAGGCCCGGGATCGACTTGCCTTCCCAGGTCTTGCCGTTGGATGCGGCGTGGACCGTGGTTCCCGGGGCCCACTGGCCATTGCCGTACCACTCGAAGATGTCGACCTCGCCGTCGGGCAGCGGGTCCTCGTTGACGGCCCAGTAGGCGGGCCACAGGCCCGGGCTCAGGCAGTCCAGCTTGATCCGCGCTTCCCAGGTGGTGTTGATCATGCCGCGCCAGTTGCCCCGCAGCTTGCCGGAGTAGTAGGTCCCGCCCTCTTGGGTGGCCATCAGCACCAGGTTGGAGTTGCCGTCCTGAAAGACGTTGCGGCGGTCGTCGCGGTAAATGCCGTCGACGGGCGGGAACACGTCGTCCTGCCAGCTCTGCACCGTCCACTTGCCCGGGTCGGGAGCCGAACCCGCCGGTCCGTCGAACTCGTCTTGGAAGATGTAAGGGCCGCCGGCGCCCGCGGACGGAGCCTGTGGAGGTGCCGGATGGGCTTGGGCTTCCGGAACGCGGAGCGCGGCTGCGGCCGCCAGCATGCCGAGCCCGGTGCTCAGCAACATGCTGCGACGATCCATCTGACACCACCAATCTGTCTTAGCCGGGACGTAGGCCCGGTGCGATACCCGAAGGCACTTCGCAAACGGTGTTATGAAACCACGCGCATGTCGCGAACGCACCTCTGGTCGAAGCAAGTCGCCGCGATTCTTTCAGAGCCTCGCTACATCACCGCAATGTGGTGCGCCTGGTTGCCGCCGCTGCGTTTGGCCGCATACATGGCGCTGTCGGCGCGCGCGATCAATTCATCCACTGGATTGACGCCGTTGGTGGTGCTGAGCTGGTGCAGTTGGGCGCTGGCGGTGCCGATGCTGGCGGTGATGGCCGGATCCAACTGCGCTACGGCCGCGCAGAACCGGTCGGCCAGCGGTCGCAGGTCGGCGTGCTCGGCCGTCAACGCGACCAGGAATTCTTCCCCGCCGGCACGGCAGATGGCCGCCTCGGCGGGAGTGTGTTCCCGCAACAGTTCGGCCACCGCCCGCAGCGTGCAGTCACCGATCGAATGACCGTGGGTGTCGTTGATGCGCTTGAAGTTGTCGAGGTCGACCATCAACACAGACAGATGGGTGTGCTGTTGCGGCGCGCTGACCACCCGGTCGGTGACGGCGTTGGTGAATGCGCGCCGGTTCAACAGACCGGTGAGCGGATCCTGCTCGGAGCGTTGGGCATAGGTCCCGATCGCCCGTGACATCGCTGCGACGGCCATCGGCACCGACAGGTTGAGGAACCAGATGATCCAAAAGGCGGTTACAGCCGATTGAATGTCGGCCTCGTGGGCCAGGCGCAGCACCGCCGCTGTGGTGATCGCAATGGCGATCGCGCCGTTGATCACCAGCGGTCGGGGACTGTGGAAGAACGCGATATAGCCGCCGGTGATCGCCGCAGCCGTGCACGTCAACGCGGCCACCGCCGCGCTCGGCTGCGCCAGGCTCCACGCCCCGATGACGACCACCCCGCCGAGCACGGCGGCCTCGGATTGCCGACGCGTCGGCCAATGCATCAGCCACCACACGGTCAGGCCGACGGTGAAAATCCCACCCAGAAGGCCGACGACCAGCGCCCCGGTCCCCGGGTGCCGCATCGCCGCCAAGGTAGTCAGCGGGACCATCGCCGAGGACGCGGCGACGACGGCCATGATCCGTTGCGCGGGACGCAGCAGTCCACGTTGACGCAGAAACGTCGTCTTCAGCTCGAACTGGTCGGGCTGATTCCACCACACCGTTAGCCGTGACACCGGCGCGCTGCTTTCTAGCTGCCGCTACAGCGCGCCGAAGACACGCCGCCCATCCTGATGAGGCGCATCGCTTACCTTCGCTGATCGAGTTGTCTGTGTGGTGTGCTCCCGAGGCGCTCTAATACTGCTTGCGGTGCGGCAAGAGTTGCAAGCTCAGCTGTCGATTGTGTAGCCCATCGGCATCAGCACGCTCTTCTGCTGCGTGAAGTGCTCGACACCTTCTGGACCGTTTTCCCGGCCGATGCCGGAGTTCTTGTAGCCGCCGAACGGACAGCACGGGTCGAACGCATACCAGTTGATCGCGTACGTGCCGGTGCGGATCTTCCCGGCGACCTCAATGCCGTGCGGCACGTCGGAAGTCCAGACGCTGCCGGCCAGCCCGTACGCCGAGTCGTTGGCGATCTTGATCGCGTCGTCCTCGGTGTCGTAGGGAATGATGCTCAGCACCGGGCCGAAGATCTCTTCTTGGGCAATCGTCATCTTGTTGTCGACGTCGGCGAAGACCGTGGGCTGCACGAAGAACCCGCTGTCCAGACCCTCCGGCCGGCCGCCTCCACAGACCAGCCGGGCGCCCTCTTCGACGCCCTTGGCGATGTAGCCCTCGACGCGGGCGCGCTGCTTCTCGGAGATCAACGAGCCGATCTGGGCGCCCGCGTCCGACGGCGGCCCCACCGGCAGCACCTGCACGAAGTTACTGACCGCTTCGACGATTTCGTCGTACCGCGACCGCGGCGCCAAGATGCGGGTCTGGGCGACGCAGGCCTGCCCGGTGTTCATGATGCCCGAGAACACCAGCATCGGGACCGAGCTGGCCAGATCGACGTCGTCGAGCAGGATGGCCGCCGACTTCCCGCCGAGTTCCAAGGTGCACGGCTTGAGCATGTCTGCGGCGCGCCGGCCGATCTCCTTGCCGACGGCCGAGCTGCCGGTGAACGAGAACAGGTCGACATCCGGGTTGGAAGTCAGCGCCTGGCCGGTCTCGATCCCGCCCGGCACCACCGAGAGCACGCCCTCGGGCAGGCCGGCCTCGGCGAACACCTCCGCCAAAAGGTTTGCGCTCAGCGGGGTTTCCGCGGCCGGCTTGAGCACCACGGTGCAGCCGGCCAGCAGTGCCGGGCCCAGCTTGTTGACGGCCAGGAACAGTGGCACGTTCCATGCGACGATCGCGCCGACGACACCGATCGGCTCGCGGTAGACGATGCTCTGCCCGTAGCCGCCGGTGCGGATGTCCTGCCACTTGACCTGGTCGACGGCCGGGCCTGCGAAGAAGTTGAGCGCACCGATGGAGCTCATCCAGTGCATCGTCTCGATGCCGGTGGGCGGCTGGCCGGTCTCACCGGCGAGGATCGTGGTGAAGCGATCCTTGCGCTCCTCCATCAACTTGAGCGCAGCGCCGATGACGGCCGCGCGCTCTTTGGGCGGCGTGGTCGGCCAGGGGCCGCTGTCGAACGCCGCGCGCGCCGCGGCGACAGCGGCGTCGACGTCGGCCGCCGCCGCCAGCGGAGTCTTGCCGACGTACTCGCCGGTGGCCGGGCAGTGCACCTCGATGACTTCATCGGTCGACGGCTCGGCCCACTTGCCGCCGATGAAAAGCTTGTCGTACTCCGTTGTAACGCTGGTAGTCATGGGCGCCACCCTACCCAAGACGAAGCACGATTAGAACATGTTCCATTATCGCGGCTGGAGCACCAGCACCAGATTGCTCACCAGGAACTCGCGCAGCCCCGGCACGGACGTCAACCACCACGCCCATCGCGGGTGGTAGCGGGGAAATGCCGCGATCGCGGCGCCGGTGGCGGCCGCCCACTTCAGGCCGTCGGCGGCCGACACCGCAAACAACGACGACCCGTAGTTGTTTTTCGCCGCGTGGCCGTGTTTGCGGGCATACCGGGCGGCCGCACGCGCCCCGCCCAGGTAGTGGGTCAGGCCCATCTCGTGCCCGCCGAACGGTCCCAGCCACACCGTGTAGGACAGCACGGCCAGCCCGCCCGGCTTGGTGACGCGCAGCATCTCGCCGCCCAGCTGCCACGGTCGCGGCACGTGCTCGGCGACGTTGGACGACAGGCAGATGTCGACCGAGTCGTCGGCGAACGGCAGCGCCATACCCGAGGCGCGCACGAATCCGCCCAGTGCACCCGCCGTCGCCGCCGCGGCCGCGTGCATCTCGGCGGGGTCCGGCTCCACGCCGAGGTAGCGGACGCCGGCGTCGGCGAAGGCGGCCGCGAAGTAGCCCGGACCGCCGCCGACATCCAGCAGTGTGCGGCCCGCCGGCGGCGCGCCGTGGGTGGCCCGCCACAGGTCACCGACCATGGCGGCGGTGTCGGCAGCCAGCGCGCCGTAGAAGCGAGCCGCGTCGGATTGCTCGTAGCGGAACTGGCTCAGCAGCCGCACCGACCGGGACAGCGTCGCCCGGCGGGCGAAGGCGGCGGTGGCGCTCACGCGGACACCCTACGGCGCGCCCCGGCCTCGACGGACCTCCGGGCAAACCGACTATGCCTTGCCGCCAGACCGCCAAGATGGCTCGCCAAGATACGCTGAACGCGATGTCTCCTCTGCGCTCGGTGCTGCTGTTGTGCTGGCGCGACACCGGGCACCCGCAGGGCGGCGGCAGCGAGGCCTACCTGCAGCGCATCGGGTCGCAACTGGCCGCATCAGGCGTCGCCGTCACCCTGCGCACCGCCCGCTATCCGGGCGCCGCGCGCAACGACGTGGTGGACGGGGTCCGGATCAGCCGCGCCGGTGGCCGCTACACCGTCTACGTCTGGGCGCTGCTGGCCATGGCCGGCGCTCGCATCGGGCTGGGTCCGCTGCGAAAAGTACGGCCCGACGTAGTCGTCGACACCCAGAACGGCATCCCGTTTCTCGCCCGGCTGGTCTACGGCAGGCGGGTGGTTGTGTTGGTGCATCACTGCCACCGAGAACAGTGGCCGGTGGCCGGGCCGCTGCTCGGCCGGCTGGGCTGGTTCGTCGAATCCAGGTTGTCGCCGCGGGTCAACCGGCGCAACCAGTACGTGACGGTGTCGCTGCCGTCGGCCCGCGACCTGGTTGCCCTCGGCGTAGACCACCAGCGGATCGCCGTGGTGCGCAACGGCCTCGACGAGGCGCCGGCGACATCGTTGTCCGGGCCGCGCTCGCCCGCGCCGCGGGTGGTGGTGTTGTCCCGACTGGTACCGCACAAGCAGATCGAGGATGCATTGGACGCGGTCGCCGAGCTTCGACCCCGCATCCCCGGCCTGCACCTGGACATCGTCGGCGGCGGCTGGTGGCGCCAGCGCCTGGTCGAACACGTGCACCGGCTGGGCATCTCCGACGCCGTGACCTTCCACGGTCACGTCGACGACGACACCAAACACCAACTGCTGCAACGCTGTTGGGTGCATGTGCTGCCGTCGCGCAAAGAGGGGTGGGGTTTGGCGGTCGTCGAGGCGGCCCAACACAACGTCCCCACCATCGGATACCGATCCTCCGGCGGCCTGTCCGACTCCGTCATCGACGGCGTCACCGGCATCTTGGTCGACGACCGGGCCGAGCTGGTCGAGCGGCTCGAAGAGCTGCTGTGCGACCCGGTGTTGCGCGATCAGCTCGGGACCAAGGCGCAGACGCGCAGCGGTGAATTCTCCTGGCGGCAAAGCGCCGAGGCGATGCGCGGCGTCCTGCACGCGGTGCGGGCCGGGCACGTCGTCAACGGCTTGGTCTGACCCGCCCGCGCCACACCGCGCCCGCCGCGCCCAGTACCAGCAGCGCCAACCAGGCCGCATGCGCCAGCACGGTCGCCCGCACGCGGGCCGTGGGGGCACCGGCGCTGTGCCCTCCGACCCGGTACAGGGCCAGCCCGTCGTCCCGGTAGACCGGCGCCAAGCCGGCCAGGGTGCGCGGCGCGGCGCCCAGGTCGCCCGGGGTGTCCGATTCGACGACCACCCACCTCACCCCGGCCCGGGCCAGCTCCGCCGGTGCTGGTCCGGTGAGCAGCAGCTGCTGCACGGCCCGGGCCTGCGCGCCTTCCCCGGGGACGGTGATCCCGGAGATGACCAGGTCACCGGTGGACAGCACATCGGCGTCGACCCAGCGGGGCAACGGATCGAGCACCGGCGCCGGGGCCGCCCAGGCGAAGCGCCGCATCGAGCCGGTCGGCAACACCGCGACGGTGCCGGGATCGGCGTTGATCGCCGCGGCGACCGACGACCACCCCCGCGGGTACCGCACCGGCGTCACCTTGCCCCACACGCCCCAGGCCAGGTCGGGCAGCACCAACAGCAACGCCAGACAACAGGCCCCGGCCGCCAGGGCGGGATGCAGCCAGCGCCGCAGCGTCAGCACCGCACCCGCACCGGCCAACGCGTAGCCGGGCACGGCCAGCGCCACCCACTTCTGCCCGTCGCGCAATACGCCGAATCCGGGGACCGCGTCCACCACCGCCCGCAGCACCTGCAGGCCAGGACCGGTCGCGAGCAGCGCGGGAACCACCACGGCCAACGCCGCAAGCCCCAGCAGCGGCACCAGTTCCCGCCGGCGCACCACCACCGGCAGCCCGGCCGCCACCACACCGATCAGCACGACTGCCGCCAACACCGCGAACAGCGTCGCGCGCGAAGCGGGCACGGCTTGGCCGTTCCAGATACCGCCCAGACTGGCCAGGGTGGCCAGCGTGCCCAGGCCCGGCTCGGCGCGCGGCGCGAACGCGGTGACGCCCAGCCCGTTGGTCGGCGTGTGCGCGGTCAGCGACGACCCAAGTACCGATGCGGTCAGCCACGGCAGCGCCGCCGCCAGCGCGCTGCCCAACGCCGCGACCGCGCACTGCCAGCGCGGCCGGCCCGCACCAGGCGCGGCCACGCCGGTCACGGCGGCCGCCGCGGCCAGTAGCAATCCGGTCGGGGTCAGGCCGGCCAGCGCGATCCAGAAGCAGAGCCCGAACACCGCGCCGCCCGAGGACCGCAATCTCAGCATCGCCGCCGCGACCCACGGCAGGCAGCCGTATCCGACCAACAGGCTCCAGTGGCCTTGCAGGAGTCGTTCGGCGACATAGGGATTCCACACGGCCAAAGTCGTCGCCACGAACTCGCCGCCGACGCCCGCCTCCGGCAGCGCCGTGCGAACCAGACCGGCCGCGCCCCAGCCGGCCAGCCACAGCCCGAGCAGCAGCAGCGCCTTGACGACGATGCCGCCGTCGACCAGGTGGGAGGCGAGCGCGACCGCGAAGTCCTGCGGCGTCGCGCGCGGTGCCGCAGTCAGGCCCAGGGCGCTATCGGTCAGATAGGAGCGCGGGGTGGACACGGCATCGCGCAGCAGCAGGTCGCCGGGCGCCAGCAACGGCGCGAGCACCAGCAGCGCCAGAACCAGTGCGTATCCCGGCCGGGCCCAGGCGGCCCGCATGGTCAGGGTCGTTCGGTCGGGCCCGGGCTAGTCGGTCCCGCGGCAGGCGGACCCGCGGGGGGCGGGCCGGCGGGCGGCGGCGTAGCAGGCGGCGGCCCGGGTTCGGGCGGGCCCGCTTCGGGCGGACCCGGTTCGGTGGGCGGATCGGCCGGGGGCAGCACCGGATCGTCGGCCATGTCCGTCGGCCGCTGCGTGGGCAGCTTCTCCGTCACCGCTTCGGCGCCCGGCACCGGCGGTTCCAGCCCGGCTCGGCGTAGGAATTCGGTGTCGTCGCGATCCAGGCCGGGGTCGGTGAGCGCGCTTTCGGTGCGCAAGCTGAACGAGGCCAGCAGGCCGCCGCCGATCAACGCGATCAGCCCGATCGCGGTGAAGGTGATAGGCAGCACCCGTGACCACAGCGCCAGCCGGTCGCGTTCGTCGCGTGCGGTGTTGACCTGCGTCTCGACCGACTCCTCGGTGGAGGTGACCTTGTAGTCGGTCAACGTCACCTCGGGCTTGAGTGCGTCGCGGGCGTAATAGTGATTGGCGTGCTCGGATTCCTTGACGATGGTGCCCGATACCGGGTCCACCCAGAAGGTGCGCTGCGCGGCGTAGTAGCGGGTCATGGCGATCTGCTCACCGGGGTCCCCGGGCACACCCCACATCGCCGCGGTCGTGGTGATCCTGCCGTCCTCGTCGCCGGCGTACAGGGACGGATACCGAATCGGGGCGACCAGCTTGCCTTCGCTGTTGTAACCGACCTGCTGGGTGAAGCGGTAGGTGCTCAGCCCGTTGATGTCTTCTTCGCCCTCGTAGTTGGCGTCGAACGCCTTCTGCGCGATCGGGTCGAAATAGAGGTAGGTCTTCTTGTCGGTGCGGGGCGGGAAGCGGTAGGCCAGCCCGTCGTGGCGCAACGGCATCGCGGTCGGCGGGTTCTCGTCGTTGAAGCCGCGCGGTTTCTGCACCGCGCCGCCGGTGTGGGTGTCGTCCGAAACGGCCAACGCCGTCTTGCGGTTGAGGGTGACGGTGTCGACGATGGCCAACAGCAGACCGCTGTCCTTCTGCTTGTCGGTGCGGCGCAGCGAGCTGCCCACCTGCAACGTGACCACGTCGGCGTTGGCCGGTGACTCGACGCTCACCTGCTGCTGGGAAACCAGCGGCACGTTCTGATTGACCACCACGTGATCCCCCGACAACGACGCCGCGTCCAGCGCCGTTCCGTTGCCCTCGCTGACCAGTGTGGCGTCGATGTCGAGCGGAATCTTGTTGATCCGGCTGCTGGTATAGGTCGACAACAGCAGCGCGGCGATCAGCAGAGCGGCTCCGAGGCCGATAGTTCCGCATGCAGCGATGCGCAACATGACTGCTCGGTTCACGTTGCTGTGACCTCCTTCTGGTCCACGGACTTGTCGGGCATGACCCGCCCCGACCTCACCAAGCAGCGCGGCAGAACCCGTCTGACCCTAACAGCCGGACACACAACCCCTGCGGATCAACCTATCCGGGCAGGGGCCGTTGCGGTGTACCCGATCGGCCCAACCGCAACCGCAGGCACACTGTCAAGGTGACCGATGTCCAGCAGGTCGGGGGCACCCGCAGCTTCCTGCCCGCGGTTGAAGGCATGCGCGCGTGCGCGGCCATGGGCGTGGTCGTCACTCACGTGGCTTTTCAGACCGGGCATTCCACCGGCGTCACCGGTCGCCTGCTGGGCCGCTTCGATCTGGCCGTCGCGGTGTTCTTCGGGTTGTCGGGCTACTTGTTGTGGCGCGGTCACGCCGCCGCGGCGCGAGGCGTGGGCAGCCGACCGCGCACCGGGCACTATCTGCGCTCTCGGGCGGTCCGCATCATGCCGGCCTACCTGGTGGCGGTGGTGGTGATCCTGTCCCTGCTGCCCGAAGCCGACCGCGCCAGCCTGACGGTGTGGCTGGCGAACCTGACGCTGACCCAGATCTATGTGCCGTTGACACTGACCGGTGGTCTCACCCAGATGTGGAGCCTGTCGGTGGAGGTCAGCTTCTACCTGGCCTTGCCGGTGCTGGCCTTGCTGGCCCGCCGGCTGCCGGTGCGGGGTCGCGTGCCCGCCATCGCCACGCTCGGGGCGCTGAGCTGGGCATGGGGTTGGGTGCCGATCAACACCGCCGACGGCGCCAATCCGCTCAACTGGCCACCGGCGTTCTTCTCCTGGTTCGCCGCGGGCATGCTGCTCGCCGAGTGGGCCTACAGCCCGGTGGGCCCGGCGCACCGGTGGACGCGCCGCCGCCTGCCGATCGCCGCCCTCGCGGTCGCCGCCTACCTGGTGGCCGCCTCGCCGCTGGCGGGTCCGCCCGGGCTGGTGCCCAGCACGTCCGCGCAGTTCGCGGTCAAGACGGCGATGGGTGCCCTGGTGGCGTTCGGATTGATCGCGCCGCTGGTACTGGACCGCCCCGACACCCCGCATCGACTGCTGGGCAGCACCCTCATGGTCACTCTGGGGCGCTGGTCCTACGGCCTGTTCATCTGGCACCTGGCCGCCATGGACATGGTGTTCCCGGTGATCGGCGCGTTCCCGTTCACCGGCCAGCTGCCCCTGGTGTTGGCGCTGACGCTGCTGTTCGGCTTCGCGATCGCCGCCGTCAGCTACGCGTTGGTGGAGTCGCCCTGCCGGGAAGCGTTGCGGCGCTGGGAACGTCGCAAGAAGCCGGCCGAGCCCGTCCCCGATGCCGAGGCGGATGCGGTCGCGCCCTGACGCCTCAGCGCTGCGCCACCGAAACGTTGATCACCAGCGCGGTGATGTTGTCGGGTCCACCGGCGTCGCGGGCCGCCGCGATCAAGGCCGCGCAGGCATATCCGGGGTCAGGGTTGGCGTCCAGAATCTGGCCGACCGAAACTTCGCTCACCACGCCGTGCAGGCCGTCGCTGCACAACAGGAGCCGGTCGCCGGGACGCAGGTCCACTGCGCCGCCGTCGGCACGCGCGGGCGGCTGCATCCCCATGTACTTGGTGACGATGCTGCGGGCACGGTGCCGGCCGGTGTCCGCGGCGTCCACCGCGTGCGCGTCGACCAGCGCCTGAACCAGGGTGTGGTCGCGGGTCAGGCGGCGCATTTGGCCGTCGCGGTGCAGGTAGGCGCGGCTGTCCCCGAGGTGGGCGACCAGCGCCCGCGGGCCCGCGACGACCGCGGTCACCAGGGTGCTGTTGGCTCCTTCGAAACGGGCATCCTGCTGCGCCTTGGCATGCAGGTCGTCGGAGAGCTCGGAGACGGCGCGGGCCAGCCGCTCGGGGGCGTTCGGGTCATCGCGATGATCGGGCGGCAGGTGGTGCGCGACATATTGGGGGAGGACGTCGACCATCGTCTGCGCGGCCAGCGCACCGTCCCGGCTGCCGCCCACGCCGTCGGCGACCATGAACAGGTTCTGATCGACGTCGGTGCCCCAGCGGTCCTGGTTGTCCGATCGATGACAGCCGACGTCGCTCAGCGCCGAATAATCGAGGGCGTACATGGTCTAAGCATGCAGCCGAGACACGACCTCGTCACGCACCGCCGACCGGCGGGCCTTGCCCGCGTCGTCGCGCAACGGGCTGTCGACGAATTCGACGGTGCGCGGAACCTTGTAACCCGCCAGCCGCTCGGCCACGAACGCCTGCACACCCGCCTCGTCGAGCGCCGACCCGTCGACGGTGTGGACCAAGGCATACGGCACTTGACCGAGGTCTTCATGGGGTACGCCCACCGCCAAGCAGGACAACACGTCCGGATGGGCCGACAGGGCGTTTTCGATCTCGGCCGGATAGACGTTGCGGCCGCCGACGGTGAACATGTCCACTCGCCGATCCGACAGATAGAGGAACCGGTCGGCGTCGAACCAGCCGAGGTCGCCCAGCGAGTCCCACCCGTCGCGGTTCTTGGCGGTGGCGCCGATGTAGCGGTAGGTCGGGTTGCTGCCCGGGGTGGGCCGCATATAGATCTCGCCCTCCACTCCGGGCGGGCACTCGTTGCCGTCGTCGTCGAGCACCTTCATCTCTCCGGTGACCACCTGACCCACCGAGCCCGGGTGCGCCAGCCACTGTGCCCCGGAGATGAAGGTCATGGCCTGTAACTCGGTGCCGCCGTACAGTTCCCAGATCACCTCGGGACCCAGCAGGTCGATCCAGGCCTGCTTGACCGCCGGCGGGCACGGCGCTCCCACGTGCCACAGCCGCCGGACCGACGACACGTCATAGGCGCTCGGGTCGGCGTGGTAGACGGGCAGCAAGCGCTGCATGATCGTCGGCACGACGATGAGGAAGCTGACGCGGTGCTCGGTCACCAGCCGCAGAAACCGCTGCGGGTCGAACCTGGGCATCAACACCAGATGATGACCCAGCAGCAACGCGATCGTGGCGGTGGTGAAGCCGGTGTTGTGGCTCAACGGCACCGGCAACAACGTGATGTCGCCGTCCTGCGCGCCCAACACATAGCCCGTGGCCGCCGGGATGCGGCTGTCCCCGCCGGCTTCGATGAGTTTCGGGCGCCCGGTGCTGCCGCCGGAGGCCAGTGACTTCCACGACGGCGACACCGCCTCGGGCAGCGGCTCATCGGACACCGTCCCATCCGGCATGAATCCGCCTGGTAGATGAGGGATTCCGGGACTGGACCGGCCGACCAGCAGCGCCCGCGGGCGTAGCGCCAGCAACCCTTCGAATTCCGCGTCGGGCAGGCGCGGCGATAGCGGCTGGGGCACCGCACCCAGCTTCCAGCACGCGACGACCGAATGCACCCACTCGATGGAGTTGGGCAACACGATGCTGACGTAACTGCCGGTGCTCACTCCCCGCTCGGCGTAGGCCCGGGCCAGTCGGTTGGTCGACCGGTCCAGCTCACCGCGGGTGATCGTGCGCCCATCACAGGTGAGGGCCGGGGCGTCGGGATCGGCGTGAGCCAGTGCGGTGATCTGGGCGCCGATGGTAGGCACCGGCTGGGTCACGCGTAGCCGCCCTGCCGTTCGAAGATGCGCCGCGGGTTGTCGACGAGCATGGTGTGCAGCTGCTCGTCGGTCACGCCGCGCTCTTTGAGCGCGGGGATCACGTCGTTGTGGATGTGCAGGTAATGCCAGTTCGGCAAGACTTGCGGCACCACGTCTTCGGGTAACGCGTCGAAGTAGCAGTTGGCGTCGTGCGACAACACCATTTTGTCAGCATGACCGCGCTCGCACATCTGCGCCACGACGTTCACCCGGTCTTCGAACGGAGAGATCAAGTCCAAGCCGAAGCGGTCCATCCCGAGATAGGAGCCGGAGGCGATCAGCTCCTCCAGGTACCCGATGTCGGTGCTGTCGCCGGAATGGCCGATGACCACCCGGCTCAAGTCGACGCCTTCTTCTTCGAAGATCCGTTGCTGATCGAGGCCGCGTCGCAGCCCGGCGTGGGTGTGGGTGGAGATGGGCACGCCGGTGCGTTTGTGCGCTTGGGCCACCGCCCGCAGCACCCGCTCGACGCCGGGAGTCAGGCCGGGCTCGTCGGTGGCGCACTTGAGCACCCCGGCCTTGACGCCGGTGTCGGCGATGCCTTGCTCGATGTCGCGCACGAACATGTCGACCATGACGTCCGGACCGTCCAACAGGGTGCCCGGACCGGAATAGTGGAAGTGGAACGGCACGTCGTTGTAGGTGTAAATGCCCGTCGCGACAACGATGTTCAGGTCGGTTTGGGCCGCGACGCGGGCGATGCGGGGGATGTAGCGACCCAGCCCGATCACGGTCAGATCGACGATGCTGTCCACCCCGCGCGACTTGAGCTCGTTGAGCCGGGTGACGGCGTCAGCCACCCGCTGCTCTTCGTCGCCCCAGGCTTCCGGATAGTTCTGGATGATCTCGGTGGTCATGATGAACACGTGCTCATGCATGAGCGTGACGCCGAGATCCGCGGTGTCGATGGGCCCGCGTGCGGTATTGAGTTCTGACACGTCACCGATGCTAGGTCGCTGCGGTGCTCGCCCGACAGTGCGAATTTTGCGCTGACCGGAACGGGGTCACGTACGCTCAGCTCGTCTCTGATCCGCACCCCCGGGAGCCACCCTCATGCTGCTCAATCCCAACCGCCTGCAACGCAAGTACCCGGACAGCCGGTCGGGCGAGATCATGGCGTCGACGGTGGAGTTTTTCGAGTCGCGCGGCAAGGCGCGGCTCAAGCACGATGACCACGAGCGGGCGTGGTACGTCGACTTTCTCGACCACGTCGCGCGGAACCGCATCTTCGCCTCGCTGCTGACGCCGGCGCAGTACGGCGCTGACGATTCCCGCTGGGACACCTACCGGATCAGCGAGTTCGCCGAGATCATCGGCTTCTACGGGCTGAGCTACTGGTACCCCTTCCAGGTGACCGCGCTAGGGCTGGGCCCCATCTGGATGAGCGGCAACGAGGACGCCAAGCGCAAGGCCGCCGCCCAACTCGAAGCCGGTGAGGTGTTCGCGTTCGGACTGTCCGAGCAGACCCACGGCGCCGACGTCTATCAAACCGACCTGATCCTCACCCCGGCCGAAAACGGCGGCTGGGTGGCCAACGGCGAGAAGTACTACATCGGCAACGCCAACGTCGCCCGCATGGTCTCCACCTTCGGCAAGATCGCCGGCTCGGAAAAAGGCGAAGACGAGTACGTGTTCTTCGCCGCCGACTCCCAACACGAGCGGTTCGAGGTGATCAAGAACGTGGTCAACTCGCAGAACTTCGTCGCCAACTACGCGCTGCACGACTACCCGGTCGCCGAGGCCGACATCCTGCACCGCGGCCCGGAAGCATTCCACGCCGCCCTCAACACCGTCAACGTGTGCAAGTACAACCTGGGCTGGGGCGCCATCGGCATGTGCACCCACGCCCTGTACGAGTCGATCAATCACGCCTCCAACCGCATCCTGTACGGCAACCTGGTGACCGACTTCAGCCATGTCCGGCGCCTGCTCACCGACGCCTACGTGCGGCTGGTCGCCATGCGACTGGTGGCGACCCGCGCCTCCGACTACATGCGCAGCGCGTCGGCGCAGGACCGCCGCTATCTGCTGTACAGCCCGCTGACCAAGGCCAAGGTCACCAGTGAGGGCGAGCGGGTGATCACCGCGCTGTGGGACGTTATCGCCGCCAAGGGCGTCGAGAAGGACACCTTCTTCGAGACCGTCGCCCGCGAGATCGGCCTGCTGCCCCGCCTGGAAGGCACCGTGCACATCAACATCGGGCTGCTCGGCAAATTCATGCCGAATTACTTGTTCGCCCCGGACGCGGCGCTGCCGCTGATCGGGCGCCGCGACGACGCCGCCGACGACACCTTCCTGTTCCACCAGGGACCCACGGGCGGGCTGGGCAAGGTGCGGTTCCACGACTGGCGCGCGCCGTTCGACAGCTACGCCCACGTGCCCAACGTCGCGCTGCTGCGCAGCCAGATCGACGTGCTCACCGAGCTGCTGACCGGCGCCACCCCGGATGCCGCCCAGCAGAAGGACATCGACTTCGCCTTCGGCGTCGGGCAACTGTTCGCGACCGTGCCCTACGCCCAACTCATCCTGGAAGAAGCGCCGCTGTCCGGGGTGGACGAGGCGCTGCTCGACGAGATCTTCGCCGTGCTGGTCCGCGACTTCAACAGCTTCGCCGTCGAGCTCCACGACAAGGCGGCCACCACCGAGGAGCAGGCCAAGTACGCGCTGCGAATGATCCGCCGGCCCGCCCACGACCCGGCGCGCTACGAGCAGGTCTGGAAGGAGCACATCCTTCCGCTCAATGGTGCCTACCAAATGCGGCCATAACCCGCGCTGCGCGGCCAGCCGCCGGGACGCGGCGCGACTACCCTTGACTGTGAAGTGCCTCACAGTACTATGACCAGTGGTCATGAAAGCGAGGGGCCGGATGCCGACGGTGACCTGGGCACGGCTCGATCCGGCCCGCCGGGCTGCGATCGTGGAAGCCGCCGAAGCAGAATTCGGCGCGCACGGGTTCTCCCAGGGCAGCCTGAACGTCATCGCCCGCCGGGCCGGCGTCGCCAAAGGCAGCTTGTTCCAGTACTTCGCGGACAAGCGGGACTTCTACGCCTACATCACCGACATCGCCAGCTTGCGGATCCGCGCATACGTCGAGGACATCATCCGCACCCTCGACCCCAACCGGCCCTTCTTCGAGTTCCTCACCGACCTGCTCGACGCCTGGGTCGCCTACTACGCCGAGCATCCGCGCGAGCGTGCGCTGCACGCCGCGGTGACGCTGGAGGTTGACACCGAGGCGCGCATCAGCGTGCGCAGTGTGAGCCACCGGCACTACCTGGAAGTGCTGCGGCCGCTGGTGCGCGACGCCATGACCCGCGGTGACCTGCGTCCGGACTCCGACACCGACGCGCTGCTGTCGCTGCTGCTGCTGATCTTCCCGCACCTGGCGCTGGCCCCCTACATGCGCGGCCTGGACCCCATCCTCGGCCTGGACGAGCCGACCCCCGAGCAGCCCGCGCTCGCGGTGCGCCGACTGGTCGCCGTGCTCTCGGCTGCCTTCTCGCCTTCGCCCCAGCCCACTTCAAACCCAGCCCGCACCCGATCTGAGGAGGTCACATGACACGCACCCGCTCCGGCTCGCTCGCCCAAGGCGGCCTGAACTGGAACAGCCTGCCGCTCAAGTTGTTCGCCGGCGGCAACGCCAAATTCTGGGACCCGGCCGACATCGACTTCTCCCGCGACCGGGAGGACTGGGAGAAGCTGACCGACAGCGAACGCGACTACGCCACCCGGCTGTGCGCCCAGTTCATCGCCGGTGAGGAAGCGGTGACCGAAGACATCCAGCCGTTCATGGCCGCCATGCGCGCCGAGGGACGCCTCGGCGACGAGATGTACCTGACGCAGTTCGCCTTCGAGGAAGCCAAGCACATCCAGGTGTTCCGGATGTGGCTGGACGCCGTCGGTATGACCGACGACCTGCATGGCTATCTCGAGGACCTGCCCACCTACCGGCACATCTTCTACGACGAGTTGCCCGACTGCCTGAACATACTGACCAACGACCATTCACCGGCGGCCCAGATCAGGGCATCGGTCACCTACAACCACATCGTCGAAGGCATGTTGGCACTGACCGGCTACTACGCGTGGAACAAGATCTGCGTGGAGCGGGGCATCCTGCCCGGCATGCAGGAACTGGTGCGGCGCATCGGCGACGACGAACGCCGCCACATGGCGTGGGGCACCTTCACCTGCCGGCGCCATGTGGCCGCCGACGACACCAACTGGACGATCTTCGAGACGCGGATGAACGAGCTGATCCCACTGGCCCTGCGGCTGACCGAGGACGGCTTTGCGCTGTACGGCGACCAGCCGCCATTCGGCCTGTCGCCGGACGAGATGCTGCAGTACTCCACCGACAAGGGCATGCGCCGCTTCGGGACCATTTCCAGCGCGCGCGGTCGCCCGCTGGAAGAGATCGACCTCGACTACACCCCGTTGCAGTTGGAGGACACCTTCGCCGACGAGGACCAGAAGGTCCTCGCCGCGTCGGCGGTCTAAGTGGCGGTCACTCGACCTTCTTCTCGTCCGAGGTGTCCGGTGCGCCGATCCACACGGTCTTGACGTTGCAGAACTCGCGGATGCCTTGGCCGGCGAGTTCGCGGCCGTACCCGGACCGCTTGACGCCGCCGAACGGCAGCTCAGGGTAGGACACCGTCATCCCGTTGATGAACACCTGACCGGCCTCGATGTCCTCGATGAAGCGTTGCTGCTCGGCCTCGTCGCGGGTCCAGGCGTTGGAGCCCAGCCCGAAGGTGGTGGCGTTGGCGATCTCGATGGCCTCGTCGATGTCGGCCGCTTTGTACACCGACGCGACGGGCCCGAACACCTCCTCGGTGTAGAGCGCCATGTCCTTGGTGATGTCGGTGACCACCGTTGGCGGGTAGAACCAGCCCGGCCGGTCCATGCGCTCACCGCCGCAACGCGCCACCGCACCGGCGGCCACGGCGTCCTCCACCTGCTTGGCGACTTCGTCGCGGCCCGATTCGGTGGCCAGCGGGCCGACGTCGACGTCGGGGTCGGTCGGGTCGCCGACCTTCAGTGCCTGCATTTTCTCGACGAACTTCTCCACGAACTCGTCGTAGATGTCGGCGTGCGCGATGAAACGCTTAGCCGCGATGCAGGACTGGCCGTTGTTCTGGGTGCGGGCGGTGACGGCGGTCTTGACCGCGGCGTCCAAGTCCGCCGAGGGCATGACGATGAACGGGTCGCTGCCGCCGAGTTCGAGCACGCTGGGCTTGATCTCCTCACCGGCGATGGCGCCGACGGACTGCCCGGCCGGCTCGCTGCCGGTCAATGTCGCCGCGGCGACCCGCTTGTCGCGCAGGATGGTTTCCACGGCGCTGGAGGGAACCAGCAGCGTCTGGAAACAGCCGTCCGGGAAACCGCCGCGAGAGATGACGTCGGCCAGATACAGCGCGGTCTGCGGCACGTTGGACGCGTGCTTGAGGATGCCGACGTTGCCGGCCATCAGGGCCGGGGCGGCGAAGCGTACCGCCTGCCAGAGCGGGAAGTTCCACGGCATCACGGCCAGCACCACGCCCAGCGGCTGGTAGCGCGCGTACGCCTTGGCCGCCTTGACCTTGCCGGCGTCGGCCGGCTCGTCGGCCAGCAGCGCTTCGGCGTTCTCGGCGTAGTAACGGAATCCGGCGGCGCACTTGATGACTTCGGCTTTGGCCGAGGCCAGCGTCTTGCCCATTTCCAGGGTCATCAACGCGGCGGTCTCGTCGGCCTCGGCTTCGAGCAGGTCAGCGGTGGCGTTGGCCCATTCGGCGCGCTGGGCGTAGCTGGTGTGACGGTATTCGCGGAAGCGCTCATAGGCCCGCGCGATGGCGTCCTGGACTTCCTGGTCGGTCGCTGGCTTGAAGGTTTTGATGGTCTCGCCGGTGGCCGGGTTGATGGTGGCGATGGGCACGCTGGCCCTCCTTCATCTGCGTTCGTTGGACTAGTACAACAACGTTCAACGTCCAGCCTGCCACTATCGTTGCCAGAAGGAGGTGGCGGATGAGTACAGCAGCCGAGCTGATGGTCAAGTGCCTGGAAAATGAGGGAGTAGAGGTCGTCTTCGGGCTGCCCGGTGAGGAGAACATCCGCTTCGTGACGGCGTTGGCCAAGTCCAACATCCGCTACGTGCTGACCCGGCACGAGCAGGCGGCCTCGTTCATGACCGAGATGTACGGCCGGGTCACCGGCCGCGCGGCGGTGGTTTCCTCGACGCTGGGCCCGGGGGCGATCAACATGCAGCTCGGGGTCGCCGACGCCACCACCAACAGCACGCCGCTGGTGGCCATCTCGGCGCAGGTCGGCCAGGACCGCGAATACAAGGAATCCCACCAGTACGTCGATCTGGTGTCCATGTTCGCCCCGATCACCCGCTGGTCGGCCAGCGTCCCGACCAGCCGCGCCCTGCCGGAGATGATTCGCAAGGCGTTCAAGCTCGCCGAGACCGAACGGCCCGCCGCGGTCTACCTGGCAGTACCCGAGCACGTCGACGGCGACGACACCGACTACGACCTGACCCCGTTGCCGCGTAACGTCGTCCGGCCCGACGCACCCGCGCCGGGACAGGTGAGCCGCGCCGCGGAGATCCTGCGCAAGGCGCAGCGGCCGGTGATGCTGGCCGGTCATGGTGCTGCTCGCGGCAACGCCACCGATGCGCTGATCCGGTTCTCCGACAAGACCGGAGTGCGGGTGGCGAACTCGTTCCACGGCAAAGGCGTCATGCCCGACGATCACCCCAACAGCATCGGCACGCTGGGGTTCATGGCGCACGACTACGTCAACTTCGGATTCGACAACGCCGACGTGGTCATCGCGGTCGGCTACGAGTTGCAGGAGTTCGACCCGGTCCGGATCAACCCGCAGGGCGACAAGCGGATCATCCACATCCACCGCTTTCCCGCCGAGGTCGACGTGCACTACTCGGTCGACGTAGGCATCATCGGCGACATCAGCGACTCGCTGAACGCGCTGACCGACGAGCTGGCCGGCCACCGCTTCAAGGGCTACGAGGACGAACCGGGGTCCGGGTTGCTCGACGAGGAATTCACTCGCGGGCAACAGGATTCGCGGTATCCGCTGGCGCCGCAGCGGGTGGTCGCCGACACGCGCGCCGCGTTGGGCCGTGGTGATGTGGTGCTGGTCGACACCGGAGCCACCAAAATGTGGATGGCCCGGTTGTACCCGACCTTCGAGCCGAACACCTGCTTGGTGTCAAACGGCTTGTCCACCATGGGATTTGCGTTACCCGGCGCGATGGGGGTGAAGCTGGCCCGGCCCGACGCCAAGGTGCTGGCCGTCGTCGGTGACGGTGCGTTCCTGATGAATTCCCAGGAGATCGAAACCGCTGTTCGGGAAAAGATTCCGCTGGTCGTGCTGATCTGGGAAGACGGCGGATACGGCCTGATCGAATGGAAGATGGACCTCGAACTCGGCGAGCACCACTACGTGTCGTTCAACAATCCCGACGTGGTCAGTTACGCGGAGAGCTTCGGCGCCAAGGGATATCGGATCAACAGCGCCGACGAATTGTTGCCCACGCTCAAGAAGGCGCTCGACGACGACGGCGTGACATTGATCGCCTGCCCGGTCGACTACTCGGAGAATCTGCGGTTGACCGACCGGCTCGGTGAACTCGACGAGACGCTGTAGTCAGACCGTGCCCAAGTTGCGGATCCGGGAGGCGGCCGAACTGCTGGGCGTCAGCGACGACACCGTACGGCGGTGGATCGATCAGGGCAGTCTGCCGGTCGGCACCGACGAATCCGGCCGCAAGGTGATCGCCGGCGACGCGTTGGCGGAGTTCGCCCGCAGTAACGCCGCGCGGCTGCCGCCAAACCCGCTGAAGGTCCGCAGCTCCGCGCGCAACCGCTTCGTGGGTCTGGTCACCAAAGTGGTCATGGACAAAGTTATGGCGCACGTCGAGATGCAGTGCGGGCCCTTCACGGTGGTATCGCTGATGAGCGCCGAGGCCGCGCGCGAACTGAAGCTGGAAGCCGGCAGCATCGCGGTGGCCGTCGTCAAGGCGACCAACGTTATCGTCGACACTCCCTGACATCCGCAACTGCGGAATCTACAGCGCAATAACTCCGCGCTTACCCGACTTCCGGGGGTATTGTTCCGCATATGCTCGTTGTTCCCGAAGGGCTGGCGGCGACCAGTGCGGCTGTGGCAGCCATCGCAGCTCGCCTTGCCGCTGTGCACTCGGCCGCTGCGCCGGTGATCTCCGCGGTGGTGCCGCCGGCGGCCGACCCGGTCTCGGTGGAGTCGGCCCTGGACTTCAGTAGTTATGGCAGCCGCCACCAGGCCGTGGTGGACCGCGGCGTCGAGGTGCTGGTTCGAGCGGGGATCGGTGTCGCGCAGGCGGGTGCGGGTTATGCCGCCGGCGACGCGGCGGCCGCATCGACCTACCTGGGTGAGTAGATGCTGGCGCCGGTATGGATGGCGTTTCCGCCGGAGGTGCATTCCGCCCTGCTGAGCACCGGCCCCGGGCCGGGTCCGCTGCTGGCCGCCGCCCAGACCTGGACGGCGTTGAGCACCGAGTATCAGGCAGCGGCGACCGAATTGTCCGCGGTTCTGGCTGCGTCGCAACAGGTTTGGGAAGGTTCGACGGCCTCGACGTATCTGGCCGCGCATGGCCCCTACCTGGAATGGCTGAACTTGGCCAGCATCCTCAGCGCCGAGACGGCGGCCGGGCACGAGATGGTGGCCGCGGCCTACAGTGCCGCTTTGGCGGAGATGCCCACCCTGGCCGAGTTGGCCACCAATCATGCGGTGCACGCCGCACTGGTCGCCACCAACTTCTTCGGCATCAACACCATTCCCATCGCGGTCAATGAGGCCGACTACGCGCGCATGTGGACCCAGGCCGCCACCACGATGAGCACCTACCAGGCCACCACCGAAGCTCCCCGGGCCGCGGCCGGCGGCGGCACCACCGCGGAGATCACCGGCGCAGCGGCCGAGTGCACAGCGGCAAGGCGAGCTGCGATGGCTGCCACAG
>NZ_LZLE01000246.1 GCF_001673155.1 Mycobacterium sp. 1423905.2 | reverse complement strand
ATGAATTGACCGAAGAATTCGCCGTTCATGATGTTTTCATCGGAGGCGTTCATCGGTTTGCCGGCCTCGGTGCGCAGGTTGGCGTTGGCCCGATCGCGAGCAGCCTCTTGGAATTCTTCGGGTATGCCGAGCAGCATGCCGATCACACGCATTGGCATCTGTGCACCGAGATCGGTGACGAAGTCGAACTGGCCGGTGCCGACAAGCGGATCCAAACTGCGAGCACAGAATTCGCGAATCTGCGGTTCGAGCTCGTTGATCTTGCGCGGGGTGAACATCCGCGCCAGCAGCTTTCGATGAACGTCGTGGATCGGCGGGTCCTCGAACAGCAGCACACCGGGCGGGATGTCGATGTTGGCCTTGATCAGTTCGAGGATTGCGCCCTTGGCCGAGCTGAAGGTCGCGTAGTCCACGATGCCCCGGTTGACGTCGGCGAACCGGCTGAGCGCATAGAAGTCGTGTTGGGAGTTGTAATACAGCGGCGCCTCTTCGCGCAGCCGGCGAAACATCGGGTAGGGGTCGGCATTCAGTTCGACGTCATACGGGTCGAAGTAGACGTCGTTGGCTGCGCTGACTGTCACAAGCTATCGCCTTCCGCCGGAACCAAACTCTGTCATCACCGCCAACTAGTGTCAACGAGAGATACATTTCAGCCATTCGGGGTTCTTAGTTACGGAGAATAGCGTTCTCCTAGGCGCGGCTCAATGCCGTGCGATATCCGCACTTGTATCGGTGAACCGATAAAGGATTGTGTGCGTTTGGACTGGGCTCAGTCTGCGCTGCCAGCGAATCCGCGTGAGCAGAAGTCCCATACTTCCTCGGCGGTGATGGGATGCACGGTGGCGTCGTCGGAGCCGCCGCTGGACTGGGCGATGAACATGACCGTCTGCATGGTCATGGCCGCCACCCGCTTGGGGTTGATTTCGGGACGTAGTTGGCCGGCCTCGCTGGCCGCCTCCATGAGTTCTGTGAGCAACGCCACCAGCGGAGCGTGCGCAACTTTCACTTCGGCCGGATGAGTGACGAGCAGCCGCGGGGCGAAATCGGTGAACAAGGGCCGCTTGGCCGTCGGGTCGGGACGGGAGGCCTCGTACAGCAGCTCGACAGCGACTTTGAGCCGCTCCAGCGGATCGGTGTGGCTTTCGGTGGCGGCGCGAATCTGGTCGGCCGACCGGCTGAGCGCATCCTCGAACAACGCCAGCAGTAGTTCGTGTTTGCCGTCGAACTGCAGGTAGAAGCTGCGCAACGACTGGCGGGACCGGTCGACGACCTCTTGGACGGTGAAGTCCGTGCTGCCCTTCTCGATGATGATCGCCTGGGCCGCGTCCAAGAACCGCTGAACGCGCTGCGCTGCCCGCAATTTCGCGGTCTTGATGGATCGCTCGACGGCACGCTGCTTCCAGGCCGGCTCTTCGCTCGGATTGGTCACGGTCGTCTCGGTCGATTGCCGCGAGGGGAGAACATGATTGGACTGTACCGGAGAACGCCGTGCCATCGCTGCGCTCGACCCCCTCACGGACGATGTGTTGGAGATTGTAACTTCCTCACGGCGAGAATACTATTCTCTTACACGTGTGTTTGGGAAGCGCGATCAAGAGAGCGGAGCGCCCAGAACCCCATGCAGCTGACTTTTGACGCCGAAGTAGAAGAATTTCGCACCGAATTCGTCGCCTTCCTCGAACAACATCTGCCCGCGGAGGCGGCAGGATGCGAGCGCCCGAGATCGTGTTCACACATTCCGGACTGGGCCGGACGGTGGCAGCGCAAGCTGTTCGACCACGGCTGGCTGTTGCCGGGCAATCCGCCGGAGTTCGGCGGTCGCAACGCGTCCCTACTGCAGCAATACGTCCATCTGGAAGAGCTGGCGCGGCGGCGGATCTATCTGACGTTCAACCCGCAGGGGGTCGGCATCATCGCGGCCTCGTTGTTGACGTTCGGAACGCCGGAGCAGAAACAGCGGTGGGCGGTCCCTATTCTGCGGGCCGAGAAGACCGCCTCGCTGGGTATGAGTGAGCCCGGGGCGGGATCTGACTTGGCGTCGTTGAAAACCCGCGCGGTGCGAGCCGGTGATGCCTTCGTGGTCAACGGCCAGAAGGTTTGGACCTCAGGCGCGCACGACGCCGACGTGCTGTTGACCTTCGTGCGCACCGATCCCGATGCGCCAAAACACAAGGGCATCAGCGTGTTACTGATTCCCACGGACACCCCCGGTGTGGTGCGACGGCCGTTCCCGTCGGTGTGTGGTCGCGATGATGTGGATTTCAACGAAGTGTTCTTCACCGATGTACGGGTTCCGGCCGAGAACCTGGTGGGTCCCCTCAACCGGGGATGGCACGTCGCCACCGGGTCCCTCGGCCATGAACGCGCCATGCTGTGGAAGGACTACGCCGACCTATTGCATTACCTCACCGTTGATTTCACGCCGACTGGCCCAGTCGAGCGGGATCACTACGCCACCTTAGTGATGGACACCCAAGCCATGCGACTGCTGGGATCGGCAACGCTGGCCAAAGCCGCCCGCGGTGAAGAGGACGTCCCCGCACAGTCGGTGTTGAAGTTGCTGGGCTCGGAGGCGTTGCAGCGTGCTTCGGAGGACGCGTTGAACGCCGCGGGTAATGACGGGCTGGTGCATCCGGCATTGACCGCTCCGTTCGCTCCGCTGAATCTCGACAGCCACTTCGGCAGCTGGTTCGACCGGTACGTGCGCAGCTTCGCCGGGACCATCGCCGGTGGCACCTCTGAGATTCAGCGCAACATCGTCGCCGAGCGGGTGCTGGGTTTGCCCCGCAATTGACAGTCCGATGCCCTAGAGCTGCACCAAACGAGGCGCGAAACCGTTGTCGCGCAACGTCTTCCCCGCCTCGCGAGTGAGTTCACGCGTGTTACCGAGCAGCCCGTCGAGCACCAGAGCCCGCTTGACGTGATGGTGCAGCGCGTGCTCGGCGGTGAAACCGATACCAGCGAGCACCTGCTGGCAATGGCGGGCCGCGGTCAACGCGGCATGGCCGGCGGCTGCCTTGGCCAGCAAACAGGCGAGGTCCTCGGTTTCCTGGGCGGACTGCAGGGTTGCTTCGGCGCCTTCGATCGCGACGAGCGTTTCGGCCAGCCGGTGCCGTATCGCTTGGAAGGATGCGATCGGTCTCCCGAACTGGACGCGATCCAATGCGTGCTGGCGGGCGAGGTTCAGCATTGCCCGGCTGGTGCCGAGCAGCCACCAGCCCAGTGCCCGACGTCCGGCGGCCAGTGGCACCGGTTCACCGGCAGGCACCCGCCGGATCGGGAGGCCATCGAGCGCCTGGCCGGTCTGATCGGTGCGTTCCCACCGCACCCACGATCCACCGGCATAGGGTAAGGCGACCGTGCCGCCCGGAGCCCGCCCAGCGCAACGCAGCACGACATCGTTGACAATGGGCGCCTGCGCACCGGTTTCACCGAGTAGGCCGAATACCAAAGGTATTGCGGTTTCGGGTATTTCATCGAGCATCTCGCGCCAACCGAGGTCGACCAAAGCGGCGTCCAGTTCGCGGCCCGAGGCGGTGGCCATAGTGGCCCGCAGCGATTCGGCCAACAGGCGCAACGACTCGTCCACGCAGTCACTCCTTTCCCAGGTCGAGCAACCGGCGGGCGATGATATTGCGCTGAATTTCGGCGGTACCGCCGTAGATGGTGGCCGCACGCGAGTACAGGTATTCCGGCCGCCACTCGGTGTCGTCGAGTTCCACGGTGCCAGGCAGCAGATCGTGGACGGTGTCATAGAGTCGCTGCTCGGCGGTGGCCAGCAAGACCTTGTCGATCGAGGTCTCCGGTCCCAGCCGGGCTCCGTCGACCAACCGGTGCTGGGTCGCCCGCGACCGGCAGCGCAGGGTGTGCAGCGCCAAATAAGCAGTGCCAAGCGATAACTCGTCATCGTCTTGGGCGTCGGCCACGAGTTGGTCGAATCGCGCGTAGAGGTAGGCGATGCGCTGCCAAAAGCAGGTCGAGCGCTCGTAGGGCAGCAGGTCCATCGCCAGCCGCCAGCCATCCCCCGGCTCACCGAGCATCCGCTCAGACGGAATCACGACATCGTCGTAATAGACCTCGCAGAATTCGTCGACTCCGTGCATGGTGTGCAGCGGTCGTATGGTGATGCCGGGGCTGTCCAGGTCGACGAAAAAGGCCGTGATTCCGTCGTGGCCGGGCGCGGTTCGGGTCAGCAGAATGCAGCGCGTCGCGAACTGCGCGAAGCTGGTCCAAACCTTCTGCCCGTTGACGATCCAATTGTCACCGTTGGGCACGGCGCGGGTGGTAAGGGACGCCAGGTCGCTGCCGGAGCCGGGCTCGGAGAACCCTTGGCACCACTGCTCGCGACCGCTGAGCAAGCGGGGCACCATCTGCGCGGCAAGTTCGGTCGGGGCGTAATCGATCATGGTCGGTGCGAGCACTTCGACCATCGAATAGGGGCCGGGTTCGGCGAGCCGGCGGCCGACCACCTCTTCACCGACGATCGCGCGCAGCAAGGGAGGGCCACCCAATCCGCCGACGTTCTCCGGCCAGCCATAACGCATCCAGCCGGCGTCATAAAGGGCGCCGTGCACCCGGGCCAATTGCTTCAGCTGGGCAGGCAGCGAGTGGTCAGGTCCTGGGGTCAGGTCAGCCTCGTCAAGCCAGACGCGTAAGTCCGCGCGGAACTGCTCGACGTTCACGGTTGGGGACGGCCGACCGCATGCGGTCGACCGGAGTCATGCACGCCGCTGCGGCGGATGAACGTCATCGCGCGGGTCTTCAGGCGCCACCCATCGGCGGTGCGCAAGTATGTGTCGCGGTAGTACCCGATCCGCATGTCGTGGGTGGCATGTTCGATGAAGCACAGCGGCTGGGTACCGCTGGCCGAGTCGCCGTTGAGCTCCACGACAGCGGTTCCGGTGAGAAACAGGCCTTTTGGCGCCGCAGCCACCAACTCGGGGAATCGGTCGAGGCGGTAGGTGTCGCCGAAGGCGCTGTAGGTGCCGTCTGGGGTGAAGACATTAACCAGCCCGTCGATGTCCTGCTGGGTGATCGTCACGGCATACCGGGCCAGCAACTGCTGGATTTCCACCAAGTCGTCAGTTCTGGTGGGCATAAACCTTGCCGCCTTTCATGACGAAGCTGACATTGCGGGTAACGGTGATGTCCTCTAGGGGGTCTCCTGGTACGGCGATAATGTCGGCCAGCTGGCCCACGGCCAGGCGTCCCCGGTCGGTGACGTTGATCAATTCGGCGGCGGTCACCGTCGCCGCCCTGAGCACCGCAAGGGGCGCAAGGCCCCAATCGACAAGCGTGACAAGTTCATCGGCGTTTCGGCCGTGCGGTATCGCGGGCGCGTCGGTGCCTACGGCGATCTTCACGCCGGCCTCATAGGCGGCCAGTATCGAGGTGCGCGACTTTGGGAACATTTCGGCGGCCTTGGCCTGTAGGGCCGGGGGAGCGTGCGAGACGTCCATACCCTCGGCCAGTCGCCGCGTCGACACCAGGAACGTGCCGTTCTCGACCATCATCGCGATCGCTTCGTCGTCGATGAGGAAGCCGTGCTCGATACAGTCGATCCCGGCGGCGACCGCATGCTTGACGGCGTCGGCGCCGTGGGTGTGCGCGGCCACCCGCAGCCCGCGGCGGTGCGCCTCGTCGACGATGGCGCGCAGCTCGTCATCCGAATAATGTTGAGCGCCAGGCGGTCCGGTGAGCGACATGACCCCACCCGAGCAACACACCTTGATCAATTGCGCGCCGTGCTTGATCTGGTAACGCACCGCCCGGCGAATCTCGTCGACGCCGTTGGCGATGCCTTCCTCGACCGTCAGATCCAATACGTGCGGTGCAAACGC